>DAORDI010000249.1:1748-8845 GCA_035345895.1 Leptospiraceae bacterium
TCAACTGGTCAGCATACAAGGTCTTATCCTTAGAAACCAGGAGTTCTAATTCCCCTATAACACTGCGTCCTCAGTTCACGAATTTCTTATCAATCTGATCGGACAGCTTGGAGCAAGTGCTTCATTGGCAAACCCGTTAACCAGTTCAGAAATAAAAGCAGCTCAGGCTTTTGCAAATGCATTCAATCAAGTTGACAAGGATGATCTTCTTCTGGATAATAAGGTGGAGTTTTTTTCCAAAGAAAACAATTCTCCTGTCCTTTTATTAGACGGGAAATTTGGTCTGATAAAGCAGGATTATTCACCTCCGTTAAGTCGTTACTTTGGATATTCTCGTGACCTTTACAGAAAAAGAAACTCAGGACGCTTATCAATAGAGATGTTGAAAAATTAGTTTCAACATCTCTAATATTATTTTTTCAGAGAAAATCCGCAGCTCGCGAAAGCGAGCTGAGTTTCCTACCGGAGGTTTCGCTAGCGTGGAAGCTGCTAAGGGACGATAGTCCCTTGAAAATCCCTATTTAGCCTCTGATGAAAGATAATTTCTTGATTTTTTCAACAACTCTAATAATTAACATGAGTTTCGGAATAACCTTCTCACCGCTTAAACGAAACTCACGTTAAATCAGCTAAACCCCAAAATCCTTATAACATATCATTTCTGCACAGTTTTATTTGAGCTGATGAATGCTAGGGTTCATATAAACAGTCTGTTTATAGACAACTACCGGTGAAATGATATTGTCCCAATCACCAAATCCTGACTGTTCCAAAAGACTTTGCATATAATCGTACTCGCCTGAATTCCTGCCCATATCCCTAAACTTGTATTGGGTTTTCTGTTTATCAAGATTCTTTTTCAGAGCGTTTGTAGATGAGCATGTGTCAAAACCAAAAATTTGAATCATCATATTTGACTCCGGGCTGCCGCTGATCTTTATGCCTTTTGCGAGATCTTTCGCTTTAGCTGTGCCGGATTTTCTTTTAGCGCTTTCAGGTTTGAAAACATTTGCGGCAAAAGTTCCTTCTATATTGCCGGGAGGATTATAATTGCACACAAAAAAGGATCGATCACTTTTGGATTTAGCAACCCCGCATCCAAATTCTGTAGTGCTTTTCCATACTAACTGAGTAAAGTGACCTGCTTTACTGGAAGAACCTGGTTTATTAAAATCGTATAAATTGATTTCTGAGTACCATGTCGCAGATGCAAGATTGCGCAAGCGTGAAGTGGCCACGAATATATTTTCACCATACTTGTTATTTTGTCTGTGTTCCAGATTTAAGTCTTTCTTCGCTAAATTATCAGCCCATTCCTGAGCATATTTTGCAATAGAGTCATTCCATTTTAAATCTGGCACTCCATGTTTTTTTCTGAACGTATTGTGAGTCTGAATTAAATTAGCCTTTGTACCTGCATCCGGTTCTGCCAGAAGACCGTTCGAAAAATCAGTTACACTGATTATAAGTGCAATACTAAATAGAAAAAATCTTATATAATGTTTCATACATTTCTCCTGTTAATACTATCGTCAGCAATTTGCTGTGTATTACAGTACTTTCAAAAAAAGAGTGCTTTCTGCCTTAAAATTCTTACCTACAGAACACTCAGCTTCCCATAAGATGATCTATATGATTTCCCCTATTTATCTGAGAAAAATAAATTATTTCAGCATTATAAAAAACTTATTGAATTTCAGTAAACTTTCTTACTTCTCAAATTTCTCCTAAGAAACAAGATCTTAAGGAATCATGAAGGATTCTAAACGATCGAGAGGCCAAGGGAACCAGCTCTCCTTTTTTATGAAGCTATGCTTCAGTCTCTGGATTTCTATTCAAAGTATTTCATTCCCAGGTACTTGTAATCAAATTTATTCTCTCACCTTACGCAGGAGGAACGTTTTGGGCAGGAACGCCTTTCGGCTGTCTGCCGGCACGCAAGGTATGGAAGCAGCTACCGCCCTCGCCAACATTTAGAAGCTGGCTAAACTCCCGCAAGCGCGGAAGTTGCTGTTTTTACAGATCCATTAGATTTTTCTAATGTTTTCTGAAAATTACAGCGTCTAGACAGCATATCGTATTTGCGTAAGGTGAGTTATTCTTTGTCAGATTATAAAACAGGATAGCCGGCTTCTTTCACCTCTGATAATTGTTAGTATAATCTGCATTCCTGACTGTCCGGTTATGCGGAAAATGACATTGTGCAGCTGATGTTCAGCTGAGTCAGGGACTTCTGCATACGCTGACTTCAAAATTTCAGAACCAGACTGATAAATGCACGACTTTCCTGCAGTCTGAATCTGTCGAATTTCTTTCAAATTTAAAGTAGTCCTTTCTGAATATTGCACCAATTTTTTCTTTATGCTGGTTTATTTCCTGACATATAAAAGCATAAAAAAACTGTTCATACAGAGGGGACTGAGTTCATGGAGATACTGACTCTATTGATTATTTTCTCCTTGTGCTCTGTGCAGAAAAAGGTACTTTTACACAGACCCGGCAGGAGATTTAAAAATGACACGTAAAATTTACTCAAACCTCTACTTTCAGGTGATACTTGGAATTGCAGCAGGGATAACGCTCGGATTCTTTCATCCGGATCTGGGAGCAAAAATGAGACCTCTCGGAGACGGATTCATCAGGCTCATCAAGATGGTCATTTCTCCGATCATATTCATCACAGTTGTGACAGGGATTGCGAAAGTAGGAAGTCTGAAATCACTGGGAAGAGTCGGTCTGAAATCTCTGATCTACTTTGAAGTGATCTCAACTCTGGCTCTCATAATAGGAATGGCAGTGCTGAATGTCTATGAACCCGGAAAAGGAATGAATGTAAATCCTGCCGCACTGGATACTTCAGAAATTCTAAGTCTTCAGAACAAGGCACATTCAACAGAACACAGATCCACTGTGGGTTTTATTCTGGGCATCATTCCAAATCAGTTTCTGGGAGCATTCACTGAGGGAAGCATTCTGCAGGTGCTTTTCATTTCCGTTCTTTTCGGAGTCGCAATGGCAGAGAGCGGAGCCGCAGGAGAGAGACTGCTGGAAATCATTGAAGAGGCCTCAACCGTTTTTTTCAGGATTATCAGTATGATTATGAAATTGGCCCCTGTAGGCGCATTCGGAGCAATGGCCTTCACGGTCAGTTCCTTCGGAGCAAAAAGTCTGATCCCTATGCTGAAACTGATGGGGAGCCTGTATTTCACCTGTTTTCTGTTCATATTTACTGTGCTGGGACTAATTGCAAGACTTGCCGGATTCAGCATATGGAAGTTTCTGAAATTCATCCGCCAGGAACTTCTTATAGTGCTTGGAACCTCCTCATCCGAATCAGTTCTTCCGAGAATCATGAAAAAGCTGGAGGCCGCAGGATGCGGCAGATCCGTAGTAGGACTTACGATTCCTACCGGCTACTCATTCAATCTGGACGGAACGTCTATTTATCTGACTATGGCTGCTCTTTTCATTGCACAGGCGACGAACGTCAATCTTTCTCTTGAACAGCAGATTTCCATTCTGGGGATTCTTCTCCTGACTTCAAAAGGCGCTGCAGCGGTGACAGGAGCAGGTCTTGTTACGCTTGCTGCTACCCTCTCCACGATTGAAACCCTTCCTGTAAACGGAATCGCTCTAATCATAGGAATTGACAGATTCATGTCCGAAGCAAGATCCATTACAAACCTGATCGGAAATGCTGTTGCCACTGTTGTCATTTCCAAGTGGGAAAATGCACTCGATTCAGACAGACTCGATAAGGTTCTTTCAGGAGAAATAAAACTGCCCGAATATGATTCTCATCACTGAGTTTTTCTGAGAGAATCGTATTTTTTTTTCATTACAGCAGCCTCTTTTTCATTCTTCGATTTGAGGTAAGCTGTATAGGCCCTCTCATATGAATATACAGCCTCCTTGACCCCTCTTCTTTCCAGCTCCATATCTCCAATTTTTTCCATCACCTGTGCATACTGCAGAGAATCAGTTAGACGGAGACCTTCGAAGACATTCTCTGCAGAACGGAAATAATCATAAGAGGTAAGAGGGTTTTTCAGAGCAAGATGCAGGTTTCCCATATTCTGAAGTATCACTGCATAAGTCTTCGTGCCCGTAAGATTAAGTTCTTCATAAACAGATTTGGATTTTTCGAGAAAAGCCAGACTTTCCTTGTACTCTTTTTTTCTGAAATGTATTGTCGAAATATTGTTCAGTGCATTTGCATACCCTGGGGTCTGTGTATTAGCTGAACGTTCATAATATTTTAATGACCTTGCATAGTAATAATAGGCTGTATCAGGACTGTTCTGCGAAAGAAAATAATTTCCGAAATTGCTCAGATTGTTTGCATATCCGATTTTTCTTCTGTATCTGTATTTTTCATAAATCTCTCTGGCAGTTTTCAGAAACTCAAAACCGGTAACGGAATTTCTTTCAAGGTAATACACCCCCGTATTGTTCAGAAGATCGGCGTAGTAAATTGAGTCTGTCATTTTCCTCAGTTCATATTCTCTCTTGCAGGAAAGCCAGTATTCCACTGCACTGTTCAGATTTCCTTTTTTCATATGAATGTCCCCGAGATAGTTCAGTATTTCCAGATACCCGACAGTATGGATGAGATTCATGGACTCGCTCATTGTCTTGGCTTTCAGGAAATACTCAAGTGCAGTGCTGAATTCCCCCCTGTTGAAGAAAACTACGCCCAGATAATAGTAAACACGTATATAATTAAATGTAATAACTTCTTCATTCTTTCTCAGTATTTCCTGAACCCTATTCAAAAGCCTCTCAGAGTCATTCAGATACTCTCCTTTCCGGCTCAGCATCACAGCAGAATCTATCAGGAGTTCAGGGATGCTCCCATCGCCCGAAAGTGCCTGTGAAAAAAGCAGAATGGATTCTTCAGGATTTGTTTTTCTGAGAGAAAGTGCTCTTGAATAAGAAAAAAAACCGTTCTCTGAAAACTCAGGATACTGAAGAAATCGTTCCTTTTCCTTTTCAGTAAATGATGCAGGAACAAATCCAGGCCCTGCAGTCTCATTTGCTGCCTGAATGATCTTTTCAAGAAGAATAAGACGGAGAAGACTGATTTTTCCGACTGAACCGGCACTTACGAAGCTTTTTTTTCTGACCGGACTCCTTACGTTTGTCATCTCCAGATAGACAATGATGTCGGATCCGTTCAGCCGTACTGAACCTTTCAGAATAAGATCCATTTCAGTCTTATCACGGATCATCCTTTCTCTTTCAGGTCTGGGAATCTGTCTTTTCACGTTTCCGTAGGCAAATTTCATATCTTCATATTCTGAAAGTCGGACAGATGCAATCTGTTCAATTCCATATGTCACAAGTCTCTGAATGCCTGCCGATACCCACCCACCCTGCTCTTCCCTTTCCTCACTGAATATTTCTGTGTGTATGACAATCTTTCTTTCTTCAGAAGAAAGACCTGTAAACAGGATGAGCAGAAGCATAAAAAAATATTTCATAATGATTCCTTAATGAATAAATGCATAAACAGAACCGAGTATCCGACAAGAAGCTTCTAAAGGAAAGATGCTTCTGCCGTATCAGTCCGTCCAGAAACACATTAAAATCTGTGCAGAAAGGCTTGCAAGAAAATATCCGGGAAAAGTCCCTGACAGTGTTTTCTGAATTTATGAAATCAAAAATTGAGTATACAAATAAAAAAGGACTGAATTAAGGTTCAGAAGAAAGGAGTATGAATACAATGAAAGAATTAAAGAACTTTGTGATGGTTTCCTCGCTGCTCTTCACCTTATCTGTCTGCAGTTCTGCCGATAAAAAAAATGATGCACCGCCTGCCAAGCCTTCTGCAAAAGATACACCGGTTTCCAGAACAGAACCAAGTTCGCCTCAGCCGGAGCCCGCTGCATTTTCGCCGGAAAAGACTGCCCCGGCACCTGCAAAACCTGCGACAAGAGAGAATAATAATTCACTTGGACTCGTGGGAGTGAGCAGCGGAATCGACAGCTCTACAATTGTGCCTAATGCTAAACCGGGACAATGCTTCAGCAAAGTTATAATTCCCGCTGATTATAAAGAAGTAGTGGAACAGTACATAAAAAAACCGGCATCGGAAAGAACTGAAACTGTTCCTCCGCAGTATGAACTGATTCAGGAAAAGATATTGGTCCGGCCTGCAACCGTCAGATATGAAGAAATACCTGCTGTCTATGAAGTTGTCGAAGAAAAGGTGCTAGTGAAGCCTGCTTCCAAAAAAGTCATAGAACTTCCCCCGGTTTATGAAACCGTTGAGGAAAGAGTCGTTGATAAGGAAGGCTATACTGTATGGAAAAAAAGTGAAGACAGCAATCTTCTCTGCCTGATTGAAGTTCCTCCAGTTTATAAGACAATTCAGAAGCAGGTATTGAAAGTCCCAGCTTCCAAGACAGAGGAAGTTGTTCCCGAGGAATACAGTATTATAAAAAGACAGATTGAAAAAATACCTCCGAGTACCAGAAAAGTGGATGTTCCTGCAGAATACCAGACTGTAGCAGTGAAAAAACTGATAGAGCCTGAAAAACAGATCAGAATTCCTGTACCGGCAGAATTTGAGAATATTACAAGAACTGTAATGGTCAGAGAAGCAGCAACTGAGTGGAGAAGAGTTCTTTGCGAAAACAATGCAACTCCTTCCAAAATTTCCAAAATTCAGAATGCGCTTAAAACTTCCGGATTTGATCCAGGCAGAACTGACGGGTTGGCAGATACAAATACATTCAATGCACTCAACAGTTACCAGAAGTCAAAAGGACTTCCTCAGGATCCGGATAAATACATCAATCTGGAATCTGTCAAATCACTGGGAGTTGAAACAGATTAAAAAAACACCATCGATGTGTCGATTGTCGCAGATGCTGCCTTTAAAGGCAGCATCTGCACAGCAACTCCGATAGATCAGAATCGAGCACCAAGTCCTAAACTTCCGATTGTGTTTGTTGCATTTACTCCGCTGTCAGCAGCCTTGAAGCTGAGTGACTGGTACTGTCCCTGAAGGAAGAAAAAGAATGTACTGAAATTGAACTGCACTCCAAGTCTTCCTTCTCCCCCAGTCACAGTACATGTTGCTGCGCCAGTAC
>DAORDI010000250.1:0-8793 GCA_035345895.1 Leptospiraceae bacterium
TACAGAGTCTACCTGAATCCCTGAGGCGATTTCCTCTGAATTCCTTCTTGCGTATAGGCTGACCGAAAACCCGTGCCTCTGCATCATGCTTCCATAAAGAGATGCGATTCCCCCGCTTCCAAGAATCAGAATGTTCTTCAATCAGACTTCTCCAGATATTTTTTCATTATTTTATACATAAGGCTGGGCTGTATCGGCTTGACTATGAAATCGTTCATTCCGGATGCAAATATTCTTTCTTTTATTTCAGAAATATTGGCAGCAGTAAATGCCAGAATAGGACAGCTTATGTTCCTGCTTCTCATAATTTCGGCAGCTTCAAATCCGTCCATTTCCGGCATCTGTATGTCCATCAGGATCAGATCGAACATAATGGTGTCCGCAATTTTAAGAGCCTCTTTTCCGTTCAGTGCATGTTCTGTGATCAGATTCCATTTCTTCATATATTTGCATGCAAGCCATGCATTTGTCTGATCGTCTTCTACAAGAAGGATATGATATGGCTGCGAAAATTCGGTGACAGTCTTTTTTTCTGCCGCAGATATTTTAAAAGGAAACTGAAAAGTGAAGGATGAGCCTTCATTCAGTACACTTTCTACCTGAATGGATCCGCCTAAAAGATCTATGATCTTTTTGGTGATTGCAAGCCCCAGACCTGTTCCTTCAAACTTTCTGGAATAGGTCTGTACTTCCTGGGTGAACCGCTCAAATATTCTGTTCAGATTTTCTTCTGCAATGCCTATCCCTGTATCCTTTACACAGGTCCTTACATTTATCATCCCATCCTGTTCTGTGATTTTCATATCCATGGAAACAGATCCGTTCTGTGTAAATTTCAGTGCATTGCTCAGAAGATTTGAAAGAACCTGCTGAAATTTCAGTGCATCTCCGAATGTTTTTTTGCCTGTGTTGGAATCGATTGTTATATTCAGGTTGATTTTTTTGTCTTCCGCCTTTCCTGAATAACTTCTCAGAATATTCTGAGCATATTCTGCGGGATCAAACTCGACCTCATTGATTCTCGCTTTTCCTGACTCCAGTTCACTGTAGTCAAGTATGTCGGAAATCAGAGTGTGCAGATTCTTTGCTGAAGTTTTGAGGATGCTCAGGTTTTCTTCCTGATCCGGTCTCGGTTTTTCTTCAAGCAGAAGAGATGTGACCCCAAGTATGGAATTCAGAGGAGTTTTAATTTCGTGACTGATGATCGAAAGAAATTCGGACTTGATTCTGTTTCCTTCATCTGCTGCTTTTTTTGCTGCATTCAGCTCCTCTTCCTGAATTTTCTTTTCTGTAATGTCTGCAAATGAAATGACCGCTCCTGCAAACTGATCATTTTCCAGGATGGGTTCTGAGTTTACATTGATCCAAAGCAGTCTTCCGTTCGGAAGTTTAAGACCGATTACAATATCCTCATATCCTGTCCGGTTTTTCAGAACCATGGATACAGGGTGATCTTCTTCTTTCAGAACAGTGCTGTCACCCTTCAAAAATTCGGTGTCTTGAAAGAAAAAATGCCTGCCTTCCAGTTCCTGTGCATTCATGCCAAGTATCCTGCAGGCACTGATATTGCAGGATAAAATGATTCCGTTGACATCGGTCTGAATCACTCCTTCCTTCATGGAAGATACAATGGAATAGTACCTGCTTTCGAGTTTGAGATGGTTCAGACGGTTTTTTTCTATCTCATGAATTGCCGATTCATAAGTGAGTGCCAGTTTTCTGGCTTCAAAAAGATTGACAACCTGTCTGGAAAGAAGAACCAGAGATTCGGTCTGTTCTGGACTCAGTCTTTTCGGGATGTAGTCAATCGCACAGAGCGTACCGATATTGTACCCTTCGTTCGTTACAAGAGGTGCTCCCGCATAGAATCTGATTTTTGGATACCCTGTCACAAGAGGATTTTCGCGGAATCTCATGTCCTCTGCTGCGTTTTCTATAATGAAAATAGAATTGTCCAATATTGCGTGTCCGCAGAAGGAAATATCTCTGGGAGTCTCATTGAAATTCATATTGATCTTTGATTTAAACCACTGCCGGTCTGAATCAACCAGTGAAATCAGGGCTGTCGGCACTTCACAGATCAGTGAGACAAGTCTTGCAATTGAATCATATTCTTCTTCCGGATATGTGTCGAGGATCTGGAAACTTCTCAGATTTTCCAGTCTCTCCGTCTCATTTTCCGAAAGATAGGGTGCGGTCATATTATTTTCTGTTATGCTTCAGTTTCTGGATTTCATCAAATTCAAGTCTCATCTGATCTGTTTTCTGAGCTGAAGGAGCTGTGACTCCCAGATTTCTGTCATGTTCAAGCTTGTAGGAATATTCGATTACCTTCGCTTTTCCTGCAGAACTTTCTCCTGAAAGTGCCGTATCCCATCTGAGGATTCCTTTGGGTCTTTCATACTGAACATACTGTTCGTCTCTGCTCAGTGAATTTGCCTTCAGATCCAGAGTGATGCGAATGTTTTCCTTCTCGTCTTCAGCAGGGATTCTGTCGAGCACTCTCAGATCCATATTCTTCTTGTAGAAATTTTCAAGGATGATCCGCACTTTAAAAGTGATTTCCTTGTTTCCCCCAAGAATTTTTTCCTTTTTTTCCACAAGTTCTCTTTTTGCCTTTATCTGAGAATCTATTCCGAAACCCATAATGAAATTCTGACCTTTTGCAATATTTGATATTTCAGCCTTCCCTACATATCTTTCATCCAGATAGACATTTGCAGGACCTTCCAGAAGAGTTTCCAAGGATTCATTCATAATTTCTGCTTCTCTGAATACATAGTTCGTCAGAAGAGGTGTTGCCACATTGTAGAACTTTGCAGCCATTGTAAATTTTTCCACTTTAACGAGCTGCTGTTCATTCTTGCTCGAAAGACTCAGTTTTCCTTTGAGAGGAAAGCTTACACTGGGAGAATTCTGCTCTCCTTTCAGTTCTTTTTTCAGAAGACTCAGGTCTTCATCCTTAGCCATAATCTCCAGGTTCTGAAATTCATTTGCTGCACTGTTCATTGCCCATCCGCTTTCTGCAGACTCATCCCAATTCTGTGCTCCCATCTGTTTCTGAGTAGCGATGCTCATCTTTTTGGCAGCATTCTGAGTTGCCGCTCTCAGATCGCCGGTCACATACCCGGAAGGCCCTGACGACAGACTGAGCCGGAACGGGGACAGAGAAGGGGCTGCTGCACTCAGAGCCGGAGTTGCGTTGGAAAGAGTGATCTGTACATTTTCCCAGTTTTCACCGCTGAACTGCTGGATTTTTGCATTAAATTCTGTGGTGACATTTTTTTCACCGGATTTTGAATATATATTATATACGGGGTTCCAGCCTGCATTCTGTACAAGATAAAACAGCTTGATCTGTGCTGTTCCCTGACCTGTCTTCTCTACAAATACGCTTGCTTCCAGAAGTCTGGGCGTTGTCTTGGTCAGCTGTTTTCTCTGCCTCTGCAGATGGTCCTTTTCCTTGTTCAGCTTTTTCAGATCAGCCTGGAGCTGAAATTCTTCATTTGCCAGTTCTCTTTTCTGATCAAAATGGAACAGCGTAATTTTAGCGATTACATCCGGATTCAGTACTCCCTTTGTCATTTCCTGTTTTTCTGTAGCAGCTGCAAAGTCTTCCTGCTTTGTCAGGTAAAGCACTTTGGACTGGTTTACCTGAAGCAGTCTGTTTACTTTGGATATGTCGGAACTGATTTTCTCTATTTTTTCATCCAGTTCTTTGACAGGCGCCTCAGGATCCTCCGAAAGCTCCTTGGTTTTCATTCTAGTGCCTCTGATTTCTGCCCCCGAGCTTTCGGCATAAAGACTGCTCTGTATAATTTCGGAAGGCAGTCTGCTTACTATGATTTCATGGATACCGTCTTTCAGATCTACCTCAAGAGTTCTCATTACAAGAGCCTGATTTCTGTAGAGAATGACTTCCTGAAGTTTTCCCTCTTTAGTCACTGAATCTGCCCAGACTGCAGAATGAATTAATATAAACAGAAGAAAATGGAATCTCATAAAATACCTCTTGGGGGATTTGTGTCAAAATAATTCTAATATTTTACGGTTTCATTTTTCTCTCAAGCAAAATTAACATTTTCAGTATGAAAATGAGAAAGAGACGGGCTTGAAATCAGTTTTTAAGAATAAACTCGGAAATTCTGCATCCTGAAAATGGTGAGTCTGGACGGAAGGTCAGAGCCTTCCCGGTTTTTTGATTATGCAATCTGAGGGCCGTGGCGGAAAAGCTGACGGCTTCGAAAATCTTATTTCAATAATTAAACTGATCCTCAAAATTCGGTTTCACTGCAAACTGCATTTTCGGAAGACTGTCTGTCAGGCGGGGATAGTAAAAAAATTGATTATCTTTAAGTTTAATTTTATACCGGACGTCTCTGATATGCTGAAAACAGCTCAAAATTCCTGGTTTTAAAACGACTCTGCGTGCATTTCACTGCATTGTATTTCTGCCGGGCTGCATTATTTTACGCTGAAAAAATATTTTTATTGGACTGTCTGAGAATGCAGCTAAAATTGTATATGCTGAGGAGCAACGCGGAATTCTTATGTCAGATTTTTTGAAGAACAGTTTCTTTGAGCTGATTCACAGAGATGAAACTGTCCTTGAATTTGTTCTGGAAAACGGCAGTGCGGGCATCTGGTTCCTGGACATTTTTACGGGCGAGGAATGGATGAACGGAACATTCTGGAAATCTCTAGGTTATGAACCGGGAGAACTTCAGAATTCACCTAATGTGCACAGGACTCTGATTTACGGGAAAGATGTCAATTTCCATATTTTTTCCAGAGCTCCGGAAACAGCAGAACACTTGAGCGAACAGATGCTCAGATATGTTCATAAAAGCGGAGAAATCGTCTGGGTAAAAAGCAGAATCCGTCTTTTCAGAAACAAAGAAGGCTTCACTGAAAAAATTCTAGGTGCGAATTCAATCTTCAAGGCGGCTCAGAAGAAGACCGAGTATATGCCCTCAGTGGAAAAGTTTGAATCCATTCTGGCAGGGCAGTTCATCTTTTTTCTGACTACCGACCTTCAGGGAAGATATACATATGCCAACAGGCATTTCTGCAATGTTTTCAACATAGAACTTTCCGAAATTTTGGGAATGAGCGGTCTTACTCATATCATTCCGGAGGACCATGGAAAATGTCATGATACTGTAATGAAATGTGTGCAGAATCCGAATCAGGTTTTCAGCGTCATTCTCAGAAAGCCCTGTCCTGACGGAACGGTTATGTATTCAGAATGGGATTTTACAGGTGTCACTGACAGTGAAGGATTTCTGAACAGAATTCAGTGTACCGGAAGAGACACGACTGAACGGGTTCTCGCTCTGCAGGCAGTCACTGAAAAAAACCAGGAGCTGAGTTCCATTCTGGATGCCCTTGACAGCAGTGCGCTTGTGACTATTGCAGACAGGGACGGGAGAATCCTAAAAGCCAACAGGAAGCTCTGTGACCTTTTTGGGTTTGAAGAAGCTGAACTTTTAGGCAGGGATCACAGCATTTTTAATTCAGGATTTCACAGCCGCGAATTTTGGACAGAAATGTGGGATATGATCAGTCAGGGCAGGACCTGGAGAAATGAGATCAGAAACAGAGGCAGGGACGGAAGGGAATTCTGGCTGGATACCGTTGTAAATCCGATATTTGACATTCATGGACAGATATCTCAGTTTCTTTCCATCAGCACGGACATTACAAAAAGAAAGAATGCTGAAATTGAACTTCTGAACGAAAAAGAAAAGAATGAAGCCATTATAAAAGCATTGCCGGATATCCTTTTTGTGATAGATTCTGAAGGACATTACAGAGAAGTGCTTACAAGCGAACCTGAGAAGCTTGCAGTTCCTGTCGAGACAGTTCCAAATCTGAGGGTAACGGATATTTTCGGTGAGGATGAAGGAGAAAGGCATCTGAACGAATACAAGGCAGCTCTTCTGACAGGCAGGCTCCGTACATTCGAATACAGCCTTCTGATTGGAGATTCCGAAAGACATTTTGAGGCCAGGATTGTTCCTCTCGGAAAGTCAGGGCTTGTGCTTGCAATCGTAAGGGACATTACAGAAGAAAAAATTGCAAAGGAAATGCTTCTTTTTACCAAGGAACAGCTGGAACAGACAGGCAGAATCGCAAGAGTCGGGGGATGGGAATACAATATCATTAAGGATACTCTTTATTGGTCTGAAGTGACGAAAGAGATTCATGATCTGGATTTGAGCACATCTCCTGATTCTGGGTTTTCCACACGTTACATTGCAAGCGATGAGGACAGGCTTCGCATTCAGGAAAAAGTCAAGAAGAGTTTTACGGACAGGGTCCCATGGACTGATGAACTGAAAGTGATCACTGCGAAAGGCAGAGAAATATGGATTAAGACAATTGGACAGATTAAGTTCAGGGAGGACAGACCGGAGCTTCTTTACGGAGTGATTCAGGACATTACTGAAAAAAAAGAAGCCGAACTGAATCTGCTTTCAGCGAAACAGGCCGCAGAATCCGCGAACCGCGCCAAGTCAGAATTCCTGGCGAATATGACCCATGAAATCAGAACTCCCTTAAACGGGATTATCGGGTTTACCGATCTTCTGATGCAGACGGAAATGAACGAGACACAGAAAAAGTATCTTTCTGCAGTATATCAGTCCGGCAGCTTTCTGCTGGAAATAGTGAATGACATATTAGATTTTTCTAAAATTGAAGCAGGAAAGCTGGAACTCTCCGTCGAGAAGACTGATATTTACGAGATGTGCGGACAGATTCAGGATATTGTCAGATTTCAGGCAGACAAAAAGAAGATAGGGCTTTCAGTCATTATCCCTGATGATGCTCCCCGATTTATTTATGCTGATGAGATCAGGTTCAGACAGGTTCTGATCAATCTTCTGAGCAATGCGATTAAGTTTACAGTGAAAGGAAGAGTAGAACTGAAACTGGAGATTCTGGACAGAATTTCCTCTGATGAGACTCGATTCCGGTTTTCAGTTTCGGACACTGGAATAGGCATTGCCCCTGCAAACAGACAGAAAATCTTTGAGGCATTTTCGCAGGAGGATGCTTCCACCACAAAAAAATTCGGAGGAACTGGTCTTGGTCTTACGATCTCAAGCAGACTTCTTTCTCTGATGAACAGCAGTCTTCAGCTGGAGTCTGAGCAGGGGAAAGGATCTGTATTTTTCTTTGATATCGTTCTTCCTACAGAAGCAGGACTTCCTGATTTTCCAGTTTACGGTCAGGAATTTAAATCGGTTCTGATCTCCGGAAACAGGGAATACAGCATCCTTATGATTCGGGATATGCTGTATATGCAAAATATCAATTCTGAGGCAGTATCCGGATCAGGAGAAGTTTTCAGACTTCTCTCGGGTGAAAACAAATTCGATGCGCTTATTATTGACAGCGAACTTTACGAAGCGGATGGGTTAAGTTCAATACTGAAGATCAGAAAAGAGATGAATATTCCGTTTTCTGATCTTCCGATCCTTGTCGTCTGCGCCAATGAACCTGATGAAAAACTCAGACACAGACTTCAGAGAGAGAGACTTGCAGAGTTTCTTCTGAAACCGTTCCATTTCCATGACCTTCTTGATGCAATGTTCAGACTGAAGAATCAGAGCAGTGCAATTGAAGAAACAAATACTGAACAGTTTACTGCCCTGATCGTGGAAGACAACAGGACGAATATGCTTCTTCTTTCCAGACTTCTGTCCAGTCTCTTTCCGAATGTCAGAATCCTTGAAGCAGGTACCGGCAATGATGCTCTCGGCATCCTGAATTCAGATTTGCCGGATATTGTATTTATGGATATTCAGATGCCTGATAAAAGCGGATATGAAACAACGGAAGAAATCAGAAGAACACATAAGTGGAAAGACATTCCGATCATAGCAGTTACTGCGGGGAGCAGTTCCGAAGAAAGAGAAAGATGCTTTCAGGCCGGGATGAATGATTTTCTTTTAAAGCCTATTCAGAAGTCAGGAATGGAGTCTCTGATAAAACAATGGCTGAACAGGAAGCCCTGATCTCATTCAATGTCTGGACCAAAATGACTCTGTTCGGACAGGTTCATAATTTCTCATAAGGTTTTCCGTCCTCAATTTGCCTTTCAATCAGTTTTTGAAAATGCAGGAGTCAGTTTTCGCCGACAATCAAACTGGCATCTCTTTTTTTCTTTACCTTAAACCCGAAATCAAGGATACCGGTTATTTGTGAAAACCCTGTGGGAGGAAGCATGGCATTTGATATAGATATGATAAAAAACACTTATTCCAGGATGAAGGAACGAGTGGACGCGGCCAAAAAGGTCGTAGGCAAACCATTGACACTGACAGAAAAGATACTGTATTCCCATCTTTGGGAACAGAAAGACCTGAAAAACTTCAAACGCGGAGCCGATTATGTGGATTTTGCTCCTGACAGAGTGGCTATGCAGGATGCAACGGCGCAGATGGCTCTTCTGCAGTTTATGCAGGCAGGAAGAAAGAAGGTAGCAGTTCCTTCTACAGTGCATTGTGATCACCTGATTCAGGCAAAAGAAGGTGCGAAGGCCGATCTGGATACTGCAAATGTCACAAACAAGGAAGTGTATGATTTCCTTGGTTCAGTTTCCAATAAGTACGGAATCGGATTCTGGAAGCCGGGTGCAGGGATTATCCATCAGGTCATTCTGGAAAACTATGCATTCCCGGGCGGGATGATGATCGGTACAGACTCGCACACTGTCAACGCTGGCGGACTCGGTATGATTGCTATCGGCGTCGGCGGTGCGGATGCAATGGACGTTATGGCGGG
>DAORDI010000251.1:0-8746 GCA_035345895.1 Leptospiraceae bacterium
CGTCGGTCAGAAGAAACAATTCAGGGATGAAATTTAATGTACTTGAGCCCTTAAAACCGCCGGTAGGCTCTCTGCCAAAACCGCCCCACCTGCGTAAGGTGAGATAGTAATATTTTATAGGTATATTTTTGTATAGTATTTTTAAGAAGAGATTTAAACGAACTATACAAACCGCTCCCTTAGGTTACGGTCACCTGAACTGCACCTAAGCAGTACCGGCGGCTTCGAGAACCTCAGCCACCGTCGAGAGCCGTCAGAGTGGACACCAGCTGATTCCGCCCAAGCCATACAGTACTTGACAGAATATAAATCTGCACGGACTCTGATGATTATGGATAATCCTGTCCTCAGTACAATCAGTGCAGAGGAGTATTTTCGTATAGAAGAAACTTCAGAAGTAAAACATGAATATTTCCAGGGCGATATGTATGCAATGGCAGGAGCAGGGAGCGGTCATAATCTGATTGTGAGCAATCTGATCCGAGCTTTGGGAAATCAGCTTCGGACCAGTCCCTGTCTGGTGTACCCATCTGATATGAGAGTGCAGTTGAATGAAAACAGTCATTATACATATCCGGATGTAACGATCGTATGTGATGAACCTGTATTTTTGAATGACAGGAAGAATACTCTTCTGAATCCTATGATGATATTTGAAGTTCTGTCTGAATCTACAGAACTCTATGACCGAGGAAAAAAATTTCAGGCGTACCGGTCGATTTCCTCTCTCCGAAATTATATTCTGGTCTCGTCTGAGTCCAGACAAATCGAAGTTTTCAGCAGGAATGCAGATGGACTCTGGCTGATCCTCGATCTGAAGACAGAAGGAAAAATACAGATTCCCTATCTGGACTGTGAGCTTGCGTTCGACGAAGTCTATGAAAAATTGGCTTTGTAAAATCAGGCAGCAATAGGGTGCCCCCGGTTTTTTCCCAAAAATGCCATTTTTACGGTTGCATCGGGCAGAACCTGCAGTCTAATTGTTATGTGCCGCATTCAAGTAATGTATTATAATAAAGAGGTTTTATGAAAAAACTTGGAATATTCCTGATATTGATTCAATTTTTGTACTGTCCTTCTTCACAGAAGAAAGAAGGGGACGGGTTTATTTATGTAAAGGATGTCACTGGCATCAACGACGATGATGCGGAAATGAATGCCAAAAGAAAGATCATCGAGCAGGGAATCGGTGAACTCGTGGAAGGCGAGGAGACAGTCATTGATGCAGAGTCCAGAGAAAAGATCATCAATGCTACGATTGAAGGCGTTGTATATGCCTATTCTCAGATCGGTCCAACCCGCAAAAAAGGTCAGCTCGTGGAGATTGATGCAAAAGGAAAGGTCAATCCTAAGTCGCTGAAAACTGCCTTGGAAGAAATTATGAAAAGGCAGGACAATCCGAATTTCCTGATGCTTGTGGAAGAAAGAATCAACGGTCAGTTAAGTTCAAGCAATTCTGTGGCAACTGAAAACGCGATTGCAGGAAGGTTCAAGGAATTTACGATTCTGGACAAGGCTCAGTTTATGAGAATTCTGGCCAAAGAAGGCGGGAAGCAGGTCGGTGTCTACGGAAATCCTAAGGAAGAAGAAAAGGCACTGGCGGCTGCTGCAGAAATGGAAGCACAGATTCTTGTCATCGGAACTGCGGATGTCAGAAATGCTGGAGAGATTGAAGGAAGCGGTCTATTCTCTCATCAGGCGACACTGAAGCTGAAATTTGTGGATGTGGGTTCTGCCCACATCGTTGCTGCGGAAAATACGACAGGAGCCTATCCTCATGTAAGTCCGGAAAGCGGTGCGCAGGAAGCAATCCAGAAAGCAGTGGAAAGAATTTATCCGAAAGTGAGAGAACAGTTTGTTTCCAAATGGACTCCAGGCACTCTGATTCGTGTCGTCATCGAAGGACTGGACTATGATACATTTCTGGACAAGGACATTCAGGGACAGATCCGGAAGATCAAGGGCGTAAACAATGTGAGCATCAAAGGGAATTCTAATGTAAACAAGATGATTCCTATGGAAGTGAAGGCAATGTTCAACGGAGTCACTCTGTACAGAAAGATGAGAGAAAGAAAAGGGGATATGGGAATTGAATTCACTCAGAAAGAAGTCAAGCCTGGAAACCTCCATCTGATCGTGAAATAAATTTTGCATACAGCAGGGATATCAAAGGGACGAAGTCCCTTTGAACCTCCGGTAGGATGCCTCGGATCGCAAAGCGATCCGCAATATTGTCTCTGCGGCGTCTTGATTTGACCGTTGCCCTGCCGCAAAAAGCTTTGTCCTGCAGTCTGCAGGGCAGACTTAATGCCGAATGAAAGTAAAAGTTTGCGGAATCAAAGATATAGAAACGGCTCTCTTCGCTGCCGAAGAGGGAGCCGACTTTATCGGTCTGAATTTTTCCCCCGAAAGTAAAAGAAAAACGGATATTTCTACAGCAGAAAAAATTATTTTTCATCTCAGAAAAAACTTCGAAAAAAAAACAGAGATAGTTCTTCTGTTCTTCCGCAATTCGGAAGAGGATATCAGGAATGCTCTCTCTTCTCTGGAATATGACAGGGTGCAGTTTGTGGCAAGAGATGAAACCTGGAAAAATCCTGGACTGGACAAGAATATTCTTCTCCCCCAGATTTCCGTAGAAAAAGAGATCTATGATTCTGATCTGGATGCAGAGTCTGATCTGCTCATTCTTGACAGCCATCATAAGACATTGGGCGGAGGAACTGGAACTGTCTTTCCTTGGGCCTATGTAAAACATCTGAAAAGAAAATATCTGCTTGCAGGAGGGATCACTCCTAAAAACCTGAATCTTGTACGATCTGAACTGAATCCATTTGGGGTAGACACTGCGAGCGGTGTGGAATCCTCTCCCGGAGTCAAGGACAGAAATCTGATTCGGGAATTCATTCGAAATGCAAAAGGAATCTCAGCCTCTTAATACTCCTGCAATGAGGCAGTTTCAGGAGTTCAAAAAAAAATATCCTGATTCCATCATATTTTTCAGACTGGGGGACTTCTATGAAATGTTTATGGATGATGCAGTCACTGCTTCCCGGATTCTAGACATTGCACTGACGAAAAGACAGAACCAGATCCCGATGTGCGGGATACCGTTTCATGCCGCGGACAATTATCTTTCGAGGCTGATTTCTGCAGGGCAGACTGTAGTGATCTGCGATCAGATCAAGTCGGACGAACCTGCAGGAAAGGTGCTTCAGAGAGAGGTTGTGAGGATAGTGAGTCCCGGAACAGTTCTCGAAGACAATCTTCTGAAAAGTTATGAAAATAATTATCTTTGCTTTATTTATATTTCTTTTTCGGTCATATCAGTTCTGTTTGCGGACATCACCACTTCTGAAAATTCCTATTATCTGATTGAAAAACTCGACTCTGAAAAACTGGATTCCGTACTGAAAAAATTCAATCCTTCCGAGATTGTATTCTTCCGGGAACATTCATTATCCTGGAGCAATCTTGGACTGAATGTAAAATGTCATATTACTCTGCTTGATTCTTCTCAGTACAATTTTCCTGAATCGGGGGACTATGAGTCGATGCGTTCCGTTCTCGAAGAACTTCTCGGTGCCTATTTCAAGAACAGTCAGTTCCGTTTTCCTAAGGCAGAGGAGATCAGGGATGAGGAATTCCTGGAAATGGATTCAAATACAGTCAGGAATCTCGATCTTACTGAAAATCAGAATGCAAATGAAAAACACCATACTCTGTTTCATGTGCTGAATGAATGCGTCACTCCGGGCGGAAAACGTGTTCTGAAAAAAAGAATTCTTTTCCCGACAAGAAGCGAAGAGAAAATCAGAAAAAGCTGGGATAAAATAGAGCTGCTTTCTGCAGATAAAAAAGTTTTTATCATTACAAAAACTCTTCTTTCTGAAACACAGGATATGGAAAGAACTGCAGGAAGGTTCCGGGGAGGCAAGGTTTTCCCCAGGGACTTCAGGACAGTGGAGAGAAATATTGAGACTGCTGAAAAGCTGAAAGAAAGGCTTCCTCCTGAATACGGTTTTCCGGCAGTGCACGAATCCCTTCTGCGTCTGAAAAGTTTTATCAATGAAAGAATTTCAGAACATGATCTGCCTGCAGTTCTCGGTACAAATACTCCTTTCATCCGGGCAGGTTTTTCTGCAGAGCTCGACAAGGCAAGAGAGGCAAAGTTCAAGGGAAAGGACTGGATTCTTGCACTGGAGGAAAAGGAAAAAAAAGCCTTAGGAATGAATACTCTCAAAATTCGATATAATAAGGTAGTAGGATATTATATCGAACTTTCCAGAAAGGATGCAAAGAATGTTCCTGACTCCTATCTGAAAAAGCAGACCCTTGTCACTTCTGAGAGATTCACTACGCCTGAGCTGGAGGATATCGAAAGAACAATTCTTCACGCGGAAGAAATCATACAGGATATAGAGCTGAAGGAATTCAATCTTCTATGTGCGGAGGTCAATTCCTGTTCAGAGCAGATCCTTGCTATGGCATCTGCATTCAGTGAACTGGACTATTATCTTTCACTTGCACACTGTCAGGACAAGTACGGATGGGTGCGCCCTGAAATCAACACTGAGGGCATTCTGCATCTGGAAGAATCCAGACACCCCGTTGTGGAAAAATTCCTTCCTGCAGGCGAGTCTTTTACTCCGAATTCCATCAAGCTGGATACGAAAAAAAATGCAGTAGGGATTCTGACCGGTCCCAATATGGCCGGCAAGTCTACATTTATGAGACAGATTGCTATGAACCAGATTCTGTTTCAGATGGGTTCCTATGTTCCCTGCAGAAGTGCTTCTTTTTCCATTGCAGACAGACTGTTTACCAGAATCGGTTCTGCGGACAACCTGACTGCAGGGGAGTCCACATTTTATGTGGAAATGAAAGAGTCTGCTGCGATTCTGAAAAATCGGACTGAAAACAGCCTGATCCTTTTTGACGAGATCGGCAGGGGAACTTCCACTTATGACGGTCTGAGTCTCGCCTGGGCGATTGTGGAGAATCTTTCGAAGTCCCATTTTGACGGGAACAGAACAAAGACTATCTTTGCGACACATTATCATGAACTGACTGATCTGGAAAAGGAAGCAGGAGTATTTAATCTTTTTATGGATACAGTCGAAAAAGAGGGGAATGTCATCTTCCTGAAAAAAGCCAGGATGGGAAAAGCCAAAAAGTCTTTCGGGATCTATGTGGCCAAACTGGCAGGCATCCCTGATTCGATTGTGCAGAGAGCCTCAGAGATTCTTTCAGGTCTCGAAAACAAGAAAAAGGAAATCAAATTCAAGGATTCCACTCCCTCTCTTTTTGAATTTGCGGAAAAGCCGGACGAGGGGAGCGTTCTGAAAAAGGAAATCCTCTCGATTCCTCTCGATGAAATCAGTCCAAGACAGGCTCAGGAAATTCTGTATGCAATTCAGAAACGTCTGAAATGATTTTTCCCGTCTCTCTTGACAAGCATTCGGATTAACAGGAAAATGGCTATTAGTAACCATACAGTCCAAATTAGGAGAAACCAATGACAGGATTTAGAAAAAGCACTATTTTTCTGGCTTTGCTTGGCGTGGCAGGTCTTGCTGCTCAGGCAAAGAAACCTATCCCTTCCAATTCATCCGTAGACAAAGCTTCGGAAGTAATAGATAACATTATCAATACTAAAGATACTGTTCAGCCGGTAAAAAGAGAAGAAACAAATACTTCTACTACAACAACTACAACTACCACTACAACAACAGTCAAGCCTGCGACAACTTCAACATCACCGGCTTCGACATCCACTACAACAACAGCACCGACTTCCACAACAACAGTCAAGCCTGCGACAACTTCAACAGCACCTTCTTCTACAGCTCCGGCAAGCACTTCCACTGCGCCTGCTACTTCTTCCCCGACAGCTGTTCCTGCTTCCATTCAGCCTTCCGGAAAATCAGCTCTGTTTGTAAATTCAAAGCAGACTTTCGAGCTTCTTCCTGTGGATGATTTAAGCTCAGTGGATTATGTGGAATACAAAATTAATGACGGCGACTATGTAAAATATACCGGTCCAATCACTCTAGGAAAAGAAGGTCCTGCAACAATCGCTTACCGTGCAATTGACAAAGTAGGAAACAGAGAAAACACTCAGGTATTGAGCGTAATCGTGGACAATACTCCTCCTACTGCAGCGCTGAAACCTGTAGAAGCACTTTTTACTGATGCAAAAGGAACTCTCTATGCATCCAACAAAAACACTTATGCAATCACTGCAGAAGACGGTGCTGCCGGAGTCAAAGAAATCAGCTATAATGTAGACAACGAACCGAAGCAGAAGTATTCTGGACAGCCTCTGAAGCTTGAAAAGCCTGGTTTTCACGTAATCAACTACTTTGCAACTGACAATGCAGGAAATTCAAGCCCTGAAAGTTCTTTCCTCGTAAATGTGGACGGGGTAAAGCCGAATGTAGACATTACTGAATCCATTCCTTTCGTTAAAGTAAACGAAAAGACTTTTGCAAGAAAAGACACAACTTTCAAAGTAACTGCAAAAGACGGAGAATCCGGAATTTCCAAAATCCTTGTGAAAATTGACGGTGCTGCTGAGTTTACTCCTTATGTAGAAGATATAGTATTCACTACTTCAGGAGAACATTCTATTGAAGCTAAGGCGATCGACAATGTAGGAAATGAAAGTGATGTAAAGAAAGTTGTATTCCTCTACGACATCAAGGCTCCAATCACTACAATCAAAGCAGTCAGCAATTAATTAAATTATCATTATCCTCTCATAGAAGCAGGAAGACTTTCTGCTTCTGTGAGAGGTTTTCCCGTCTGCCCTCCGCGTCTCCGTGTAAGGCATGGTTTTTCCGCTTTTACACCACAGTCCCAGTTCAGTAAAAACACTGCAATTTTGCAGTAAATAAATTCGGTTTGGGAAATTTGAGATGAGGACTTAAAAGAATTGACAGGTTTTTTCGGAAGCACCGGAGCTGACCGCTCCTGTGCTTCAGGCTTTTATGATGAAAATAAAAATCAGCAGACGATGATGAGATCGCCTCCGGCTTTGACTTCGCCGTTTTCATCCACTGCTTCCACATTTACAGTGACCAGTTTTTCGCCGTTTTCTTCTTTCTTTCTTTTGACTGTTCCCTTGCAGGTCAGCTTTGCTCCAAGTTTGCACATTGCCTTGAACTTTACTCCGAAAAAACGAATCTGTTTCTGATCAGCCCAGCCTGTGCAGAGTCTTCCGATCTGCGCCATCACGTACATGCCGTGAGCAATCGTTCCGTCAAGTCCGTTTGCAATTGCAAATTCCTTGTCGTTGTGGATCGGGTTGAAGTCCCCGCTCGCACCTGCATATCTTACCAGATCAGCATGAGTGACTGGTCCTACAGAAATGGAAGGAAGTTCTGTTCCGACTTCTACGCTTTCAAATTTTATCATATCAGTTCTCCTTACGCCGGTCTGATGACAATTGCCATCTCAGCCTGAATGCAGGCTTCATTTTTTGCATTATGATATGTTGTGCGGAAAGTCACCATATCCATTTTTCCAGTCTTGACATCCACAACTTCCGACTGTGCCCACATAGGTCCCGGGTAAATCGGCTTGAGATATGTGTATTCTTCCTTGAGATGAAGAAGCCTTTTGATGTCGATTCCGAAAGATGTCATATCTTCCCAGATCTTTGGATAGCCCCAGAACTGTATGCATGTCTGGAATGTAGGAGGAACAGGTGTATCTTCATAGCCAGCTTTTTTTGCAGCATTCACGTCCCAGTAAATCGAATTTGTTTCCCCGATTGCCAGACAGAATTCCTTTACCTTGCCCCTTTCGACTGTAAATTCGAAACGGTCCATTTTTTTCCCTACGATATCCTTGGAAAGTGGAGTATTCTCGCTCATATTTGACCTTTTTGCAGTGTCCGATCCCGTAATCTGTCTCCGACGCCGCACCTTTTTAGATATGTTTCCTGAACCCAAAATTTCAAATTGAGTCATTAAATCAAGGATTTAGTTTTCTCCGAATTTCTATTTTGATTGATCTCTTCTGAAAGAAGGATCTTCTGAAGTTCATCTGCATCCACAGGTTTTTTCAGAAAAACATTTACTCCCAGTTCCTGCATTCTTTCCGTGTCTGCTGCCTCAGCACTGGATACTATGATGAAAGGTCTGTAGTCTTTGTCAGCAAAATCCTTCCTGATATGCTCTGCAAAGTCCAGACCGCTTTTTCCGGGAAGATTGACGTCGGTCAGGATGACATCGGGTCTGTCTTCAATCACTTTCAGAAGAGCATCTCCCGCATTGTCCGATGTGACCGTGCTGAAATTCAGACTGCGGATCAGTATTTCAGTGAAACCTAAGACTGCCGGGTTGTCGTCCACAATCAGTATTTTTCCCCTTCTGCCGGCAGCTTCCATAGACTGCAGATTTTTCAGGTTCAGTATTCTTTCCTGACATTTACGGATATGGAGAACAGGGATCGGATCTCCCGGTGAATCCAGCTGAATGTCGAGAAATGTCTTCAGGGCCTCTTCTTCGTTCCCGTTTTCGAGAAAGGTCAAAGCTGCTTTCATATCTGATTTATATTTTTCCTTGTCCTGCCTCAGATCTTCCGGGTCGGACTCAAAACATTCATAGATTCTCACTTCCCCTGATTTTCCCTTTACCTGGACTGAATCAATTTCCCGGAGAGGATGCTTTTCCGGAAATTTCAGATTCAGATAGGTTTCCTCTGAGATAAGAAGTGATGTAAAATAACTCTTGTTTAA
>DAORDI010000252.1:0-8724 GCA_035345895.1 Leptospiraceae bacterium
TGCAGAGCAGATCATCAGTTCAACCGGAGATGAAAGTCTCAGACAGTATATTCCTCCTGAAAAAAGAAAACCGTACGGGTATCCCAAATCCTATGCCTGGCAGCTGGAGATGTTTTTAGGACTTCGTTATTCAGTCCGGCTCGGCTTCAATATTGCAGAATTTGCAGACTTCCTCTTAGGATTCACTTCCTATGATCTTCTTGGAGACGATGTCTCCGGTAAAACCTTGACTGAGTGAACAATGAAACAGCGAAGCAGCGGAGCGGCGGAGCGTCAGTCTTTATAAGAACGGTATGATAAAAGCATCTAATTTATGCAAATTTTTCAAAATAAGAAAAAGAAAGCCCGGTTTTTTCGGGGCAGTTGGGTCATTGTTTTACGGAGAGTCTGAAGAGATTCGTGCGGTGGACAATGTCAGTTTTGACATATCGGAGGGAGAGCTTGTCGGATATATCGGACAGAACGGAGCCGGCAAGTCGACTACCATCAAAATGCTCACTGG
The DNA here is from genome assembly GCA_035345895.1 of Leptospiraceae bacterium. Lineage (GTDB taxonomy): Bacteria > Spirochaetota > Leptospiria > Leptospirales > Leptospiraceae > DAORDI01. Next base: position 503 of record DAORDI010000252.1, read on the forward strand.
AATTCTGAAGCCGACCTCCGGTGAAATCAGAATCGGAGAGCTGAATCCGTATTCCGAAAGGAAAAAAAATGCGTTTCAGATAGGGGTTGTTTTCGGACAGAGATCCCAGCTCTGGATGGATCTTCCTGTGGAAGAGTCTTTTGACCTTCTTAAATCCATATATGAAATAGAAGAAAAAGAGTACAAAAAAAAGATAGAATTCTTTTCCGATCTGCTTGGACTCAAGGACTTTTTCAGACAGCAGGCAAGGAAACTTTCTCTGGGGCAGAGGATGAAGGCAGATCTTGCAGCAAGCCTTCTCCATTCACCCAAGGTTTTATTTCTCGATGAGCCTACGATAGGCCTCGATCTCCTTGTCAAGGAAAGAGTCCGCGAATTCATCAGATCTGTCAATGCAGAAGAAAAAACTACAATCATTCTGACCACTCATGATATTCAGGATATAGAATATCTCGCGAAAAGAATTATCATCATCGACAACGGAAAAATCGGATATGACGGAGGGATACAGGAATTCAGCAGACTTCTGGGAAATGAATCCCTTCTGAATGTGCATTTCAGTATGGCAGTGAAGGATATTTCCGTTCCGGAACCGTTCCGGCTCAAGCAGATATTTTCGGACACTCACTGTGCAGTGACAGTGCCGGAAAATGTTCCAGTTTCGGAACTGATGAACTATTTTCACAGGAAGGGCTGGCTGATCCACGAACTGAGCAGGGAAAAGGCAGATCTTGGCGATGCAGTCAAAAAAATGTATGCAGGGAGAAAGGACACTTGAAAAAAATTCAGCTGTACCTGAAACTTACTTCCAAATCATTTCAGAGATCGCTTGCCTACAGGCTGGAATACTACATTGGTCTGGCAAATGCATTTCTGTATATATTCATTTTTACGTCGGTCTGGCAGACCGTTTCCAGGGAAAACCCTTCTTCTCTCGCGGGATGGACAGAAGCACTGCTGATCCAGTATGCAATATTTTCAACTCTCATCAAGGTTTCTTACGGAAGAAACGAATCACTTCTGACTTCGAAAATCAAATCGGGCGACTTTGCATACGATCTTCTGAAACCGTACAATATTTTCATTATGTTTGTATCCGATTCACTCGGTGTCAGTCTTTTTCAGCTCTTTGCGCGTGCACTTCCTCTTCTGATTTTTTCATTTGTCTTTTTTGGAATTGTGCCTTCAGTCACTGCAGAGACTTTCCTGAAGTTTCTTCCTGTGTACTTTCTCTCCTTTGTTCTGTTTCTCAGTTTCGGTTTCTTTATTTCCTGTCTTGCTTTTTTCTTTACAGAAGTGTTTCCTTTCATGATACTGTATTCTGCATTGGTCACACTGCTTTCAGGATCAGTCATCCCTCTGAATTTTTTCCCGGAGGCATTCCGTTCTGCCGTGTTCTGGACTCCGTTCCCATACCTCTACTATTTTCCTACAGCGGTTCTCATCAGCGGAAATCTGCAGATGGAATATTCGGAACTGATCCTGCGTTATCTTCTTGAAACGTCGGTCATGCTGTTTTTGTGCCTTCGGGTTTATTTTATGGGACTTAGAAAAGTGGAATTTGCAGGAGGCTGAAATGAATGAAATGTCCAAATATCTGAAACTTGCACTTGCATCAGTCAAATCCAGAATGGAATACCGTGCCAGTTTTCTTATTTTCCTGGCTACTCTCGTAGCATTTTACGGAGCTCAGGTAATGACCATCGGAGTCATTGTATACAGATTCAAGAGCATCGGAGGATGGTCTATGGGAGAGATGGCTTTTTTGTACTGTACCCTCATCCTTTCCCAGGGCATTGTCAGCTGTATTTTTTCCGGGCTGGTGGATTTTGGAACACAGGTGAGAGACGGTTCCTATGACAGGGTAATGATCAGACCGCTTTCGCCTATTCTGCAGGTGACGATGAGCGGGTTTGAACTGACCGGAGTTACTCATATCATTCTGGGAGCTGCAGCTTTCATTGCGGCAGACCAGATGATGGGGATTCATTGGAATTTTTTAAATATCTCCTATTTTCTCCTGGTGATTCTCGGCGGGACTCTTCTTTTGGCTTCCGTCAGAATCATCATTGCAGCAGTGGCATTTTGGGCGGTGAACAATAATTCCCTGGTGCACCTTTTTGTGTTTTCTTCCCGCGAATTTCTGCTCTATCCTCTGAACATCTACTCATCCGGAGTGCGGTTTCTGCTCACATTCATTGTCCCTCTGGCATTCATAAATTTTTATCCTGCACATTATTTTCTTCAGAAAAATCCGACCGGGTTTCATCCTGCACTTGTTTACGCCACTTTTCCTGTGGGAGTCGTTACATTCCTGATTTCGCTTCTGGTCTGGAAAATGGGACAGAATGCATATGAGTCCGCAGGAGGATAATCCGAAAAAAGCAGTGTAGAAAATAACTGCATTTTCCGATAATTATTACCAGTATGGCGCTTTCTAAAGAGCAGAAGATGGAATTCGACAAGAATTTGACCGAATTCAAGAATCATATCGAAGAACTCAAAAAAGAAGTTTCTCTTTATAAAAATGATATGAAGAGACGGAAAAATCTTGAAGTGTACTATCATATAGCTATTGTGCTCAATTCTCTGAAGCTGATGAATGTATGTCTTTCCATCAATGAACTGTCTATGTTCATTCTGAATCTTAAAAGCGAAATCTATCTGAATATTGCACGGAAGGAAGCCTACAGCGTTTTCTCCACAATGGAAAAAGTAGTCGGTTCAGACTTTGAAAACGGACTCGACGAAAACAGAGAACTGCTCGACAAGATACCTGAATTCAATCCTCTGCAGAGACTCAATTTTCTGAAAGGTATGAGAAAGACAATTCTCGATATTATTGAAGCATATGGAAGCGGAAGTAAATGGAAACCAGGCTGGCCTGAACTTCATTTCAGAATTGCTGTGCTTGCAAAAAATCTATTCGATTTCAGAGCTTTTGAAAAAGAGTCGGATCTGGAAAATCCGTTTTACTATGTCAGAAAGGAACATTTTGATCTGATCATTCAGCTTTCGAGTTTTGCCGCACAGGAATACCGTTCGAAGTTTGACTTGTCCACAACAGGTTCTGTGGAAGATCTGAAAAAATGCGTTTCTCTTCTTGAGATGAACAGGAAAATCTTTCAGATTACAGGAAACATTGAGGATCTGGACAGGACAAAGACGCTCATTGAATCTCTCGAAAATAAAATCAATTCCATCGAAGAAGATAAAAATAAATCCAAGAAAAAGAAAAAGTAGTTTTATTTTTCTTTCCAGAGAATGAAGATTCATAAAATTAAGTCTAAACACTATAGGAGGAGATATGGCTCTTCAGGAGATTACAGACTCGAATTTTAAAACAGAAACTTCTCAAGGTCTTGTACTGGTGGATTTTTGGGCAGAGTGGTGCGGTCCTTGCAGGATGGTGGCCCCTGTTCTGGAAGAACTGTCCAAGGAAATGTCAGAAAAAGTGACGATCAAGAAACTGAACGTGGATGACAATCAGGGCACTGCACAGATGCTTGGCATTCAGTCTATTCCTACTTTAATTGTATTCAAAAATGGAGAAATGGTAGACAGAGTTCTTGGAGCTCTTCCAAAAACTCAGATTAAGAATCTGATCGAAAGACATACTTAAAATACATTTGCAATCTGCCGTTCTGTTTCGGCGGCAGTCAAGCAGTCCTCTTTTCTCAAAACACTCGTTTAATTCATTCCCTGCATTTATCGAATAAATAATTGTAATTTTACCCTCACTTTTCTACTTTGTTATCTTGGATTTGCGAAAATCCGATTTTTTGACAGCATAAATCTATTTAACGTGAACTTGTCATAATGAAATGTCCCTGAAGAAGGATCGGCAGATTCTCGACTTTTTCGAAGGTTTGAGCAGTCGGACCGGCCGATCCTGCTCATTGAATCAGACAGTGAACTGAAATGTTTCACAATGTCAGGGCAGGACTGCAGGGAAAAGCGGTTTGACTGCAGTCACGCATATGCAGTCACAGATTATGACATTATATATTATATGGAGGATATATGAAATTGACAGGCTTTTTGCTTATTGCACTGCTCGGATGCACTTCCGGCAGGCTGGAAATGGATTCAAAGTTTTCTAAAGAGGCAATACATTCGGAAGGAATCCTTCAGGCAAAAATTAAAGGGAACTTCATTCATATCTTTGGACTGAATAAGGGACTCGGTGAAGACAGACCCTTTATGGAACTTCCTCTGGACAGGCCTTTTCTGGAAATTGGAAGAGGGGAACCTAAGGTAAAATACAGTATGGCATCTTTCAGTTTTAAGGACTCACTGATAAATCACTGCGCGGAACAGAAACTGGATCAGGTCAGGGGTCAGCAGAATGTTCTTGTTTTTCTCGGAAAATTCAGCGGAGATTCCTGCAATGCAAGTTATAAGCTTGAATTCAAGCTGGTGGCACAGAAGAAAGTGGAGATCAGTGTTACGCTCAGCGACAAGACATTCAACAGAGTCACTCTTGTTTACGGAAGTGACAAGTCAGAGCAGTTCTTCGGATTCGGCGAACAGTATACTCATTTCAATATGAAAGGAAAGACTCCTTTTATTTTTACAGAAGAACAGGGAATAGGAAGAGGGGATCAGCCGATTACATTCGGTGCCAATCTGACAGCCGACGCCGGGGGAAATGAATATACTTCATATGCACCAATGCCTTTTTACATCAGTACAAAAAACCGATCCGTATTCTTTGAAAACTCTTCTTATTCAAAATTTGATTTTTCAAATGAGAATCTAGTAAAGGTGCAGTTCTGGGAAGGAAATCTGAAGGGTTCTGTCTGGATCGGAGAAACTCCGGAGGAACTGATCTCACAGTTTACTGAAAAAACAGGCAGATATTCCGAGCTTCCTGACTGGGCTTACGGCACCTGGATGGGACTTCAGGCCGGTGAAATCACTGCACCTGCGCTAGGTGAAAAGCAGCTGAAAGGATACGATAAGATCAATGAAATACTGAACGATGCAAAGGCGGCAGGCAATCCTGTGACTGCGCTCTGGATTCAGGACTGGTGCGGAAGAAGAATCACCGGATTCGGGGATCAGCTGAAATGGAGATGGTATGCAGACGAAGAGATGTATCCCAAATTTGCAGAGTTTGTGAAAACTATGAACAAGAAAAACATACAGGTGCTGGGATATATCAATTCATTTCTCGCGGACAGGGACCCGAAAAAGGCGGATGAGAAATTTGAAAATCCTATGCTTGAGGAAGCAAAGGCAAAAGGATATCTGGTCAAGAACCAGGATGGAAAGGACTATCTGATTCAGACAGTCGGCTTTCCTGCCTATCTGATTGATCTTACAAATCCTGAGGCCGCTAAGTGGACAAAGTCAATAATAAAGAAAAATATGATCGACGTCGGTCTTGCCGGCTGGATGGCAGACTTTGGAGAATGGCTTCCTTTCGATGCAAAACTTCATTCTGGAATTTCTGCGGAAGTCTATCATAACCAGTATCCAGTAGACTGGGCAAGGGTCAACCGTGAGGCAATTGCAGAGGCAGGCAAAGAAGGAAAAATTGTTTTTTTCACTAGAGCAGGGTACAGTTATTCAGGGAAATACTCCACAGCATTCTGGCTGGGAGATCAGATGGTCAGTTTCGGCGAGAATGACGGAATTGCTTCCACCGTTGTTGGACTGAATTCAGGAGGGATCAGCGGAATTGCTCTGAATCACAGTGATATCGGGGGGTACACTACAATTGACAATCCTTTGATGAATTATCACAGATCGAAGGAACTCTTCCTGCGCTGGACTGAACTGAACGCATTTACTCCTATTTTCAGAACTCATGAAGGAAACAAACCGAAAAGAAATCATCAGCCCTATACAGATGATGATACTGTAAAATTCTTTGCACGGTTCGGAAAAATCCATCTTGCACTGAAACCTTATCTGCAGTCACTTGCTGCTGAGGCAAAGAAGACAGGAATGCCTGTTGTCAGACATCCTTATATTCACTACCCAAATGATAAAAATACATATAATTTGAAGCATCAGTTTCTTCTCGGAAAAGATCTTCTTGTTCTGCCGGTCGTGAAGAAGGGAGCGGACAGTGTGGAAGGTTATTTTCCGGAAGGAGAATGGACGCATATATTTACAGGGAAAAAATATCCGGGAGGGAAGTTTCACGATGTGGATGCACCGCTCGGAACGCCTGCTGTTTTTGCTAAAACCGGAGGAGAATGGTCCTCAAAAATCATCGAAGAGATTGGAAAAGTCAAATAATCAGCTTTTCCTGAAATGAAACGTGAAAACAGGAAACTGAATCAATGAGAGACTGCTGCGACCTAGAGAAAAACTTCTGCAAAGTTCCTGTTTTCTCTGTCGCAGGGAAAGGCTCCGAAGAAAAGAGGAGTTTTCTGAGATGCTGAAGAGTATTTTTCTGACTGTACTTTTTCCCGCGACGTACCCGCTGAGCCTTTTGTACCGGTTCTTGTTTTTCCTCGACAGAAAACTGAAAGAGAAGAAAAAACTTCCGGACGCTTTTGTCATCAGTGTGGGAAATCTGAGTGTGGGCGGAAGCGGCAAAACTCCTTTCAGCATTCTTCTCTCTGAATTTCTGATTGCACAGGGAAAAACAATCACTCTTCTGTCGAGAGGATATAAAGCCGGAAAGAGCGGACAGGGTGCGAAAGTCAGTCCTTTTGACGATCCGGCCGAAGTCGGAGATGAGCCCCTTCTGATAAAGAAAAAAGTAAGGGATGCAGAAGTCATCATAGGCAGAAACAGATATGAATCGTATCTTCAAAATTCAGACCTGCTGAAAGAGAAAAATCATGCAGTCATTCTTGACGACGGTTTTCAGCATCACAGACTGGAAAGAGACCTGGATTTTGTCCTTGTTGATTCTGAACTGGGAATCGGAAACGGATTCTGCATTCCTGCAGGCTTTCTGCGCGAGCCGGAGAGTGCACTTTCACGGGCTCATTCAGTCGTGTTCACTAAATACGAAAAAGGCCATACTTCAGAGGCAGACAGACTTGAGGAAAGATGGAAAGTTCAGTTCAGACATCTCCGATTCTTTCATCTCTCCTATCTGCCGGACAGGATCTGCAGTCTGAAAGGGAATACTGTCCCGGAGAATATTCTGACCGGAAGGAAACTTGTTCTTTTTACAGGGATTGCCAGATCGGAATCTTTTTTCAGAACAGCCGGGAAAATTCAGGATGCCGTAATTTATGATACAGTATCATTTAGGGATCATTATTCATTCAGAAAAGATGATATTGATGCTCTCTCCAAAAAATTCGGAAATGATTCCGTTTTTCTCTGCACAGAGAAGGATGCTGTCAAACTTTCTTATTTCAAGGATGCAATTTCCGGACTTGCTGTATATTATCTTTCTCTGAAAACTGAAATTACAGAGAAGAATGAATTCGAAGAGTTTGTAATGAACCGGATTTCCGAAAGTTCCGTTAAAAGCAGGATGCAATGAAATACAGCATAATTAAAATTCAGGAAGAAATAAGGAATGGCAGTCCGCTGGAGTTTCTGTTTTTCTGGGAGAACAGACCTGTTTCGGGAAAAGAAGCTTTCGAAGAAACTCTGAGTCAATGGTGGGAGTCCAGATTCGAAAAGGACGGGATCATCTACAGCTCTGCTGAAAAATGGATGATGGCGGAGAAAGCCCGGCTTTTCGGAGATGATGATGTACTGAGACAGATTCTCCTGTCTGACAACCCGGAAAAAATAAAGAAACTGGGCAGAGAAATCAGGGGATTTGATCATGAAATTTGGGATAAAAATAAATATAGTATCGTAATGGAAGGCAATGTTCTGAAATTTTCACAGGATGAAAAGCTGAAAAACATCCTTCTGAAAACTGGAGATAAGATTCTTGTGGAGGCAAGTCCTTATGACAGAATCTGGGGAATCGGAATGTCCAAATCGGACCCTGACCGTTTTTTTCCGGAAAAATGGAAAGGGGAAAATCTTCTCGGATTTGCACTGATGGAAGTCAGAGATATTCTGAATTCGGCCGGCTGAATCTTATGCTCGAAAAAAAAGAAGCAAGAAGAATTCAGAAAGAAAAAATTCTTCAGATGACGGAAAGAGAGAAAAAGGAAAAGAGGCTGTTTGAGAATCTGAAAAGTCATACTGCAGGGAAGAGAAAAATTATTTCCTATCGGGCAGACCGATTCGAGCCGGATATTTATCATCTTGAAAAAATCTTTCCGGAAATCCAGTTTTATTAC
>DAORDI010000253.1:0-5524 GCA_035345895.1 Leptospiraceae bacterium
AGTTTTCGGAGTGAACGATGAAATTGAAATGAATTGGATTCATTTTGATCAGGCGAATATATTACGATTTACTGTTCCGCAGTTTCTTCTGATTCTGACTGTTCTGTTTTTTCTGAACTTGAAAGCAGGCAGAATTGAAAAGCTGGGGCAGGAAGAAAAGAACAGTTAAGACAGTCTGTTTTACCATTGGAGAAAAAAAATCCTTGCTGTTCTGCTTATTTCACAGGAAATAAACATACAGCAGGAAAAAAGCTGACATTGCAAATATCTGGAAGGAAATAAATTATCAGTTCGAATTCAGAAAGAATTCATTTCATTAAAAATGCATAGAATAAAAAATTTCATACTTCTCATTCTGTTTTTCAGCTGTATTTCACCAAAACAGAATATTCTGAAAATAAAAATCAATAGAGAGGGAGGAGCAGGGTTTCGGTGTTTTCTTTCTGGACTGGAAGGAATCGAATATTATAAAATGCATAAGGAAGAACTTCGATTTCTTTCAGTTGAGCTGAAGGACCATAAGGCTTACGATAGGAGTAAAGTCTGGAATGAACTGAATTCAGCAGCTCGGAAATATGCCCTCAGAACCGAGCTCAAAAACGGGCAGTATGACATATATTTTAATGAATGTGCAAATATAGATCCGGGACTCAGCGAAGAAATCAGAAAAATCAGAGTCCAAACGGATGCCGGAACAGTTCCGATTGCAGAAATTGCATACATAAAAATATCGAGTCAATTGAAAGAAAACTTTTTCTGCAAATATGAAAATGAATCAGAGAAGAAGGACTGTTATATCATTCATTCTGCTGCGGGAAAAGAACATGAAGTCAGAGAAAAGATTCTGAATTTTAAAAATTCATACACTGAAGGGAAGATTTTCAAACCGGAAATTTTTGATTGAACTTGGGCTGGAATCATCATATAAGAGGATTATAATAGGCACACTGATACTGTTTTTGGTAAATCAATGCGCAGTGCTGAGAATATGCCTTAAAACCTGCTGCTGATTGGAAAAAAGACGCTGATCCGAAACATAAAATTTCAGAGACTGTAACTGATTTCCTCTTGCAGAAAAATTATCCGGAAAAAAAAATCATAGAGATATTTAAGCAGTTCATTGCAGACAGGAAGGAAGATGAGGAGTTTTTTTTCAAAAAGAACATTCGAAAAATTGTTTACAGTATTCTGTTTTATTCTATCGGCAGAGATAAATTCTAAATCTTCGGCGGTCAGATCATTTGCTTCTCAGTTCAGAAAGGATTATACTGTTGAAAAAAGAAAAATTGCAAATCAGAAAGAATCTTTTTCCAGTTTCAGTCCCAGGCAGCTGAAGCTCGAGATATACCGAGAATTCAAATCAAGAAAACCGATTCTTTCCGGATCCGAAAAAATATTTCTCCGATTTTCTCTCTCAGTACTGAAGTACCGGGACAGACAGTCTGCACTGGAAGCATTTGCAGGCTTTAAAAAAAATCCAGGGACCAGATTCATCAAATCTCCCACTCTTATTGTTTTGAAAAAGAAAAGAATTTATGATTTAAGCGGAAAATGTCTGTATTCCGGAAAAAACTGGAATGATATAGAATCCAAGCTTCTCAGTTCTCTGAACAGAAAGAAACCTGTGGATTCTAAAAATATTTATAAAATACCCTGCGGAGGGAAAAGATCTTGAGAGGAGCGGTTTTCAATGTACTTTTGCATCTGCTGATCAGAGGATATCCGGCCTGAAATGCATCAGTATTCCTTAGAGATCCTTCACGAAGGATGATCTGCAGATTTATGAATATAAGAAATATTATTTCCGCTCTTCTGCTGGGACTTGCAGTCTGGGCAGGCGTTGCATATTTTTCTGCACGGTTTCTTGTCAGGCCGAATCATATAAGTATATATAATATAGATAAGATTGACAGCAAGAAAGCGGAAAGCATGGAATTTATGACAGAAGACAATTTCAGAATATCCGCCTGGTTTGTCCGAAATTCTGAAAAGAGAGTGATTGTCCTTCTTTCCGGAATCAGGGGAAACCGGCTTGCCCAGATTTCACGGGCTGAGTTTTATCTGAAGAAAGGTTTTTCAGTTCTGATGCCCGATCTCCGAGGGACAGGGAAAAGTGAAGGTGATCTGATCAGTTTCGGCTGGCACGAGAGGAAGGATCTCCTGGCCTGCATACTTGAGCTGAAGAGACTGGGATTCAGTAAAATCTCTGTGGACGGACAGTCTCTCGGAGCAGCAGCTGCTGTGTATTCGATGTCTGATTATGCCGACTATGAGTTTATCATCCTGGAATCCTGTTATGATAATATTACAAATGCATTCAGAAACAGGATCAATAAATTTCCTGTTCCGCATTTTGTCTTCAGGCCGGTGGAGTTCTTTACCGGGAAAATGATCGGTGCATCAGTGCAGGAATTGGTTCCGGATGTACTGATCGCCAAAATTGCATCTCCCGTTCTGTTTCTGGCAGGAGACAGTGAATATCAGATACCGACAGAGGAGACTGTAAAACTTTTTGAGAGATCTGAGTCCAAGTTTAAAAGACTGCATTTTTTCAAGGGTGCAGAACATGAAGATTTTCACGTAAGATACCGGGGGGAATTTGAAAAAACAGTTTCCGATTTTTTGAATTCAATGAATGTTCAATAATCGGAATGCAGCTCAGAGATTGCAGAAAAAAGGAAACTATCATGGATATAAAAGAGATTTTAAAGGAGAGGGAAGCAAGGGGGCTGATCATTTCTGTTTACGGACATTTTGCCGCATTTGCAGTTTTCTTTCTTCTGGCAGTAAATCTGCCGAATAATGAATCTATAATTTATTTCTGGATTGTTATGACTGTTTCCATCCTGTTAGGACTTCTGCGCGTGAAGAAGCGGTCTGGAAACGATATGCTTATGCGCTGAATTTCGTCAGCCCTTATCGAAAGTGAACAGAATTTCAGACGAGTCAAGGAATACAAGTCGATTCCTGTTCTGCTTGACAGAATATCTCAGTTGAATAGCTTTGTATTACTTGAAGTTGCTTAGTATATGCTCATTTACAACAATGTTCGGGACATTGCCGATTCCTGATTGGAGCGTGGCGATCGACATTACGCTTGGATGGAGTTTTCTCTCATCAGATGAAAGCAATGTGATGCTCATAGATCCAAAGGGGATAACAACCGTCTATCGAATGGGTTTGGTTTCTTCCGATGCTCTATGTATTCCTGCAGTACGAGCCTGCCTTAGGCTTAGAATGGAAAATTCTTCTTGGGTTGTGAATTTAGAAAATTTCAAACAACTTCCTTCTTCTACAGTAATTCAGGATGCCAGAATTTCTCATTTAAAAGGAATCCTCCATTTATCCAAAGATCATAAAAGTATCATTTGGGGTAATAATATAGAATCGGATGGCGGACCTGCCTTTGTGTTCCGTAGAATTAATATCGATGAAATAAAAGTGGAGGATTAGGGCATTCTGTTTCACTTCGATGGAGAAAATTATGAAGAAACTTTTGATAGTAACAATTTTTATAATAGCATTCACTCATAACTGTATGACTTTTTTCACTTCATATAATTGGAAAAAAGAACCTTCCTCTCGTATTTATTCAGGAACTGCAGCGAATGTGCAATTGATATTTAATGGACCTATCCAGGGTCAATGGTCGGTTCTTTTTCCAATGGCATTGATTGATTTTCCTTTTTCATTTACAGCGGATACTGTTCTTTTACCTTATCATGGTTTTTATGCAATCCTGTATGGATTGGCAGAAATTTCGAAAGAAGATTCGAATACACCTAAGCGGAACGAATACGAAAAAAAATATCCTGCCTATAGCAAATTCGAAAAAGCGATTAAAGATAATAATTTAGAATCTCTGAAAACAATTCTAGAGAATAACGATTTTGCCTCTATGGAAAGAGACTATCTGAAATTATTTGACGATCGTTATGATCCCATTACATATGCAATCGACTATAGTAATTATTTTTATAAAAGAGCAGAGGCTGCGGATAAGATGGTTTATTCCTGCCTCAAAAATGAACCGGATCTCCTGGATCTTTTTTTTAAAAGAAAATATCATCTTGTCAGCCAATATGATCATGATAAGAGCAGTTATATTTGGGAAGAAAAGCCTTTTTGGGATTATGCACTGAAAACCATAATCAATGATGGAGAACGCAGCGGTGATATGATTTATTCAGTTACTGCAAATCTGAATATTATAAGTTATTATTATAAAACTCATAATAAGGCAATGCAAAAATTGAACGGGAGGTTTTTACGAGCTGCAATTCTCAATCATTCAAAGGAAATAATTACTCTCATTTTAAAAAATATTCATGATGCAAGAAAATTAGAAGTGGATGAAGATCTTTTTACATTTCTGCTGCTTGAGGAGAAAGATGTTTATATTTTAGAAGACTTATTAAAAAAAGGACTGAATCCGAATCAGGTCTATGATTTTAATTTGGAGGACAGCTATTTAATTTCTGCGATTAAAGGCCAAAATCTTTCTGCGGTAAAGGTTTTATTAAAATACAAAGCAAATCCCAATTTAGTTTTAGGAAATCCGGACTGGCCTATAATTCCTCTGCATACTGCGATTCAATATTCAGATCATCCGGACAAACGAAATGAAATCATAAGAGAATTATTAAAGGCGGGAGCCAATCGATTTCGAAAAGATGAGGATGGAAAAACTGCTCTTATGCGGGCAAGAAGCAGAGGGGATATGCCGGATGTTGAAAGGATTTTATCAAGATGAAAATGTTTCTCAACATCCCTGAGAACTTGGTAAATTTTGTCAGCCATTTTTCCATCTTTATGATTCCATGCTTGCGTTTCCTTATCTGCCATTGCTTTGATTTCCTTCACTGATTTATCTATTCTTGCTCATTTCTATATGTATGGCGAATTGTGTTTTTAGCATAAAAAAAGAAAGTTCCTCAGGCAAGCATCAATCGGCAGCTATATGGGAGGGCACAGCATCCGGTTTACGAATTTCAGGGAATGGAGAGTCTGGGAAATACTTCCGGTTCTGCCGACAAACGGAGATCCTCCTGACAAGTATTTGCTTCCAAAGAAAGAGTAAAAAAAACGTTTTAAATTGTTCCGGGAAAAAGTGAACTAGGAGAAATGAGATGAATAAAAATTATATTTGAGGGAAAAATCCAATGCCTTTTAAACTCACTGTGTTTATTTTCTTTTCCGTTATCGTCTTGCGGTGTGAATCTCCCGGAGAGGGGAAAAAAGCTTTAGAAGGAATCAAGCAAATGTATATCATTCAAGATTCTATTTATCAATATAGAATCAAAAATAATCAATATCCGAAAGATTTATCATTTTTAGCTGCCAAGAAACTTCCATTTCATTATACATTCGATGATAGTAAGCAAGTTCTCATTATTCAGGAATATAAACCAATGCATATTTTTTATAAAAATTACGGAGATTATTTTGATTTAGAACTGACGTACAGTCCTCCCGGAAAGAACAGAATGAAATTTAATCAGAAAGACATGAAATGGGAAATTTC
>DAORDI010000253.1:5624-8708 GCA_035345895.1 Leptospiraceae bacterium
CTCCCGGAAAGAACAGAATGAAATTTAATCAGAAAGACATGAAATGGGAAATTTCTGGATACTATTGAATCAGAGCTATTTTGTGACAAACCCATTCACGACATAAGGCTTATTTTTTTCTGACGGTCTTATGGAATAAGTATTAAAATCTCCTCTGACAATTTTTATATTTCGGACAGTTTCGAATAGGGCCGATTGGGTCTGTGAGTCGAAAATAAGAACTTCCACCATCCCCTGCAGGTCATCGTATGTTTCAAAATTGAATTTATTGAGCAGTTCAGCCGGAGAAATAAATCCATAATTCTTAACATACAGCTTATGCCAGGGAGTTATCTGAATTGAATTAGAATTTGTAGAAATTTGCAGTAAAGTTATATGCTTTTGTGATACTATTTTTTTGACAGGTTCACTTGTTATTTCCAGAGTATCCGGATTAATTGTAATCAATTCTGAAATTTTATGAGCATCCTTAATTTTAATATTTCCGGATGGACTGGACAGTACAGCATCTTCGGAAAAGCAGCAGCCGGCAAAATCGATATGAGAGATTCCGACATCCTTCCATTTTGAACCTCTGTAAACTTCCAGGATTTCAAATTTATAGACATTCTTTGCATAGTGATCTGATATTTCTGAATCGGGCAGTTCAAATCTTTGTTCTCCCATTTGATCTTTTAAAATCAAATAACAAAGAGGTCTATTGTTTTTGTATACCTTAAATTTCTTGACTCGAGAATTCTCTTTCCAAATTTTTGGACTTGCCTGATACCCATTGTAGATCAGATTCACAACAGGTGAAATGATTTCAAAAGATTCTCCTATTCCGCCATTATTTGAGCACATCCATGCAGTCATAGGGTCGGGGTCTGTGAGATTCTGGGCGGAATAATTTTTCTTTCCTCGAGGTTTCAGGTTGGAAGAAACAGACTTAACTTCTACTCCCTGATAGCAGTCATGATAAAAAAATCCCGGTCCGTCCGATGAGTTTTCTTCTTTGGCAATTTTCTCCCAGTCAATAACTTTGTCTTCCCCGCCCGCTGCTTTGACAGTGGGCAGTGAATACAAAGCTGTCTGTAAATAAAAGACTATAAATACTGCAGACAACAGTTTCAAAACTTTCATAATGGTCAGCCTCCGCTCACTTGAATTTGAATACCGGAATCTTTGCCTCTTGAATCCCTACATACCGATCCCATACTGGAGTCTTTATTGGCTCTGTTCCAAAAAGTCAACTATTATAATATATAGGTTCAAGATTTTCTCCGCCAAATCAATTTTTTCTGTCAACTGTCCGTTTTTTACAATACAGAGAGAAAGATATGTGTTATTCCTGTTCAGTAATACTCAGATTTCTAATCTCCACTTCGTTCGATTAGAAATCAATAAAAGTAGGGAGGCCTACCGGCATTGGTTTAAAGGGGCTTGAGCAGCCCCTTTAAAATCCCCGCTTTTTACTCACAATCAGTCATCTATAAATTTGATTTCAGTCAATGACCAATTGACTTTATGAAAATTTCATTAGAAATTTGAGTAATATATATGTTTATTATAGAACAGATCCTGACAATCTGTATTTTGGATATGTGGAATCCTTGCTGGAGAAAGATTCAAGCACATGATTCAGAGCATATTTCATCGGAATAGAGTGAGGAACTGAATCAGTAGAGGGAGAATGGCTCAAATGATAAAAATGATGCTTTTTTTTATGATCGTTTTTCCTATTGCAGGAAATTGTGCGCAGAACGTATCTTCAGCGGAAATTCGTCAGACGGAACTGGGAGAAGATATTGAACTTCAGCTGGGACAGAGCATTCATATGAAACAGGAAAAAATTCGGATTGATTCCAGAATAAACAGTGAAGCGGAATTGCTCTTTAATTATTTGGACAGATGTTCCTCTGACTGCAGACTGAGAATCGGCATTCCTTTAGGGAAAATTCCATTCGAGACAGTTGTCCGTTATTGGAGAGGCTGCAGAATCTATGTTCAGGAATTGACGGAAAATGTTCAGGGGTTCAGGACAGTAAAATTCAGAGTGGAAAAACAGGAGAATGCAAAACCTATTCAGGAAAACTTTATTAATGGGAAAAAAGTTTCCGATGAAGAGTTTCAGTCCTTTCTGAAGACACTGAAGGAAATTCCTGATACCTGGTTCTGTGCAAAGACGAGCAGAGGAGGCAGGACCGGTTTCAATGGAAAGGATGAGACAGGAAATATATATGAATACAGATCAGTCTCGGAAAATGAAAAACAGATCAATTCGATCACCTCGAAAAAGAACGGAAAGTAATATAATATGCATATAATATTTATATTCATTCTGTTTACAGAAAATTTCCTGTATGCACTTCCTTCAGCTCCTGAAGGTCTTGGAGTCATCGGAGAAAAATCAGTCAGGTTTGAAGGTGTGTTTTTTCCAACGGCGGATTTGGAACTGTATAAGATTTCAGACAGAGGTAAAATGATAAGGACAGGGTATCAGATAGGATTTGCTGAAGAAGAGCAGAAGGATTTTGCCCATATCAAAAAAGGGGAACTCTGCATAAAAAATACAAGCAAAGGAAAAAGAGCTGTTCATTTTCAGGATTTTGCGGAATTGGAATACGAAGGAAAGTATCTGATCTTCTGGGAATTCAGGAATGAATATATAAAAATACTGATGAAAACAGATTCCGCAAATATCGGGAACAGCCCGAATCATCCCGAAATTGGATTTTATATAAAAATTTCAGATCTGCAGAAGGCCGAATTTGATGCTGTTCCTTGGATCAGAGTATTGAATCAGAAGGACAAGTTTTTCAACAGTGCAAAGGAGGGATTGAATTTAAGAGAGGAAGCGAATGTCAGAAGCAGGCGGATTATCAAAATTACAGATGAAAAATATGTGATTATTCCTCTCAAAAAAACCAATGGGAAGTGGATGGAAGTAAGAGTTCAGAAAAGAAAAAGAAAATACTGTGAGGATGGTTATGATATAATTGAACATGAATACAGAGGATGGATAAAGGCTATGGATGATTCCGGAAGACCCAATGTATGGTTTTATCCGAGAGGGTGCTGAGTTTGTCCGTTTTTTACAATACA
>DAORDI010000254.1:0-8699 GCA_035345895.1 Leptospiraceae bacterium
CAGTATACTCATGCATCTTGATCTTGATCCCGGTTCCTGCTCTGACCATCATATCCAGATTCATCTGCTGCTCAAACTGAAACGGAACACCCACCATCGGTTTTCCGGCCCAGACAGAATTCTGAAGAGTACCCTGCCCTCCGTGAGTCACTGCGAGATCCGCAAGTTCATTGACCTGTGCTGCAGGCAGATATCTCGTCACATAAAACCGGTCACTGAATGGAGCAAACTCCTCCGGATCCATGATGGAAGTAACAGCACCGACGACCCTGTAATCTGTTTTCTTCAGTGCGTTCAATGACACTCTCAAAATTTCGGCAGACCCTGAACTGCCCATTGCGCAGAAAATTTTCGGCTCTTTCCCGCTGAAAACCTTTCTCACCTCTGCAGGCACTTCCATTGGAAGATTTGCAAACAAAGGCCCCATATAATAATGATTCTTAGGAAGAACTGCAGCTGGCATACCTGTAATCTGCTCCAGATCGGAAAGAAGCATCAGATCTCCTGTCAGAATATCAAAGGCATTTTCCAGTCTTTTTATCTGAAGAACATCAGCTGCCTTGTTGATATTGTCAATAGGAAGATAATTAATTTTTGACATAAAATAATTAAAAATGGAATCCTTCCACCCCTGCGGAATGATCCTTGTAAACGCATTTTCCATAAATTCAGGAAAGGATCCAAGTTTCTGCTGATAATATGTCTTTATAGCCTGAGCAGGTACAAGAAAAATCAAAGGGCAGCCGACAGCTCTTGCAGAAAGCACCGAGGAAAGATTGAATCCTGCATAAACAGCATCCGGTTTGAATTTTTTAAGTATCTCTATTTCGGAACCCGCAAAGGATACCCATTCTTCAGGAGAATAAAGTTCTCCCCTTGCTCTCCCCTGGTCAAGGTCCATAAATCGTTTATGCTGTTTCTCTGTGACCTCAGGAAGCATAAGAGTGTTTTTAAATCCTGCTTCATCAGGACGTATGCAGTGAGGTCCCCCATGACTGAAGAATTCTATCTCAACTTCTTTCTTTTTCAGTGCAGAAGCAACTTCAATTGCCCTGGTAGTCTCTGCCAAATTATACCCGTAAAAAAAGAATGCAATTCTTTTGACATTTTGTTCTTTCATAATTCCTCTCCGACAGATTCTTCAGATTCTTTTTCAGAATCTGGAATCCCCTGAATTTTTTTGCTGCATTGAAGGATATAAATCATAGATGCTGTATCCTCTGGAAAATTCTTCATAACCGCTTTGAACAGACTGGATGCTTCCTGATATTCCTGATTCTCATACAGATTCACTGCTTTTTCAAACTGATTCTTTGTTTTCAATTTCTCCGCTGCATATAAATCAAGAGAGTCTTCAATAATCTCTATAAGCTGGACTGCTTCTTTTTTTCCCTTGACTCTGAAACGCCCAAGATACCTGTGGGGGTATTTATCGGAAGATTCAAGTTTTGAATAAGCAGAAGAGCTTATTATAATAGGGGCATGAAGTTTCTTAGTCAGCCCTTCTATTCTGGAAGCAAGATTCACCGAATCAGAAATTACTGTAGTGTCCATCCTGTTTTCTTCGCCCACTGTTCCGAGCATCAGCTTTCCAGTATGAATTCCTATGCCGATAAAAACACGAGGCAGTCCCTTTTCATGTCTTTGAACATTAAATTCTTTGACTGCTCTGTGTATGTCAACCGCTGTCTTCACTGCTGCTTCCACATGATCCGGAAAGAGTGCCATAATTGCATCACCGATATACTTGTCGATGAATCCTCCGTGATTTCTGATGAGGGGTCCCACCCTGCTCAGATACTCATTGATAAAATGAAAATTGTCGTCGGGTGTCATTTTCTCTGAAAGGTCGGTGAAGGAACGGATATCACAGAAAAGAATCGTCATCGTCTTCTGAATATTGTCTCCCAGCTGAACGGATGCAATGCTCTCCTTTTCAAGAAATTCCAGAAACTGCTTCGGCACAAATCTTTCAAATGCACGGCTGAGTGATGCCACTTTTTCCGATTCGGACAGCTTGTCCAGAAGTGCAGCCTCTCTTTCCTTCTTGAGATAATTTATCCTGTCTGCCAGCGCAAAAGAAAAAAGAAGAACCTGAAATGTGGAACCGATCTGCACTGCATAATTGGTAAATAAATTGTCCGGAAAAATATTCACCCTGCTTAATGCAAATATAATGCCGGAAACCATAAGTGCAACCCATGCAACAAGATAGAACCTTGCAGCGTGAACTCCTTTCCGGTAACTTTTCAATCCGATGAAAAAGAACACCGGAATTGTGGAAAGATAAAGTGCAATGTTTGCTTTTATGGAAACAGTTATATGTCCCAGGAAAGGCATAAAGAATATGATTATATCCAGGCATATAAGATATTTCAAAGCTGTATGAACTCTGGGAATATTCTTGGCAGTCTGAAGAAAATTCATTGTAAACAGTATCGCTACTATATTTCCAAAAATGATGCACCAGTGATGAATAACTTCTCCAAAAAAGGGTGAGTTCTGCCAAAGATACTGTGCATCAAGCCCCGCGAAGACAACTGCTGCCATCAGCTCCAGAAATACCAATATCACATAATATAAGTATGATATATCTCTCATACTGAAGAAAAGAAATACGTTATAAACGAGCATTACTGTCATCATCCCGAAAAATGCTCCGAAACCGCTCATTACAAGGGATGCGTATGAGAAAAAGCTTTCCGGTTCCCAAAGATACAGAGGTATGGAAGTCGGACCGTTCATTACAAGTCTTAGATAGACTGTGTTCTCAGATTTCGGAGAAAGAATGAGTTTAAAAACATAATTATAATATTCGATATCCCGGCTCGAAAACGGATACTGATCCCCTGTCACACGTTCCGTAAAAGGTTCCTTTTCTGATTTCCTGGTATAAATCTTGACCTCGTCAAACTGAGGCTGATCCAGTTCCAGCAGAAGAAGTTTCTCAATCTCTGCTCTGTTCTGAATATTAATTTTCACCCAGAATGCAGATTCTGTCACACCGTATCCAGGGACATCCACTGTGCTCTGAACAAACTTTGACTGAAATTCAGGAGAAACTATGTCGGAAATCTGCAGAAGCTTATTAGGGTCTTCTAATATTGATATCCTTTTACCAAGATAAGCCTTTTTATCGCCCGTATTCCAGACGGTCGTCAGACTGTCGCTTTTCAGTTCAGAAAAGAACATCAGGGAAAAAAAGAACAGAAGCAGACTGAATATTTTCGATTTTTTCATATGTCTCTCCTGCAATCTATGCAGGAAAGAATATTTCACAGGGATAAAGGGTCAAGAATTATTTTTCTATCTGTCTGATGATTGTCTCATCTTTTATCTTATCGTCCTCTGCAAGAAGGAATGCCTTGCTGATAAGAAGAGAGAGACCGTTGTCTCCTTCGAAGGAGAGGAATATTTTATCATTAATATCCTTCTTCCTGTCAGGAACAATGCAGAGATACTGATCATTCGGCTCCATCAGAATATTCGTGCTGCCGATATGAATCTTGTATGTTCTCTTCTTTCCCTTGACGACCAGAAACTTGTCTTTTATCTCTGCGACAGATGCAATCTTCAGACGGGGAAGAATTTTTTCCAGAATGGACTTTCTCATCTTCGCCATCTCATTCAGATCACCGAAAGAATACCCCTCCCAGTATGTTCTCTGCGCATTGCTGAGATCTCCCCGGTCTCTCCATTCAGGATCATTTCCTACACTTGCCACTCCCACAAACAGATCCACATCTCTCATCACTTCTGAGAAAATCAGCACAGGTATCCGAGTCAGATCCTGAGCCTGACCGGCGGCATTCACGAACCGAACCTGATCTGTGCCCACAAAATCCCAGATTCCTGCGTCATTAAAGGCATCTTGGATAAAGAGCTCCTGTATCCAGAACTGAGCAGTCAGTCCATGTGCAGGTATTTGAAGTCTTGCGGTCTCGCCGTCACGCCCGTCATCATAGGCCCCTAGAAGAGAGTATGTCCATGTCCTTCCTTTCATCAGAGTGTTCATCTGATGCTGTTTCAGTATATGGGCAGCCATCCTGTTGGAATATACGGCTGTCCTTACTTCTGCATCCGTCAGCAAGTATATCTCCCTGTATGCCTGCTTGAAGGGCTGAACGAGTTCCTTCGAAAGAATCAGCTCTCTCCATTTCATAACAGTTTCCAGTCCCTGACCTGCAGGATGCCAGAGAGATACATTTTCTATATCTGATATTTTTTCGGAATGACCGTCCTCATTGATCCAGTCCTCCCCGTCAAAAAGAAGAACTTCTGTCTTTCCTTTGCTGTGCAGATTCCAGATCAGATTTTTTGCAATGCAGTGCATCAGCCCATGTCCGGTGAATCTCTTTTCAAAATCCTTCCATGACCATTTTCTTTCATAAATATAGGATCTGTCGAGCCTGTCTCTCTGAACTGTCAGAGTCTTCTGTATTTCCTTGAGATCTTCATTCATCTTTTTCAGATCAGATTTGAATTCAGTCTTTGCAGAAGCCGGCACAGATTTGAGAGTTCTGCCTTTTGAATCAGTCCATTGAACTTCCACATCGCCGACTCTCCGAATTTCTATATGAACTTTATAATCACCAAATATATGATCTGCGCATCCCTTGACAAGGCCGTATTCCTGAACTGCCATATCCTCTATGTCGTGAGGACTCACTCCCTTCTCATCTGCAAATTCGGAGATATATGAATCAATCAGCTTGATGACACTGCTCTGCTTCAGCCTGAGTTTCAGACGGGAAAGAATGCTGATCGCTTCCATATTTTGAGAAGCTGCCAGAGTATAAAAACAGGCATTTCCAACCGCAGCGTTTGCAGGTCCCTTTCCCGGAATTTTTTTATAGCTCTTTTCGGCGGCCTGTCCCAGCATTCGGATCATTGTCTCATCCAGAACAGATACAGATGCCCAGATCATTGCTTTCAGACTGTCTGCATTGACCCCGCTGATATTATAGTATCTGTCATAATGATATTCTCTCCCGTTATATCCCTGAGATGTGATTGTTTCCTTTTTCACTTCGTAGTCCAGAAACAATTTCATCCAGCGCAGAGAATGTTCATAAAAATGTTTTTCTCCGATTTTCTGAATCAGTTCTTCGGTTTCCTTTATATATTTTGCACCGGGCTTGCCTCCGCTTGCCTTCTTGAATGCATGGAATATTTTATAATACAGTGTTTTCTTTTCATCCTCCGCAAAACCGGCCACATCCTCATTGATTCCCTTTCCGAAACTGTCCTCATCCGACCAGAGAACTGCAGGCACTTCAGATGCAGTGCCTGTGATTTTATTATACATCTCCTGAACAGCCAGTCTGATTTTTTCCGCATTCTTTTCCTGGTAATGTCTTTTAATGTAAATCTCATCATGACCCAGCATATATTTAATATGGTTTTTTAATATATCTGTAGCTGAGTTCTTTTTCAGGAAATTCTGCATCTGCTTTATGCCCAGATGATATTCTTCGTTACAGATGCGGGCCTCCACGTTTTTTTCACTGAGACGGACAATTTCCTCTTCAGAAAAGTTCCTCATTGTACGGACAGCACCTTTATAAATTTCCGACAGCGCAATACGGACATAAAAACTGTCTTCATTCAGAATATTGTATCTTTCATGACTTTCAGGAATATTCCACATCGCTATAAGAAAATCCTGAACCCGGACTGCAAAACCCTTCCAGAATTCATCCTTTTCCTTCTCAAATTTTTTATAATTTGGCGATTCCGAAATTTTTTTAACTCTGTAACTTTTAGGAATATAGATATCAGTAAAAATATCCAGTATCAGAGAATCATACTCCTTCAGCCCGGAGTCAGACTCTTTCGGCAGATGATTTTCAATCATTTCCTTCAGTATTTCAATGTTCATATCAGCCTCCTACGAGCGGTGTCAGCTTGATGAAACTGATCTCGGTATTCTCATTGACTTCCACAATCTCTTCGAGAGACTCCGCCTGTCTGTCGTTGATGAGAACAATAAACGCATTTGCAGAAAAACCTTTCAGCGCAGTTTCGGTCTGCTCCGCAG
Organism: Leptospiraceae bacterium; assembly: GCA_035345895.1. Classification (GTDB taxonomy): domain Bacteria; phylum Spirochaetota; class Leptospiria; order Leptospirales; family Leptospiraceae; genus DAORDI01. The sequence goes on from DAORDI010000254.1 coordinate 6,041, forward strand.
GATCAATGTACTGCTTTTTTTTCTGTCTGTATCCGTTCAGGGAAACCTCAGCACTGCTCGGCTGAACAAGACCGTTGAAATAATCCTCTGCGGACTGATTGTATTTTTCCACTTCTCTCTGCACCCTTGTGCTGATGATTTCTTTTACAGCAGCTCTTTCATACACAACCGGAACTGTCCAGGTTCTCAGAACGTTTCCTGTCATTGTTTCATCTTTGAATTTTAAATTGACTGCCATATATTATAATACCTCTACTGACTGAAGATTTGCAGTCAGTTTATCCAAGCGGGTGATTTTTCAAGCAGAAAATATGTTTCTATCCAAATGCAAGTCCATCCCATTCAAATACTCTGCAGAATTTCTAAATCTGATTTTTTAACTCCGGTATACTCTTCTGAATGGCCTGAATTGTGATAGTGATATCCACTCCTTCGTAATCATGCATAATAATATTTCGAAATGCTTAGGCGTATCTTACAGGAAGAACAGCTCGAAATTCAGAGGATTCGAGTTTATTCATTTTCTCACCAATCTGCCCAAGACACATTAAAACAGCATGATGCCCCTCGAAATCATCCAAAGCTATTTCTATTGTTTTGTGTCTTATAATGATTTTTTCAATATCAGAAATATACTCTAAAATCTGCCGGAGTCTGGCAGCATCACTGCCCTTAGACATAGAGGACCTGTGATAGAATGTTTTCTCCAGAAATTCCTCTTAGTGCATTCTTATTGGCGATATCAACCTTTCTTTGGAAAAAATGGGAAAATTCTTCTCTGATTTCCTGTAAAACTGCAGCCGCCTCCCAGCCGGGATATTTATTATAGAAATCCGTATTCAACTCATATAATAAATCTAGATCACTGTTTTCAGTTTCCTCGCCTCTCGCAAAGGAGCCGAAAACCCCCAGATAATAAATCCTCGCGGCATAAGCTCGGCTTTTTTTTTCTTCAAAGCAGATAAAATTTCCGATTCCAATTTCTGCTCCTGAAAATATACTGAATTATTATCAGAGATACTTTGTCAAGTCAGTCATCAAATTATTATCCTGCTTTACTTTGACCGGTGATATTGTCGTTTCTTTCATATTGCCTCTGTATCTGGATTTGAACTGAGAACTTGCTTTTTATAAAACTGTATCAGTAATCAGTCTGCCTGCCCGCGGTTATTTTTCAAGTGAAAATTGAAGGGGCAAGAATTACGTACTCTCAAAAGAGAAAATTTTTATTTGCATAAAACAGCATATATTCGCACTGTTCCATCTATGAATACAAAACAGAATTCCGGCAGTTCATTCAATGAAAGCAGTCTCACTCCTTCCAATTTTCCGAAACTTCTGGATATGCACAGGCAGAAAAAAATTCCGGGAGGTTCAGGAGTTTATCTTTACGGAGCAGGCGCATTCCGTCCAGGTGACACCTATGCAGAAATTACTCAGCTCACTTATAATACAGGCTCTAAAACTCTCTCCATCGTCATACTGATTTACGGAGCAGAAAAGATGACCATCGACGTCACCTCACCCAAGAACATTTCAGTGGATCATAATGGAAATTTAATTATACAGAAAGCAGACAAAGTCTCTCTGAACGGAGAAGTCTACGGGAAAGATCCTGGTTCCCCTGCATTGGAATTTTCCGGAGCAGAGTTTTCCTGACAGAAGCAACGTGAAGAGTGGAGTTTGTATTTCCACTCATTGAATAAAAAAAAGGAAACAACTTTAGTAAGAAAGAAATGACATTATACATTTTAGACGATTAGAACTATTCAAAGATGTAAAGAAATGCAATTCCTTGATTGAGACATATCTGATTTTTTCCCCTTAACAACTCCATTTTCCGAAATGCTCTTGACTGAATTTCAGACAGGGCATATGTTGCAATTGGGGCAAAATTCTGTCAAAGGGAAATATGTATGAGTATGTTTCAAAATGATGGATACTGTTTTTGACTCAAAAAAAGATTAGAGAATCTGAACTTCTTAGGATGCATTATAATTATGATGGAAAAACTTGCTAAATTAAAAGAACTTTGTGATCTGTTCCAGTCCAATATAAAAGAATATAAAAGCTCCAAATATGATGAAGCAAATACACGGGTTGATTTTATAGATAAATTCTTTGAATTGCTGGACTGGGATGTCAGCAACGACCAAGGATATGCAGAAAGCTATAGAGAAGTTGTCAGGGAAGATAAAGTCATCATTGAAGGTAAACCGAAGGCTCCAGACTACAGTTTTAGAATCGGAGGAAATAGAAAATTTTTCCTCGAAGCAAAAAAGCCCTCAGTAAATATCAAAGAAGAAATTGAACCGGCTTTTCAAATTCGCCGCTACGCGTATACTGCAAAACTGCCTTTATCCATTCTTACTGATTTTGAAGAGTTTGCCATTTACGATACTCGAATCAAACCTGAGAAAACAGACAAGGCTAGCGTTGCCAGAGTTTTTTATTGTACTTATGATGAGTATGCAAAACATTTTGAATTTATTTATAATACATTTTCTAAAAATGCAATCAATAAAGGAAGCTTTGACAAGTATGTTATTGAAAATAAAAATAAGAAAGGCTCCAGTGAGGTTGATAAAGAATTTCTTTCCCTTATTGAAGATTGGCGGGAGGCACTGGCTAAGAATATTGCTCTGAGAAATAAAGATTT
>DAORDI010000255.1:0-8678 GCA_035345895.1 Leptospiraceae bacterium
AAATCCGTCTTCTTGGAATTTCATTTTCCAATCTGGGAAAAGAAGAGACCGAGAATGAGGAGATGCTTTTTTAAACTTTCTTTAAGTTCAATACGTCTGTTCTTTTGCTTCCATTTTCCTGTTTTACTTTCTACTGTTTTATGTATCTGAGCTGATAATATTCTGAAAAACTGTAAGAAAGTCATCTTGACAGAGGAAGGTCTGAAAATGGATATCGGAAAGAGGAAGGAGTTATGAAAAAAAGAACTTTCTTTATTGTCGCGGCACTTTTTCCCTTTTTTGTTCAGTATTGCACAAGTCTTCACGATCCGGTAATGGATGGAGATTTGGGCACTCTCAGGTATATGTCCGAGCACGGGTACAGTGAAGATGAGCAAAATGAAGCCGGTGAAACGCCCATATTCATTGCAGCCTGGAGAGGTGATGCGAATATAGTAAAATATCTTATTAAACGGGGTGCTTCGCTCAACTGGCAGGACAGAGAAGGCTGGACTGCGCTTCACTGGGCGGCCGGTTCAGGAAATCAGGAGATTGTAAGAATACTGATTGAAAACGGCGCAAAAGTCAATGTCAGGAACAAGTATCATTATACTCCTCTGCACGGAGCTGCTTCACTGGAAGGATCTGATACAGTAAAATATCTTACAGAACACGGTGCAGATGTAAATGTAAAAAATTTGTACGGATGGACTGCTTTACAGTGTGCATCTGCATTCGGAAGAAAAGAGACTGCTGAATACCTGATTGCCCACGGTGCCGATCCTGAAATCAGAAATGACTTGGAAAAATCTGTGCAGGTCGGAAATCGGAATACAGCAGATAAACAGGAAGAATCCGGTCTGAAATCGGCAGGCAGAACATTCCTTGTGTTCCTTGAGGCAGTGGGATTTATTATTCAGGTCGGTCAGTTTATTGCATTTATCGGATCAGTTCTGCATCATTAAAAAATATGGAAAAAGAAGAAGAAAAATTTCATAAGCAGCTTCTCCGAAAAGGAGAGTTTGACAGACCGGAAGCGGCTGTAGAATATGCCCGTTGGCTGCTGGAACAGGGACGTTATGAGCATGCAGAACTGGTCATTTACACTGCACTGGATGAGGGCCCCCGGTTTGATCTGTATGAGATGCGCGCAATGTCTGCCCTTCTGAATCTTGAGAACTTTGGAGAGAAGTCCGCAGAATGACAGGTGCGGAAAATACAGATCTTCCACTGATATCTGCAATGAGGGGCTCGGCAAAAAAGACCCTGACTGGAAAGCTGTTCTTGATAAGATAAAGACCAATCTGAACCGCTGCAGATAGCTTCTGAAATATTTCATAATTTTAATGAAATTTTCATTATTACTGAATGACTCCGGACAGGCTGACAGAAGCACGGACAGCGGTTTTAATTCCTGCGAGGATATATTTTTTTATAATGATAATAAAGTTTCAATCTCCATCCGCAGAACCTCAAATGCAGACAGTTCGGTGCATCAGTGATTCTGCGCAGGTCAATTTTTGAGTCGGAAGACAGGAAAGTCATCCTCTCGAATTCTTATACTTCTATTCAAAAGTCTTTACATATTTCAACCTTGTTTTGCCTGTAAACAAAAGGTCTCCCGGCACAAAAAAACACAATTGCTTTTGTCTGTCAGTATAATTGGAAGATGGAATCTGCATTGGGTACTGTCAGTAGGTTCTGAGAATGCAGCCGCAGGCGGATGTTCTAATATAGCAAACGTTTTTTCCAATTTATTGGAATCTTGGTTGACCTGAAAAGGGGCATTGTCAGCATAGATTTAATCAGAAGATTCCGGCGCCATTTTGCAGACCGGTTCAAAACTTTTACAGGAGTAAATTGAATGGGAAGAAAATTTCATCAGGATACCATAGCTCTGCACGGAGGACAAAGTGCAGATCCAACTACAACTTCGAGAGCAGTTCCTATATATCAGACAACTTCATATGTATTCAAGGACACTGATCATGCAGCCAGACTGTTCGGTCTTCAGGAATTCGGAAATATCTATACAAGACTGATGAATCCTACTACAGATGTTCTTGAGAACAGAGTTGCACAGCTTGAAGGCGGAGTCGCTGCTCTGGCCACCGCTTCAGGTCAGTCTGCTGAAACTCTTGCCATTCTGAACATTGTGGAATCCGGATATGAAGTAGTTTCTTCTTCTTCGCTGTACGGCGGAACATACAATCTTTTTCATTATACCTTCCCTAAGCTTGGAATAAAGGTTCATTTTGTCGACCCTTCCAATCCTGAAAATTTCAGGAAGGCAGTAAACGACAAAACAAGAGCATTCTACTGTGAAACTCTGGGAAATCCAAAACTGGATACACTGGATCTGGAAGCTATAGCAAAGGTTGCACATGAATCAGGTGTTCCTTTCATCGTGGACAATACTCTTGCATCTCCTTACCTTGTGAATCCGATTGAGCACGGAGCTGACATAGTGGTGCATTCCCTTACCAAATTTCTGGGAGGACACGGAACTTCCATCGGCGGAATCATTATTGATTCAGGAAAATTTAATTATGGAAACGGAAAGTTTCCGAATTTCACTGAGCCTGATCCGAGCTATCATGGACTGAAATTCTGGGAAGTATTCGGAAAATTTGAGCCGTTCGGCGGAGTGAACATTGCATACATCATCAAGGCGAGAGTTCAGGGACTGAGAGACATTGGAGCATGTATTTCTCCTTTCAATGCATGGCAGATTCTTCAGGGGATTGAGACCCTTCCTCTCAGAATGGAACGTCATTCATCCAATGCACTGAAGATTGCAGAACATCTTTCAAAACATCCTAAAGTCTCCTGGGTCAACTATCCCGGACTGAGTTCAGACAAAAATCACGGTCTGGCAAAGAAATATTTCAAGAAAGGGCTGTACGGTGCAATTGTAGGATTCGGAATCAAGGGCGGAGTTCCTGAGGCAAAGAAATTCATCGACAAGCTCGAACTTTTCTCTCTTCTTGCAAATGTCGGCGATGCAAAGTCTCTCGTAATTCACCCTGCATCCACTACTCATTCTCAGCTGACAGAGGCAGAACAGAAGTCTACCGGTGTGACTCCTGATTTCATCCGTCTCTCAGTAGGTCTCGAACATATCGACGATCTCATCACTGACCTTGATGAGGCACTGAAAGCGATATGAAAAAAATGAATGCGGAACTTGCTGTTCCGCGTTTTACTGCAATCATGAGTCAGGAAAAAAAATCAGTCGGAATCACTGAAACATTCATCCAGTCGGTGGGTGAACTTGTGCTTGAGAACGGTTCAGTGATTTCTCCTCTGGAAATTGCGTATGAAACATACGGACAGCTGAACAGCGACAAATCGAATGCAATCCTTGTATGCCATGCTCTTTCGGGAGACGCTCATGCTGCCGGATATCATAAGGACAGCGTAAAGCCCGGATGGTGGGAAGACTATGTCGGACCCGGAAAGGCATTTGATACGGATAAATATTATATTATTTCCACCAATGTGATCGGCGGATGCAAGGGAAGTTCAGGACCTCTTTCCATAAATCCAAAGACAGGCAAGCCGTATTCTTCGAGTTTCCCTTTTGTTTCCATTTCCGATATGGTGAATGCTCAGAAGAAGCTCATCGAATTTCTGGGAATCGAAAAGCTGTACTGTGTTGCAGGCGGTTCCATGGGAGGAATGCAGGTTCTTCAATGGGCAGTCGGTTATCCTGGAATGATGAAAAAGGCGATCTGTCTTGCTTCAGCCGCAGAACATTCTGCTCAGCAGATAGCATTCAACGAGGTCGGACGTCAGGCAATTATGTACGATCCGAACTGGAATGAGGGCAATTTTGAAAAGGCTCCCAAGAAAGGTCTTGCACTGGCGAGAATGGTAGGTCATATCACTTATCTTTCAGATGAGGTGATGAGAGACAAATTTGGAAGGAAACCTCCTAAAGGCAATATTCAGTCTACAGATTTTGCTGTGGGGAGCTATCTGATCTATCAGGGCGAAAGTTTTGTAGATCGATTTGATGCAAATTCCTATATCTATGTCACTAAGGCACTCGATCATTTCAGCCTTGGAAGAGGAAGAGAGCTTGCACAAAATCTGGCCTCCGTGAAATGTGAATTTCTGGTGATTGCATACAACAGCGACTGGCTTTATCCTACATATCAGTCGAGAGAAATAGTCAAAGCTCTCGAGGTCAATGCCATACCTGTGACGTTCTGCGAGATAGATTTTCCGAAAGGACATGATTCATTTCTGATCTACAACAAGGAACAGCATCATCTGATTTATCATTTTCTAGGAAAGGAAAATGAAGTCTATTGAAAGACTTGACTTCAAATTTATTTACAATCTGATCCCGGAGCAGAGCCGAGTGATGGATCTCGGCTGCGGTGACGGCAGGCTGCTTGCTCTTCTGAAAGAAAAAAAAATCAAAGGGCAGGGACTGGAAAAAAACGAAGAGTGCATTTACAAATGCATTGAGAAAGGAGTTCTTGTTCATCATGGAGATCTGGACAGCGGTCTGGATCATCATCTGGACAAGAGTTTCGACTATGTGATTCTGAATCAGACTGTGCAGGAAACCAAAAATCCGGGGAATGTCATTAAGGAATCATTAAGAATCGGGAAAAAAGCCATTCTGGTGTTTCCTAATTTCGGATACTGGAGAATCAGAACAGGAATTCTTTTTACTGGAGAGACCCCTGTCACTGATCTGCTTCCTTATCACTGGTACAATACTCCCAATCTGCATTTTCTGTCCATACAGGATTTCATTGACTACTGTGAAACTCAGAAATATACAATTGAAACATCTGCTTTTTTCTGCAACAGTTCCACTGTCCGGTTCAGGCCGAATTTTTTTGCAAAGCTTGCTCTCTTTGTGATCCGCTGATAAAAAAAAGTTTATAAAAACGCAGGTCTTTTCATACTGATTTTATGAGCGCACAGTATTTCAGAATCACAGGAAAAAATCCACTTTCAGGCACAATAACTCCGCAGGGAAACAAAAACGAGGCACTTCCTCTTCTGGGTGCAGTCTGTATGGTAAAGTCGGCAGTGCTTGAAAATCTTCCCGAAATCAACGATGTTCTGATGCTTCTGGATGTGATGAAGGCCATAGGATTTACTGTAATTAAAAAATCTCCCAATACATACCATTTTCAGAGACCTGACGAATTTACAGGCAGTCTTCCCGTTGAACTCTGCAGCCGTATCAGAGGAGCAGTCACGTTGGCTGGACCGATTCTTGCAATGACTGGACGTGTATTTCTGCCAAGACCGGGCGGTGACAAGATCGGAAGAAGAAGGATGGATACTCATCTCTATGCACTTCAGGCACTCGGTGCCCACATCGAAGTTTTCCCTGACGGGTATGAAATCAGTGCACAGAGACTGATTGGTGCAGATATTCTTCTGGATGAGGCCTCTGTCACTGCCACGGAAAATGCAGTGATGGCTGCTTCATTGGCTCAGGGGACGACAATACTCAGAAATGCTGCCTCGGAGCCGCATGTGCAGGCACTGTGCAGATTCCTGAACTCAGCCGGTGCAAAAATTTCCGGGATTGGAACGAATGTACTGACGATAGAAGGTGTCACATCTTTAGGGAATCAGCAGATTACTCACAGAATCGGGTCAGACTATCTGGAGGTGGGCAGTTTTATCAGTCTTGCTGCAGTGACTGGCGGTGAGATTTTTATCAAGGATGTAAATCCTGACGATATTCGAATGATCCGTCTAGTGTACTCCAGACTGGGCATAGAAGTGAGGTTTCAGGACAATGGAGTGCTTGTGCCGAGGGATCAGAAGATGGAAGTCATTCCCGATTATCATGGAGCTACAATGAAGATCGACGACTCCCCCTGGCCCGGGTTTCCTGCGGATATGACCTCCGTTGCCCTGGTGACAGCCACTCAGTGTCAGGGAACAGTAATGATTCACGAAAAGATGTTTGAGTCCAGACTTTTCTTTGTGGATCATATCATCGGTATGGGTGCTCACATTGTTCTGTGTGATCCTCACAGAGCTTTAGTCATTGGAAAATCGAAGCTTTATGGACAGAAGGTGGCTTCTCCCGATATTCGGGCAGGTATGGCAATGATCATTGCCGCTCTCTGTGCAGAAGGCACAACTCAGATTCATAATATCGGTCAGATAGACAGGGGCTTTCAGGAAATTGACATCAGGCTCAGAATGCTAGGTGCTCAGATCGAAAGACTGACAGAATAATCAGATTTCTTCGATTTCGGATACTGCCTCTCTCTTACTAAACTGATCTTCCTTGCCGAATGGAAAATTGCCCTGCGTGTCAGGAAGATTCAGGTTCAGGCCTGGATGAAATTTTACGATTGTGAAAATGAACTGAAGTCTTTCCTTTCCTGATCTGTTCGTAGTGAATTTAGCAGTCAGTGAAAGTTCCATATAACTGGGCAGACGTTCTTTCACTATTTTTCCTCCAATTCTGAATTCGGCCGATTTCCCTATAATTTCATGGCTTTCCAGTTTTTCCGATCCCTGCAGAACGGAATACAGATTCATTCGAGGCGGCTTAATCAGCACAGAACCGTTCTTTTTAATGATAATATCATATTCTTCGTTGGTCGGATGTTTTTTGAACTGAAAAACCAGGTGATCGTCCTGAATTGCAGAACATTTTGTAATAATATTTCCTGTATTTTTGCCTACGGTGAAGACTGCAGATCTGTCCAGCTCGCTTACGATGAATTCATAGACTGATCCAGGATCAGGAGGTGTTTCCACTTCATTTGACTTCAGTTCCATATAAGGAATCAGGAACTGATGGTAGATAAAGAACACAAGTCCGCAGATGCACAGAAAAAGAATGAATCCCCAGAAATACAGAACGGAATCCTGAATTAATAGACCTAAGTACATCTGCCCGCCTCAATCAATTTTGTAAAAACTTTATGCAGATCATCTGTCTTACAGACGCATCTGTCTTTATCATCGGAAAAAAACTTTCTTAAATAAACTGCAGTTTTTTTCAAAAAAGCAGGGACGAAACCGGCAAAGCAGGATATCACGAAATTCGCTCCTGCTCCGGAAAGTACATATTAAACGATCTTCAGTGATCTGATTCAGCAGTTTTTCTTTCTGCGGCTTATAAACTCTGCCGGAGTGCAGGGACTTTTGCGGAAGCAGGCAGTCGGACAGATTTTTTCCTGCCAGAACAGATTTCCTGTACAGACTTTTCATCAGCCCTCTGATGATAAAAGTCAGTATATCTCAATTTGAGAAAGGCATTTCTGCATTCAGATTATAAGTTCCTGACTGTTTTTTTGTGCAAAAAAGATTCGGCATATTCCAAAAAACTTTTCTTTTCTTTTTTTTTCCGTAAAAAAAGTTTTTAAAGAGAAAATATTCTTCTGATACAATGCTGAGATGCTTTTCATGAAATGCATTAAACCCTTTATTTTCAGACCTCCTGAAGAGTGTTTTATTTATAGTAAGAAAAATTATAAAATTTTGTATAATCATTCCGCTCGCTGGCAGGATATTCCCTGAAGGAGGTGAAATTCCCCACTGCTGACTTCGAAAGGAAATCTGCCGGGTAAGTGTATTTGAATTATTTGATAATGAAAATCAGTATTGATATGTGTCAAGGGTTCGGAAACTGCCGATTGTACAAAAATTGTTGAATGTATGGAAGTTCAAAAAATTATGTCCGCAGGGGTATATATACATGAAAAACCACATCTACATGCTCAGAAAAAAATTGAATGTAAAACAATATGATATGGCTAAATCACTGGGAGTCTCCCCAAGCTATCTGTCTAAAATTGAGACTGGTGCCCAGGAACCTACTAAGAAGTTCAAAACAAACTGTGCCAAGTACCTGAATACTTCAGTGGAAAAACTTTTCAGCGAAGGAACAGTTGAAGAAGTTTATCCTGAATTTTCTGAAGGGTTGAACAATATACTTTGGGCAAAAAGAAGAGAACTTGGAATTAAGCAGAGAGAAATGGCAAAAAAACTCAAGGTCTCTACTCCTTTCCTTTCCAAAGTGGAAATGGGACTGATTGAACCTACTGAGGAGTTTAAAAAAAGTGTATCAAAACTTCTGAAAGTAGACGCAAGGGATCTTTTTATCAGCACAAACTGATATTAGAATTCACTCCGATCCTTCACCTGAAGAATCCGGAATTATGAATATAAAAATCTGTTTCAGGGGAATCAGAATCTGTCCCCCGGAACAGAGTTAAATTTTTAAGGGCACCCATTTTCGAAAATTCAGCCGATGATTTTCGACAGCGTTTCCCTCTGCTCCTTGTCCTCCAGTGAAAGAATGATGTTCTTCAGTCTTTCCTTCAGAGCCGGTTTTCCATTTTCGTATGCATCTTCGATAATATCTGTCTGCTTTACATTGACTGAGGTAATCAGTATGTTTCTGATCTTTTTATCTTCGTAACTTTCCATGATTGCAGAAATTCTTTCTTTTCGGCTTACATAGTTGGAAAGAAGAAGGAGCATCGAGTCGGAGGTGACATCTTTTGAGATTTCCACCACCTTGTCCAGAGGAGTATGGTCTATAAGTCCGCCTACTATATAGTAGTTTTCCCTCGTCATCAGTTCCTTGAATGCCTGTCGCATCTGACTGATTGGAGATGCATCAATAATGTGCTCTATTTTTGCAGGCACAAGATGTTCGACTACATCGCAGAAAAATTTGATGGAAAAAT
>DAORDI010000256.1:0-8528 GCA_035345895.1 Leptospiraceae bacterium
GCAGGCTTGATTTTACTGAGTTCTGAAAGATAAATACGCAAAGACTTTTGAAAACGAGTATAAAAAAAAATAATAGAAAATCTTCTTATTTTGCCTGTCCTGCTGCACAGCTTCAGGCATAACTAATTCTGAGTATGCTTTAAGACTATCTTCCTTTTGACTGTAAAAACACTGGACATTTTACAATATAATTAAATCTCAATATCATTTATCCGAAGAGTATACCCAATTTTTGGTATCTTGACAGAAACCTGCAAGTCTGAATTCTGACATTCAGAAAATATGTATGCATATTGTTAATAAATAGAATAGAAAATATATTGATTTTCTTTAAATGAAAAATTCCTTGGGACTCAGATATGTCGATTTAAAAGAAAACTTTCTGATTTCCGAAAGCGGAAGGAAGGAATCTTGGGATGTATTCTTTTGAATTCTGTCTGATGTGTAACATGATAGCAATAATATATAAAATATCATTATACACTCTAAACTAATAATGGAGATTCTCATGGATTTTTTCAGAGTCAAATTGAAATCGTTTTTTTTTGTGATCCTATTTGCGGCTGTTTTCCAGAACTGCGCAACGACTTTCAGGGAAGCAAATCGTTTATTGGAAGAGAACAAACCAAAGGAAGCCTGGGCAAAGACCGCGGAATTTATCACCAACAAACCGCAAGACAGTGATGGATATGATTTGCTTGTCAGAAATATGAAAGCCCTGCAGGCTCAGTTTGTAAAGAATGATGAATCCGAGTACGGAAAAATTATCAATGCAGTTGATTTGGATACTATGGACAGAGATACAACAGCTGAAGTCACTTTCAACTCCTATGCTGTTACCGTTGTTCAGGGATACAGTGCTGCTCTGCAGAAACTGAAGAGTGAATCTCCAAAAGAGTGGCATGATAATGCTGTCACTGGAGCAGATTCCATCGTAAAGATGCTGAACGAACGAAATGCAGTTTCAACGAAACATTTGCCTGTTATCAAAAAGAAGTCTGCAAAAAGCAAGGAGATTTCAGCCAAACATCGGAAAAATGCAGTAGCATTCAGGGACAGTTTTCAGTATGATAAGGCCAAAACTGAATTTACTTCAGCAGCCAGCTACAACAGCACAGATCCGTTTCATAAGGAAATCACGGCTATGGATCTGCATCTTCAGTCAAAATCTGCCGCAGGCTGGGATAAAACATCATTATTAAGAGAAGCAATGCTGAATGATCAGGACAACAAACCGATTCAAAAAGATTCTCAGCCGATTATCAGTTCTTATAAAGCAAAAGGTGACCAATGCAGCGGCGGCGGATATCATGGATGCAGTGCATTTTATTATTATCTGGCATCCAGTTTTTATACAGGAAACAATCATGGTCTGAAGTCATTGTACAGTTCCGCTCAAAACAGTGCCGCAAATGAAAAGCTGATTGGTCTGACAGTAAAAGCATCCAAACACGATTCTCACACAGGCAGGGTGCTGGAAAAGAGCATATCCAAACTTCAGAAAGGAGGAGATTTCTTTTCGTACGGTGCAGCTGGAACTCATTCTATAGAACTGATGTTCGAAATCGATGCGTCCAAAGTAGATAGCAGAGACGAACCGGAAATATCAGAACCTAAGTTTGCTGCAGAAGTCGCTACCGGAAAACAGATCAGTAATCCGGAAAAGGAAAAAAAAAGCGCAGCGTTAGACAGTGCTAGATATGCCCTTAATGCTGCTGAAAACAATTTAGACAATGCAGATCCATATAAGAGAACAAGCCAAAGTGATGTCAACAGCAAACGAAGGGCTTTGGATAGTGCAATACAGTCCTATGACAATACACCTCTTTTAATTGAAGAGAGAAAGAACGCAATCTATCATGAAAAAACTACTGTTCAAAAAGCGACTGCCATTGTAGAAGGTTCAGTTCAAATGCGGGGTATGTCCGGAAAATCTCCATTGGAGCCATTTTATGCAAGCATTGAAAATAAAGCTTTGGCTTACTCACATCCTTCAGATGGGCATTGTGAAAAAACAGGTGCCAATTGTCCTAGGGCAGGGATAAAAACAGCTAAACTGACTTCACATGAATTGAATGACAAGGCTACATCCAAGGCAGGAGATGAAATAGCAGATCAAATGATTATTCCGTATATAAACAGAAAACTGGAAAGTTTTACAGAAGATGCCACTGCAAATTCCAATGAAAATGATTTTCTGCATAAATACATCCGTTTGGGATTGCACTGCGGTGAATGTCAGGAGAATGCAAGCCGGAAAATTTCCACCAAAGTAAACCCAATTCCATCTTCTGAAGTTACAAAATTTTTCAGCGGATATGCCGGAAAGAGAGGAAGTACTGCTTCGCGCACCGTTGCAGGAACATCAGCTCTCCGAAGTGCAAGTTCCGAAAGCAGAAAGTGGAAATGTTCAGGAACCTGCAATATTCTTCTTCCGAAACTGTTCTGGGGAGTTACCTATCTTGAAGCTTCATCAAAGAGCCAAGCTGATGCAGACTGCAATTCTCTCTGCAATACAAACTGTGCAAAGATGTTTTCTGCTCCGTATGATTCCTGCCATAAGTCAGAAGTTGAATAAACAGATGCAGATTCCTGCATTTTCAATCAGTACTTCAAAAATCAGGACGGTAAAATGACCCAAGCAGTTCTTTTCTAAATTGCTTCCTTAAAAAAAGACAGACCTGTCTCGGGCTGTCTTTTTTTGAAGAAAATCATTTTCTATTTTCATAATTCATATTTAAGAAACTCAAATCTTTGAATAGATAAATCTGAACTGAAGTTTATCCTCTAAAAATCTGCCTCTTCTCAGGGAATCACTGCCGTTTCAGAGTCTGTTGCGAATTAAGAAAATTTGGTTACTGCCCACAGCGGAAATCAGGAGGTAGAATTTTTGAAGTATATAGAAAAAGTATTCACAATCGCTAGATTCGATTCAGAGGAACCGTATCTATTGACTGTGCTCCGACTGCTGTTGTATTTCCCTTCTGTATTTTACGAGGCTAAGGAAATACTCGATATTTTGGAGTCTGAAGAGCTTTCCAGAAATACTGTCGGAAAAGCTTTGCGTAAGCTTACACAGAAAGGATGGGTGCAGGAAGAATCTGACAAGAAGGGAAGTTTCAAAATCCATCAGGTCATCCGAATGAGTCTTTCTTCCCAAATAAAAAAGCTAGAATCGGATTATACTCAATTGATCGACAGATTGTATGAACTGGTGATCAACAAGGAAAATAAGAAAATTTGCCAATTGGATTTGATTATTCACCTAGCTGAAATATTTCCTTTTCAGGAAAATGCAAAACATATAGAACTGCTTCAAAAATCTGTCGAATTGTACTGCACGATGAGTGAATTTGAAAAGGCTGTTGAGTGCGGAGAATTTTTGGAAAGATATAATTTAATGAATTCGGAGGTTTATTTTTATAGAGGATGTGTTTTTTATACTTCAGCAGACTATCAAAAAGCTGTCGAAGATTTAACAGAATCGATAAAACTTGATCTGAAATCTGTTCTTATTTATTTTCTCAGAGGAGATGCTTATTTCGAATTAAAAGAACACAAAAAGGCTATTGAAGATTTTACACGATTGATAGAATCTTATCCGAAAATTGCAACGTTTTACAACAACCGAGGAAATATTTTTTTTGATCTAAAAGACTATCCGAAGGCAATTGAAGATTATACAAAAGCGATAGAGCTTGATTCTAAATCTACTGGATTTTACAACAACCGAGGAAATATTTTTTTTGATCTAAAAGACTATCCGAAGGCAATTGAAGATTATGCAAAAGCGATAGAGCTTGATCCTAAATCTACTGGATTTTACTACAACCGAGGATTGGTTTATGATAATTTAAATGATTTTTCAAACGCAATCAATGATTTTGCAAAAGTGATAGAACTTGATCCGAATGATGCAAAGGCATACTATAATCGAGGAAATGCATATTTTGATCTAAAAGATTATTCGAAGGCCATAGAAGATTACACAAAAGCTATTGAGCTTGATCCGGATTATCAAGCGGCTTATTTCAACCGTGGAGTTGCTTATGCACATCTAAATGACTACTTGAAGGCAATTGAGGATTATTCAAGAGTTATAGAATTTGATTCGAAAGATGCAATTGCCTATTTCAACCGAGGATCTACTTATTATAATCTAAATGATCTTCCCAAGGCAATCGAGGATTATACAAAAGCGATAGAGTTTGATCCGGATTATCAAGCGGCCTACTTCAACCGAGGAGTTGCTTATTACTGTTTAGAAGACTTCCTGAAGGCGATTGATGATTGTGCGAAAGCAATAGAACTTGATCCAAATAAAGAAAATGTTCATTTCTATAAAGCATTGGCACATACTAAAATGCTAAATTATGATTCAGCTATTCAGGACTATCAAAAATGTATTGAACTGAATCCAAGTGATCCTAACTATTACTCCAGCATTTCGCAAATCTTTTTTATTCTGAACCGATATTTGGAAGCTGTTGAGTTTCTGAACAAAGCATTCTCGTTAAATCCCACAAATCAGAGTTTGCTCTCTGAACTCTATTTTTATATATTCGCTCATATTCCAGAAAGAAGAGAAGAGGCTAAACAAAAACTGCAGGAGTTAATTGCAGAAAATATCCAGGAGAATGGAGAAAATAGCTGTCTTTCAGAGGGATGGGTTTTTTTCAGAAACATAGAAAAAGCGATCGCTGATGGTCATCCCAAACCGGATCTGCTGAAAGAATTTGCAAAAAAGATTACAGGAAAGCAGTAAATAAATATATGACTTCTGAAACTGCGATTAGACTGTTTGAACAGAAACAAATTCGTTCTGCCTGGAATTAAGAAGAAAATGGTATTTTTCGATCATTGATGTAATAGAAGTTCTTGTCGGAACAGACCGCCCTCGAAATTGAAAGTCAAAACCCCAGAAAAAAGCAGCTTGTCCGAAAAGAATCGGACAACTGAAATTTACAGCATACAAAATACTACACCATAATTACCGCATATCCATAATTACCCAACTCAGCACTTCTCTGAAATACATTTCCGGCCTCATCAAAAAAATTCCGTTTTCTTTCAGTCTTTCCTGAACCAGATTCATAAATTCTTCGAAGGAAGAGAATCTGCTTTCCGGACTGCGGAATACTTCCGATGCAGTTCTGTACAGAATTCCTGATAAGACATAATCTCCGTTTCTGGGGACTTCCTGAAACTCAATGTTTTTTTCTGCAGGCTGAAAGGCGGGGCTCATACATATTCCTTTGTCTTGATTGCTAATTTTTTGTATAGTTTAATATTTTTTTACTATACATTTTTTAGGTATTTAATATTATAGATCCAGCACGGACAAATTGAGGATTCACGAAAAAAATCTTAGGCCTGTTTATTTTGTCCGTGCCCCCGTTATAATAGGGAGTATCAGGAGGCAATATGATCTTCAAGTCACTTCTTTTCTCTGGTTCGCTTATCTTTCTGTTCACTTCTTCTGTGGAAAGGCCTGTCCGCTATCTCACAGAAAAGGAATTATGTCCCAATCTGGGATCTCTGGGCGAGATTAAAAACCTTCACAATGCCAAATATTTTTCCAAGTCAGACAGAAAATTCTATGTTACTGTGCTGGACTCCAAAAATACAAAAAGAAAACTTCCTTTGGAATTTTTAAATTCAGCGATGGACATTGCAGATTCTGCCCAAAAGAACAGATTTCTGAAAAATTACAAGGATATCTGCGGAGGAGTTCCCCCATTTTATTTTAAAATTGCTTCTCACAGATATGCAAAAATGAGCGGAATTCAGAAATCCAGGAATTCCCTGACTGCCGGACTGAGTGTTCCGGAAATTTCCTTAAAAAAAGACAGAAGAGGCAGAATTCTGGACAGACTTCATCATCTGCAGGGAAAAATTTCCCAAATGCAGAAGGAAGTCTTTTCGGTCATTGGAAAGCCTCTTCGAATTTCAGGAAAGGATCTTGTCATTCACGGGAGCTCTATTCCTGCAGATTCCAGGCTTGGGA
This sequence comes from Leptospiraceae bacterium, assembly GCA_035345895.1. Classification (GTDB taxonomy): domain Bacteria; phylum Spirochaetota; class Leptospiria; order Leptospirales; family Leptospiraceae; genus DAORDI01. Next base: position 6,008 of record DAORDI010000256.1, read on the forward strand.
CTCCTGGAATTGTCCACAACGGGTTTATTCTGCTGAAAAACTACAAAAAATCCGATTTTGCAAGCCCTGATCTGGAACTTTCTCATATTCAGGCGGATGATCTTGTATTTGAAGGCACAATTGAAACAAGGACAGAAGGAATCGGAAATTTCACAGCACATATTTTCCGTCATATTTCACCGAACCAAAAGGTAAAAATAGCATCTGTCCGTCAAGAAATCCGTGAAACACTGGCCGTGCTTGAAGGAGGCAGTCACAAAAATTTCTGAACTTTTTTTTTGAAATAAGTCTAAGTATTCAGATCATCGTCGTTTTTTGTATCCAACATTTCCCTCTCACTTCCGGGGAGTTTCCCTCCCCTTTTTTTTTATTTTTCTTTACCGTAACCCCTTCTCCAAAAACAACAAATCCATGAGACTTCCCAAGATTAATCTTCCGAGGAAACCTGTTTACGTTAAGCTGGACAGCAGTATTGATTTTTTCAGCCTTTTCCAGACAATTGAAAAGGAATGCGAGACCTGTTTTTTCCTGGAATCACTCGAAAGAGAGAGTTATCACTCCAGATTTTCCATCATCGGATTTGAGCCTGAATCAGTTCTGTCTGCAAAAACCGGGGTTCTCATTTTTAATGACAGGGAATATGAAGCACAGAACCCATACCACCTTCTCAGGGAAATTATGCCTGAACCGATTTTGGGCAGAGACTATTCAGGCGGTCTGATCGGGTATATCAGTTATGAGGCGATGAACCTTTTTGAACCTGTACTGAATCTTCCGACTGATTCCAGATTTCCTCTTTTCCAGTTCGGCGTATACAAGGACGGACTGATCAGGAACAAGGTGACAGGCGAAATTATGTATTTCTATTTTGAAAACAGCAGACTGGATCTGATTCAGAAATGGATTAAGAATACCGCAGACCAGTCTTCTTCACTGAAACTCAAAGCATACGGTTATACAATGTCGCAGTCTCAGCACAAAGAGGGAGTGCTTTCCATTCTAGAGGAAATCAGGTCAGGAAATACATTTCAGTGCCAGCTTGGATTCAAGTCTGAGTTTGAACTGAAAGGCTCCCCTATTCCTATTTATAAAAAACTGCGGGAGATCAATCCGTCTCCTCATATGTACTGTATGAAATTTAAAAATGTGACTGTAATCGGTGCAAGCCCTGAGCTACTCTTCAGGCTGGCAAACGGGGAAATGGAAACCTTTCCTCTTGCAGGATCCATCAGAAGAGGAAAGGATGATGAGGAAGATATTCTTCTGGCAAGGCAGCTTCTGAACGACCCCAAGGAAATTGCAGAGCACAATATGCTAGTGGACCTGCACAGAAACGATATCGGAAGAGTTGCAAGATTCGGGACAGTGAAAGTAAGAAAACTTATGGAAATCAAAAGATACAGCCATATACAGCATATATCCTCTGATATCACAGGAATCATTAAAAATAATGAAGATATGTTTTCCGGCTTTGCGGCAACATTTCCAGCAGGAACGCTTTCCGGCTCTCCGAAGATTGAGTCCATGAAAATCATCGCAAGGACGGAAAAACGTCCGAGGGGCATATACGGCGGAGGCATAGGTCAGTTCGGGTTCAACGGGAACTGCACATTTGCCATCCCTATCCGTTCATTCTTCGTATGCGACAGTTACGGATACGCTCAGGCTTCCGGGGGTATTGTATTCGACTCGGTGCCTGAAAATGAATATGACGAGATTAAGAGAAAGCTTGCCGCAGTAGAGAAGGCACTGGAGTTTTTTATATGAAGATTGTAATTATAGATAATTATGATTCATTTACATTCAATCTGTATCAGTATGCAGGGGAAATTCTCCAGAACAGGATGACGTCGTTCAGTCTTGACGTTGTACGTAATGATGAACTGAGTCTGGAGGAAATTGCAGAAAGGAAATACGACAGGATAGTCATATCGCCCGGTCCGGGAGATCCGAAGGATATAGAATATTTCGGAGTCTGCTCAAAAGTGATACTGGAACTCGGCAGAAAAACACCTGTTCTGGGAGTCTGTCTGGGGATGCAGGGAATTGCTCATTATTTCGGGGGAAAGGTTGTAAGGGCAAAAATCCCTAAACACGGCAAGACGGACAGGATATCTCATGACGGCAAAGGCGTTTTCACCGGACTTCCGCAGCAGATTGAAATTATGAGATATCATTCACTTGTTGTGGATGATGCGAGTCTGCCTGCCTTTTTTGAAAAATCGGCAAGAGTGGAATCTTCTGAAAATGACGGGGAACTGATGGGGATCAGGCATAAAGAGTACCCTATTGAAGGCATCCAGTTTCATCCTGAATCCTTTGCAACGGAAGGCGGAATGAAAATGATAGAGAATTTTATATTCGGGGAGAGCAGATGAGTTTTGTACAGAGACTGGCTGAGTATTCCAGAAACAGAAGAACGCTCTTATGTGTCGGGCTTGATCCGGACAGAAAGAAAATTCCCGATCATTTGAAAAAAGAGAAATCTTCATTGAGCAGATTCTGCTGCGAGACGGTGGAA
>DAORDI010000257.1:0-8505 GCA_035345895.1 Leptospiraceae bacterium
AAAGAAAACAGGTTCAGGAATTTTTACATCCGGACTGCAGAGCATTGCATTTCGGATTCCCTCTCTTGATCTGTGCAGAAGATTTCTGAAATCGGCGGGGCCTGTCAGTGCTCCTTCAGCAAATATGTCCGGAAAACCCTCCATCACCAGATTCAGGGATGCCAGGGAAGTATTTCACGGGAAAGTGAATATTATTCTCGGTGAATCAGATACTGAAATCGGACTGGAATCATCGGTCATCGACATCAGAAGGAATCCCCCTCTGATTCTGCGTCCCGGCGGGCTGGGTATTGATTCATTAAAAAATATTTTTTCTGACATACAGATTGAAAAGAAATATTCAGAGTATGTCTCCAGTCCAGGGATGAAATACAGACATTATTCCCCGGATGCTGAAGTGATTCTCTGTGAGGTTCTTCCGGAATTTCCTGAAAAAGATTCAGCCAGGATCGGATTTGAAATGAAGAACTGCAGTGAAACCGATCTGGTTCTGAGCGACAATCTTCAGTACATGCACGAACTGTATTCATTTCTGATTGACTCTGACAGAAGAAAGATGAAAAGAATATTCTGCCAGAGCCCTTTGAAGGACGGGTTCTTTGATGCGATTCTGAACAGACTGAAAAAGGCTTCCGAGAAAATATGAAGCCGATTTTTTATTCACCGAGTCTGTGTTTTTTCCTTAAATGAAGATAGACCAGAATTCCTTCCACTGCAAGCCATAAAGTGAGAAGAATGAGCACCCCTCCTACCGCAGCAAGCATAAGACTCTGAGTTTTTGGAGATATAAATTCAATGAAGTTTTCTATCATTGCCCAGAGTGTCACAAAAAGAATGAAGACCATTGGAAGAAAAGTGAACAGAGGGTTCTTTCTGATTCGTACAATATATATTGTAATGCTGAGAAGGGCCAGTCCTGCCAGAAGCTGATTTGTTGTTCCGAAGAGTTTCCATAAGGCCAGTCCTGCAGGTTTGGATGTTCCCCCGGATTCTATTTTCAGAAATGCAAAAAATGCAATTGCTCCGCATGCAATGATGCTTGAGGAGTACCTGTTTGCCAATATTCTGTTCAGTGTTTCCGATTTGAAGGAATGCACAATTTCTTCAATATTGTACCTCAGAAGTCTGGTCGCTGAATCCAGTGAAGTGAGAGCAAAACTGATGACAATGAGTGCAATGAACCCCTGTCCGAAATCTTCAGAGATTCCGAGACGCGAAAGAAATTTGCCTGTCCCGCTGATATATGCGCCTACCTGAACACTGAGTCCCTGCAGTCCTGCCCAGGACTTATAGTACATATTCCATTCTGTATCCGAACTGAAGCCCACTGTACATGCGATTACAGATGTAAGACCCAGAAGTGATTCTCCTATCATTCCGCCGTAACCAATGACCCTGGCATCCTTTTCCTGATCGATCTGTTTTGCAGTCGTTCCTGAGCTGACAAGTGCATGGAAACCGGAAACTGCTCCGCAGGCAATTGTAATGAAAACGAACGGGATGATCGAAAGGCCGATGTTTTCTGTTCTGACGGCACTGGAATGAAAAGAAGCAAAGTCTCCCTGGAATGCTCCTGTGAAAAAACCGAGATAGATCAGTATGATTCCCAGATACAGAAGAAAGGAATTGATGTAGTCCCGGCTCTGGAGAAGAAGCCAGACAGGAGTTACGGAGGCAATGAATGCGTAGAACAGAAGTATCCATTTCCAGGTATCTGCTGAAGGGGATCTCTCCGGGTCGTTCAGGCCCGACCAGTCCATGAATTCTTTTTTCATGCAGAAGTATATGATGAACATTACAAAGGCGAGACTGACTGCCGTGAGTTTTTTCAGTGAATAGTTTTTCCTGTAGTGCAGATAACCGACGACGATTGCAGCAATCATCAGTGCTGCCGTAGGTGCAACTGACTCAGGAAAATTGCTTCGGAGAGGTGCAGAACCTTCCGTTTTCAGCTGCCCGCCGTCATGTTTTTCCTTGACTTCCTGAACGGAGACTGCTTCGGATTTGACCGGGATTTTGGTCAAAGGAGCAGAAGGGGCAGAGTAAAGTCCTGCTATCACAAGAACAAAAACCCCCATTGCCAATGAGACCAGGAAGAATATGATTGCATGAAACAGCGTTCTCGCCCTGTGTCCTATGACTGCCTGTGCCACCTGACCGACAGATTTGCCGTCATACCGCATTGAAACGACCAATGAACCGAAATCGTGAACGCACCCGATAAACACGCCGCCCAGCACAATCCAGACCAGTGCAGGAAGCCAGCCCCAGATGACTGCCACCGCAGGTCCTAAAATCGGAGCCAGTCCTGCAATCGAAGCGTAGTGATGACCGAAAAGAACGGATGGTTTTGTAGGAACATAGTCTATTCCGTCCTCGTGTCTGTGTGCGGGAGTCAGTACTTCTTTTCCGGCCAGGGAAAACACCTTTTCGGAAAGGTATTTTGAATAGAATCTGTATCCTAGAAAATAGACAAGAAAAGCGCATAAGACAACCAGTACAGGCATTGGAATCTCCCTTTATGAGCCAAAGATTCCCGGGTTCTGCCTTTGAAAAGAAATTAATGCAGGCAAAGGAAAGCAAAGGGCTTTTCCTGCCGATAAATACTGTATGGCCGTCGGAAGAACTGACTCAATGCAGCAGCTGATCACAGACCTCGAAAAAACGTTCGGGGAAACGATCATCGGATCTGACATCAATCTCATCAAGCACCTTTTCTACTATCTGCAGTTTGAGGAAGTTGAATTTATTTTTGAATACAAAGACAGGTATATGACCACAAAGGTTCGGGATGTCGGCATGGAGTTTGTCGAACTCGAAGTCCTCGGATTCGAGGAAAGCGATACCCACAGGGCGAAAATCAAATTTGAAGTCGTCAATGTGATGTACACTTTCGAAGTGGTCATTGAAGAAACCAGAGGCTCTCTTGTAACGATCAAGATTCCGACAGAACTTCAGTCTGCCGAAATGAGACATTACAGAAGGGTTGTCGTGGACGACCTTTTTATGAGTTTTGTGATTCAGTTCAAATCTTACAAGGGCGGAAAATTTGTATCAGGCGACAATATCAATGCGGAAAGAAGGTTCAACTATCTTTTCCGTGAAATCAAAAAGGATATGCCTGATCTGAAACTCCTGAACATCATCATTACCGATTATGTCAGAAGCATTTCCGAGGACTATGAACTGGTGATTTACAGACCGGGAGACGGAAACGATTTCATCCGTTCTGTCCTGTCCACAGACAACCGGACAGTGTTCATTCCTGAATGCTCGGATATAGAAAGCTATATCGGAAGGTCAGAGAACCTATACTATAAAAACTTTTACCAAATATTCAAGGAAATGGCGAAAACTTCTGATGAATATGCTGCCGGGAAATTTTTCGAAAAGATGCAGAAGGCGGAAATAAGGAATTTTATGGTTTCCTACATCATAGCCCCGATCACTCTTTTTGACAATGTGATCGGTCATCTGAAAGTATTCACGACTGCAATGGACAAGAAGATTCTGGGCAGTTATCATGCGGAATTCATACATGAACTGACGGAGATAGCGAGTTACGGATTTACTAAAATTGCCATCCGGAAGGACAATATAAATACAACGTATGTGGACACAAGGATAGTGGATATCAGCATCAGCGGTCTGCTCTTTGAAGTGTCCGACGAAAGTCTCTACAATTATCTGAAAAAACACAACAGCATCAAGATGAACATTCCTATTCCCGGAAAGACTACTCTTGTAATCACCGGGGAGATTGTCAGGTTCAGTGTTGCCGAGGACAATTCATTCAAGCTGGGTGTAAATTTCATATCATCCAATCCCGACGATATGAAAATTCTTGAACAGTATATTTATGAAAGAAGAGGAAATATTCTCTCAGAGTGAACGAGCAAATTTCATTGCAGCTGTTACATTCCTGTCCAGTTTTTGAGATTTCGGTCTGTATGTGAGATACATTTTCCCGTAGGTCTCAATTTTTTCCTTGAATTCTTTTTTCTGGGATGCCTGAACCGGTGAGTTTGGATTGTCGAGAGATCTCAGTTTTTCATAATACAGATATACAGCCAGAGCATACTGTTTTGCGTCCTCGGGAGAAGCCTTCAAAGCTTTTTCCATAAAGGATACAGCTTTTTCATCGTATTCATCTGCAGCTGCCCTCTTGACTTTTTTCAGTTCCGGCTCTGCAGGGATGACTTCCTTGGAATGAAGGTAAAGTATAAGATACAGTTCAGAATATTTTTTCAGAAGATCTGTGTCAGAGGGAGCTATCTGGTAGGCTTCCTTGCAGGCAGCCAGTGCATTGTTCAGATCCTCTGTCTCCTTCGGATTGTTTCGAACAGTCTCTTTTTTATAATAATTCATATAAAAGGAGGCATAACTCAAAAGGAATCTGAATTTCTCGGACTGTTCCATAAATTTATGTCTGTTCTGCCAGGTTATATTGTATTCATATTTTGCAGTGACAAAACCTTCTCCCTTTCTTTCATGCAGGAGAGCCAGAGCATAATGCGCTTCCGGAAAACTCTTGTCCATTTTGACTGCTTTTTTGTAATACTGGATTGCCGCCGCTGTATCGGATTTATGCAGAAAATAGTCGCCCTGCTTTTTTGCCATGACAGCTTCTGTCAGACTTACCGATTCAATCGGCATTGCGACTGTCATAACTTTTCCGTCAATGAGTCTCAGATATCCTTCGCCTCTCAGCTGCTGACCGAAAAATCCAGTGTTGAATATGGAAACAACTCTGAACTGTCCTACGATATTTCCGTCACGGAAAGAATCATGGTCAGGATTTTTTTCTATCAGGTACAGAGTCTGTCCGACCCTGATCCCTGGATTGTTCACAATTTTAGCTGTGACAGTATCGGGTCTTGTATCCACTTCCAGAAGAGAATCATCTTTCTTCAGATCTATTTCGATTGTAGATGCTTTTTCTATGCTCATCGTTTCACCGACAAGAACCATTTTAATGAGTTTTGTGCCCTCGGCATTCTTGAAGCCGTAAATCGTTTTCTGATTGGAGGATTCAGCATAAAGGCTGAATGCAGACAGAAGCAGAATGGAAAATGCAGACCTGAAAGATATACTCATACAGTATCTATATCGGAGAAAATAGTTTTTTTTCGCTTGAAAAATTAGGGCAAATCGAAAATGTCCTGTATTAGATGTCCACTCCTGCCGATTCGGAAGAAAAATTCCACCCTTTCAAAATATACATAATCGGAATTATAGCCTTCATCGCAGGACTCCTCTATATTTTCAGAAACGAGAAAGGGATTTTCGGGGGAGTTTCCGGATCAGAAATCAATCTGTTCAGCCATTTCGGCAAGAATCTTCATCATCCTCTGGCAGTTCTTCTCTGGCAGTGCGCAGTCATACTGATTATTTCCAGAATATTCACTCTCCTTTTCAGAAGAATAGGACAGGCAAGCGTAATCGGGGAAATTACTGCCGGGATTGCCCTCGGGCCCTCTCTTTTCGGTCTTTTTTTCCCGGATACATTCCGTTTCATTTTTCCTCCTGAGTCGCTCGGAAATCTGCAGATAATGAGTCAGTTCGGACTGATTATCTTTATGTTCATTGTCGGAATCGAGCTGGATATAGCCACTCTCAGGACAAAGGCGCACGCGGCAGTTCTCATCAGTCATCTCAGCATCGTATTTCCTTTTCTTCTGGGGAGTGCTCTTTCCATATACCTTTATCCTAAGTTCAGTCTTCCCAAGGTCAGTTTTTTAAGCTTCGGTCTTTTTATGGGAATAGCGATGAGCGTGACTGCATTTCCGGTCCTTGCCCGCATTCTTCAGGAAAAGGGATTTGCGAGAACCCAGGTGGGGGCGATTGTCATCACTGCAGCAGCCATCGATGATATTTCTGCCTGGATTATGCTTGCACTGATCATCGCGGTCATTCATTCCGGCGGAATCATTCAGTCGTTTGCACTGATCGGATTTGTACTGCTGTACGCGGCAGGAATGATTTTTGTGCTTCGCCCTTTTCTGAACAAGCTGGGAAAAGTATATATCACAAAGGAATACATCGGAAGAGGTGTGATGACATTTCTTGTGACAATTATGATGTTTTCAGCGCTGACAACTGAAGTTTTGGGAATTCATGCACTTTTCGGAGCTTTCCTGGCAGGAGTCATTATGCCCTCCGATTCAAAGCTCAGAATGACTCTGAGAGACAAGTTTGAAGACTTCAGCGCAGTGGTGCTTCTGCCTCTTTTCTTTGCCTATACTGGACTTCGCACCCAGATAGGTCTGATTTCCACGACTCAGGACTTACTCGATACACTGATTATCATCCTTGCGGCTGTTGCTGGAAAGTTCGGGGGAGGAATGGCTGCAGCAAGGCTTTCCGGAATCGGATGGAAGGATTCAGGAATCATAGGGACACTTATGAATACCAGGGGTCTGATGGAGCTTGTGGTGCTGAACATAGGATATGATCTTGGAATTCTTTCCCCTAAGATTTTTGCAATGATGGTTCTGATGGCATTGATCACCACCTTTATGACAAGTCCTGTGCTGGATCTTTTCAAGAGAAACGGCAAGGCATCCGATCAGCACAGACCGGGCAATTTTCCTGACCTGCTCATTACTTTCGGTCCTCCCAAGTCCGGCGAGATTCTGTTCCGTCTGGCTCATTCCATTTTCGGAAGGACTGTGCATTATTCTGCTCTTCATATTTCCCCGATTCCTGAAACGATTTCTCTGGATGATCCTGTGAATCTGAAGGAGGAAAATTTCTCACTCATACGGGACGCAGCAAGGAAGTCCGATGTTCAGATCACTCCAATTTTCAAAATGACCAACAATACTTCTCTCGAAATAGTAAATACTATACAGAAATCAGAATATTCGATGGTATTCATGGGCGGAGCCAAGAAAATCTTCGGAGACAATGTGCTTGGTGGAAAAGTTGACGACATCCTTTCTCAGGTCAATTCCAGGATGGGAATTTTTCTTGACCGAGGTTTTGAAAAGCCCGAGTCCGTACTTGTCATGTACAAAAATCCGGAAGAGGCAGAAATGCTCTTTGAAATTGCGGGCGGACTGCAGAAAAATTTTACGGAAGAGATTCATCTTCTGTATGACAAGGGAAATGTTCCTGAGGAGAATATTCTCAGAAAACATTTCAGAAAATCCATCCGTGTCATCTCTTCCGGGAAAAATTCCAAAAAAATAATCACTCAGTACTCTCTTGTCATTGTAGGTTATACTCACTGGATAGAGGATTACAGCGGAATTATGGAAAAATTATTGCTCGACAAAAATGAAGGCAGTTCAGAGACTTTAAGTTCTATACTAATTCTCAGACCGGAAACCCTATCGTGAAAAGAATCCTCCTTTTGATTATCCCAGTTCTAGGCCTAGGTGCAGGCATCGTAGGAATCCATTATTATTTGGGTCAGACAAAGTTTGAAAGGACTCCTCTTTTTTCGGAGAAGAATCCGGAAGGTTTTTCCACAAGCACTAGAAAAGGCTCCTTCCTGAATCTGAAAAATACCAGATTCAGATTCAAGGAAAATATCAGTCTGGATATTACCAGGCTGACTGCAGAACTTATTCCTAAAGGAAATTCTTCCATTGTAAACTTTGATGACGTGAATTCATTTCTCATCAAGATAGCAAACGGTGAGGCCTATGCAGATGCATCCGTTCTGGAAGTGCTCTTCAAGGACTATGTATTCAAGTTTGAAGGCTCTCCGTTGAAACTGGATAAAATAGAGATGCTCGAAGGAAATGACAACAGGATCAGAATGACAGGGGAAATGAATCTCTTCATATGGCTGAATTTTGAAATGATAGGAACTCTTTCGCTGGACAAGGCTTCCAATAATGTGGTCATTACTGCAGAAGACATCCGTGCAGTAGTTCCCACAAACTCAAAGCCTATTCTGGGAATGATCGGACTGAACCTCGAAAAACTGCTGACGATTCCGGAAGGCAGAGGGATTGCAGTGAAGAAAAATCAGATTTTTGTAAGTGTATTTTCAATCATTCCGCCCCCTCAGATGGAAGGAACGATCGGAGAGATTGCAATAAAAAATAAAAGAATGTATCTGAAACTTGAATCTCCTTTCGAGCCAAAGTTTCCCCCTCCTCCGGAACCGAATGTCAAAAACTATCTTCACGTTTTTCGGGGTGAGGTGAAGTTTGGAAAACTTTTCATGGTAGATGCAAATATGCAGATGATCGACAAGGATCAGAATGATCCGATGGATTTTTATCTGGAAAAATACTTTGTCACACTGACCAGCGGCGGATCTGCTGTCATCAATCCGGATCAGTCCGTGAAAGTATATATGCCGGATTACAGTGACGTAACAGGACGCTGAAAAAATGCGCCTGCTGGAGATTTTCACTGATTTTGGCCGAATGGTCAAGTTTTCGCATACACTGTTTGCTCTTCCATTTGCAGGACTTGCCTCGATCATTGCCCTGCTCGGATCTTCTCTTTCAAAAGAGGAGCTGATCAGGAGACTTGTTCTGATCG
>DAORDI010000258.1:0-8469 GCA_035345895.1 Leptospiraceae bacterium
TGCAAGAATCAGTATGAGAGAGATGATGAATGAAAAGAATGCGTACTGAAGTATTCTGATCCCTGACTTGAATATGACAGTATCCAGAATTTCAAAAAGAACTGCTGAAAGAAGTACAGCAATTCCGACTGCCATAGGAACTGCATCCTTGCTTCCCTTTCGCACGGTAATAATAATGAAATAAAATATATAAAATATCTGAGGAATGACTGCACCGTACCAGGCAAAAAGAAGTGTCTGGTATGACCGTATGCTGAAGATCAGATAGGCGGCTGTGAATGCGGCAGAGGAAATTACGGTATATTTTATGATGCCGGGGAATTTTCCGTCAGGATGAAAATAGTCATAAATAAAAAGCATGAAGAACATGACTGCCAGCGGCTGAGATGCATAGGAAAAGAAAAACAGAGGCCTTGTATCTGAAAAGAATTCATAGCCCAGATTGGAAAATGAAAGAAAATATACAGAGATCAGAAGAGAGAAAACTCCGAAATAAAGATTGTATTTTTTCTGAGTCCATCTGATGAAAAAGAAAAGATGATAAAGCCCGAAAAAAATGTAAATTGAATTCAGAAGAAGAACGGAAATTTGGCCTGTCTCATCCATGATTTTTTTTTCGTAGTCCAGAGTGTATCCTTTGCTGAACCGAAGTCCCAGAAGATTGTTTGGAGAAAGAAAGGAAGAAGGAGAGTATCCTGCAGTATGTATCAGAAGGACATTGTCCTCCTTGAGAAGGGAAGAGGTAAAAGGAATGACTGCATTTCTCACAGTTCTGTACCGGAGGATTTCATTTCCCTGAATGTCAAATTCATCCCTGATCTTCACTCCGTTCAGAAAGACTTCCCAGGATTCGCCGATTCCGGAAAAATAAAATGCAAGTTCTCTGTTTTTTTCAATCCTGTTCAGATCAATTTTGAATCTGCAGAACATGGAATACTCCTGCAGATCCTGTGAAACAGGTGTCTTGAATGCCGAATTCAGAACAATCGGAAATTTTTCTGCAGAAACTGAATCATTGTCGACGGAAAGATTTTGGGGATGCAGATTCTTTTCTGAAAACCCTTTTTTCAGAATCCATTTCTGCCTGGTCAGATCAACGACAGAATTGGAAGACTCTGAAAAAATCGGTGTGATGAATAAAAATAGAATGATCTGAAGCCCGAATATTATTAGCCTCATTTGTTCTCCGTTTTTTGTGTATGGAACATTCTGCAGAATGAGCGGCAGAAGTCTACCAGTAAAGGAAAAAGCTGTGAATTTCGTTTTTTTGAGACATTCTGAAGTAACTGCTTTTGTCGAATACCGTTCCCTTTACTTGACAAAGTCGGACTGAAATAACAGACTGAATTTATGGAAAGGTACTATACGAGCCCCGTCAGTTCCATTGCCCCGGAGGACTTTGATCTTCTTGTTGAATTAGCCGTTCTGGAAGACTGTCCTGATCATGATATTACATCTGAATCCATTTTCCCTCCGGAAAAAACGGGTTCTGCCATTCTGATCACAAGAGAGGAAGGAATATTCTGCGGCTCTGCCGTTGTTGAATCCCTTTTAAGGAAATTTCCGGGAAGTTTTACCTACGAAATACATAAATCAGAAGGCAGCATTATGATGCAGGGGGAAAAACTCCTAAGTCTTTCCGGCTCACTGAATGTGATTCTCCGTGTGGAAAGACCCCTTCTGAATTTTCTGCAGTATCTTTCCGGGATTGCCACGACTGCATGGAAACTTGCGAGAGAATATCCCCGGCTGATGATCCTGGATACAAGAAAAACTCTGCCGGGATACAGAAAACTGGCCAAATATGCAGTCTTCACCGGAGGGGGTGCAAATCACAGGATCAGTCTTTCGGATATGGGGCTCATCAAGGACAATCATGTGGCTCTCTGCGGTTCCATTCAGACAGCTGTCAGAAAAATCAGGGACAGGTTTCCTGACAGGAAAGTGGAACTGGAAATTGACGGACTTCATCAGCTCGAGGATGCCATTCTCTCCGAACCCGATATCATACTTTTGGACAATTTCAGCATTGATGATACAGAAAAAGCAGTTCAGGAAATCAGAAGGAAAAACAATAAAATCAGAATTGAATGCTCAGGAGGAATCACTCCGGAAAAACTGGAAGCACTGTCCAGATTTGGAGACATCGGAGTCAGTATGGGTTATCTGACACATACAACAAGATTTCTTGATCTGAGCCTCGAAATTCAAGGGGGATAGTCATGTCAGCCTTCGAAGTAACACCGGAGGAATTTTTAACAGAGGCAGAGGGGAAACTTTCCAAGGAAGGGTTTGCGCTGGTAAAAAGATCATATGAGCTCTCAGCAAAGGCTCACGAAGGACAGAAACGTCTGTCCGGCCAGCCGTATATCATCCATCCGGTCAATGTTGCAAATATCATTATGCAGGATCTTGCACCGGACGATAAAATGATTTCTGCCGGTCTGCTTCACGATGTGGTGGAGGATACACCGTATACCAGAGAGGATATGATTCGCGATTTTGGGCCTGAGATTGCAGAGCTTGTCTCCGGAGTCACTAAGGTATCCAAGATAAAGAAGAACCAGAACAAGGAAATTGTCGCAGCGGAAAATGTGAGACGTATGCTGATGGCTTCAATTGAAGATCCCAGAGTCATGCTGATCAAGCTCGCGGACAAGATGCACAATATGAGAACTCTGGGCTTTCAGCCTGCAGAAAAGCAGGAACGGATTGCAAAGGAGGTCTTCACAGTATACGCGCCGCTTGCGGGAAGACTGGGTATTTATAAGGTGAAGTCTGATCTGGAAGATATGGCTTTTCAGATACTTCATCCGGAAGAATACAGAAGAATCAAATCCATTGTAGCAGAAAAGAGAACGGACAGGGATGATCATATCCGTGAAATCACTTCTGTTCTGGAAGAAAAACTGAAAGAGGCTGGACTGGATGCGAGGATAGAAGGAAGAGCAAAACATTTCTATTCCATTCATAAAAAGCTGATCGACAAGGAGAAAAAAGCGGAAGAGATTTACGATCTCCGTGCAGTAAGAATCATCACTGCTGAGATCAGGGACTGTTATGCTGCTCTCGGCGTGATACACATTCATTATACACCCATTCCAGGACGGTTTAAGGACTATATCGCCACTCCGAAGACAAATCTCTACCAGTCCCTTCATACGACTGTGATAGGAAATGACGGAAGGCCCTTGGAGGTTCAGATCCGCACTGAAGAAATGAACAGATATGCGGAAAGAGGGATTGCTGCACACTGGTCGTACAAGGAAAACAGCTATGACAGGCTGGATGACAAGTTCAGCAGCAGATGGAAGGAAGGACTGAAGCGTGTTCTCGAACATGCGGATGATCCGGGGGAATTCATTGATGAACTGAAAGGAGAACTTCACGAGGATGAAGTGTTTGCATTCACTCCCAAAGGCGATATATTTGAATTTCCGAAGGGAGCGACTGTGCTCGATTTTGCATTCAGAATTCATACCAACGTCGGTCTGCGCACTAAGGCGGCCAAAGTCAACGGAAAGATTACTCCTATCCGGACTGTGCTGAATTCGGGAGATCAGGTCGAGATTGTCACTGATAAAAATGCAAAACCTTCTCCTATCTGGGAAAAGATCGTCAGGACACCTTCTGCCAAACAGAAGCTCCGTCAGTATTTCCGAAAGGAAAAAGATGAGCTGAAGGGACAGTTTACAGTTTCCAAATCTTCAAACATTGCCATCAGCGAAAAAGACATCAGTGCAATCAAGGAGATCAGGGCCGAAAAAAAACAGGTCAAGCGGAATACTTCCAAGGATTCCAATATCGGGATCATTGCGGGAGGGTTCAAGGACATACTGATTCGGATAGCCAACTGCTGTACACCGGTTCCCGGAGATGAGATCATAGGGTTTATTACACAGGGCAGGGGAGTGAGTGTTCACAGGAAAAACTGCGAGTTTGTCAGGAACTATTCGGAACAGAAGAAGATCAATGTGAGATGGGACGGACTCCAGAAGGCGATTCCAGTAAGAGTTCATGTAAGTGCATATGACAGGCCGAAAATTTATATGGAGATTGTAGGTGCCATTTCCAAGACTGATACCAATATCCTTGAGGCAGGAGCAACTGCGACAGGAGAGGGAACGGTTCTTGCAAAATTTCTTCTGGAAATTGAACATCTCGATCAGCTCAAGGAAATTCTGGATAATATAAAATCCATACCGAA
Organism: Leptospiraceae bacterium; assembly: GCA_035345895.1. Classification (GTDB taxonomy): domain Bacteria; phylum Spirochaetota; class Leptospiria; order Leptospirales; family Leptospiraceae; genus DAORDI01. Next base: position 4,208 of record DAORDI010000258.1, read on the forward strand.
TATAATCACAGTAGAGAGGACTAAGACATGAAGGGAATCATTCTGGCAGGAGGTTCAGGAACAAGACTGTACCCTGTCACCAGAGTCGTCAGCAAGCAGCTGATGCCTGTATATGACAAGCCGATGATTTATTATCCGCTTTCTGTTCTGATGCTGACCGGGATCAGGGAAATACTGATTATTTCCACACCGGGAGATTCTCCTCTTTTTGAAAAACTTTTCGGTGACGGTTCTTCTCTCGGAATCCGTATCGAGTATGCAGTGCAGCCTGCACCGGAAGGACTCGCTCAGGCATTCCTGATCGGAAAGAAGTTTCTGAACGGAGAACCCTCCTGTCTGATTCTCGGAGATAATATTTTTTACGGTCATGGAATGATTGAGTCTCTTTCCGATTCAGCCCTTCTTCAGAATGGAGGAATTATTTACGGTTATTATGTGAATGATCCTGAAAGGTACGGTGTGGTCGAATTTGACTCAAAAGGGAATGTACTTAGCCTGGAGGAAAAACCGGAAAGGCCGAAGTCGAATTATGCTGTCCCCGGAATTTATTTTTATGACGGGAAAGCTTCGGAGTATGCAGAACAGCTGAAACCTTCCAAAAGAGGGGAACTCGAAATCACAGACCTCAACAGGATGTATCTGGAAAAAAAATCTCTGAAAGTGAATCTTCTGGGCAGAGGCGTAGCCTGGCTGGATACTGGAACTCATGAGTCTCTGAGTCAGGCAGGTCAGTTCATAGAAATCATTGAAAAGAGACAGGGTCTGAAAGTAGGATGCATTGAAGAAATTGCATACAGAAAGAAATACATAACGAAAGAACAGCTTCTTGTTCATGCAGAATCAATGATTAAAAATGAATACGGACAGTATTTGAAAAGGATAGCGGATGAAATTTAATGATACCGAGTTTGCTGATCTGAAAGTGATCGAGCCGACAGTGTTCAAGGACAGCAGAGGCTGGTTTTTTGAAAGTTACTCAGAGAAAAAATTTGCAGAAAACGGAATCAAATCTGAGTTCATCCAGGACAATCATGCACTGAATTCAGATCCTAATACAGTCAGAGGACTGCATTTTCAGAAGCCTCCTTTTGAACAGGCAAAACTTGTCAGGGTCGTCAAAGGAGCAATTTTTGATGTGGCAGTGGATCTGCGCAGAAACTCTCCCACTTTCAGAAAATGGTTCGGAATTGAACTTACATCGTTCAACAGGACGATGCTTTTTGTACCTCGGGGATTTGCTCACGGGTATCTGGTGCTGAAGCCGGATACAGAGGTTCTGTACAAGGTAGACAATCTGTACAGTCCTGAATCGGAAGGCGGGATCATCTGGAATGATCCTGAACTGTCCATCGACTGGATGGTGAACAGTCCGATTCTTTCTCCTAAGGATGCTGTTCTTCCGCCGCTCTCAGAGTGTCTGAATATTTTCCTGTGAATCACTATGACAATTATGGAAATTCATAATGTTGTCTTTCACAGGGATCGGCACTGTGTAAAAGCAAAGGAAAAGAAGACTCGCGCAGAGTCGCGGGGTTCGCAGAGGCTTGATTTTATCAGCGGATTCCAAACTTGCGATTCTTTTTTCTCTGCATCTTCGCGTCCCCGTGTGAAAACGATCCTTTTACACAACCCCGTCTCCGGCAGGATCAAAATCAGCCCGTGTAAGAAGGTTTCATACAGTCTGGAAAAACCTTTCTGCGCTCCAGCCTGTATAAGGTGGAGTAAATGAGAATTCTGATCGACGGATTCAATCTGATTTACAAATTTCCCGATCTGGAGGGACTGATGTACGAGAGCAGACTGAATCTTGCCAGACAGGGGCTTCTGCAGATTCTGCATCGGTATTCAGGAGCCAAAAAAAACACGAATATTCTGGTTGTATTTGACGGGAAAAAAGATGTGGGCAGTCCTGTGGAAAAGGAAACATTTGGAGACATCCGGGTCTATTACAGTCATGATCTGACGGCAGACCACTGTATCAAGTCAGTGATTCGAAATGACAGAGTTCCTGCAAATATTTATGTTGTCAGTTCAGACAAGGAAATTTTACGTTATGCAAAAAATCACGGGTGCAAATTTTTTACATCTGAAGAGTTTTCGGGGATGATTGGCAAGGAACTGCATTCAGTGCCCGAGGAACCGGAAAGAGACAGACCTCTTGCTAAAGAAGAGGTGGCGGAATGGATGGAGATATTCAGAAGGAAACGAAATGCAGAATAAAAAAAAGCCGGACAGATCAAAAGAGTTTGAAAGCCTTCTGAATCTTTTTAAGAAAAAAGACAATTTTATACTGACTACTCACAGGGGTCCTGATCCCGACGGAATAGGGGCTGAACTGGGGCTTGACCTGCTTCTGGAAAAACTGGGTAAAAGACATTTCATTCTGAATGCCGACAGGATTGCAGACAAACTGAGTTTTCTTGATCCCAAGTCAAGGATCAGAAACCTGGAAGAGGCAAAACTTCAGAACATACAGACAGACTACACTGTTGTCATAGTAGACAATTCCGAAATAGAAAGAATAGGCGATGTCTGCAATTATCTGAAGCCCGACAGATCAAATCTGATCATAATAGATCATCACGACAATGTGGATCATATTCCGGGAATGTATTCATTTCCTGAATTCAGCGCCAGTTCTGAAATAGTATATGAACTGATGCTTCACGCCGGAATTGAACCGGATTACAATACTGCGGTTGCTCTTTATCTGGGAATTGTAGTGGATACAGGTCAGTTCAAGTACAACAAGACCAGCCCGAGGACCTATGAACTTGCAGGAAAACTGGTAGACTACGGGTTTCCTACAGAGGAGACGATCCGGAAGATTTATGAAGATGTATCCGCAGATATTTTATATCTCAAAAGGGATATTTTTGCGACACTGGAGGTATACAAGGATTACGGCCTCGCCTGCATTGATGTCAGAAAGGAAACATATCAGAAATACGGGTTCAATTCCAATCCGATTGAAGGAATGGTGAGCGATCTTCTGAATCCGAGAGATGTCTATGTGTCTCTCTGTCTGTCTGACGGAGATGACGGACTTGTGAAGATGAGCTTCCGTTCCAAAGGATCTTACAATGTATGCAATGTGGCCAAACTTTTCGGCGGAGGAGGGCACAACAATGCAAGCGGAGCTGCAGTCAAAGGAGACTTTAAGACAGTAAAATCAAACGTAATCCTGAAGCTGAAAGAAATGATCAGAAATACCAAGGGACAGGTCTGATGCAGTTCAATTCCATTGCCTTTCTTTTCTTTTTCACAGTTCTGTATCTGTTTTACTGGAATCTGCCTTCCTTTTTCAGACGTCCTCTTCTTATTCTGGCAGGTGCATTTTTTTATTTCAGCTTTTCCAAGCTTTATCTGATTCATTTTCTGGTTGTCATTCTGATCAACTTTTTCCTTCTGAAGAGGATTGAAAAAGACAGCACAAAACTCTCAGTAACCCTTGCAGTGGTTTTCAATATATGCAACCTTGCATTTTTTAAGTATTTTTATTTTCTGGGAAAAGTTCTCTTTCAGAGCACAGGTTCGGATATGTTTGCCGATCTGGAAAAAAAGGTCACAGTCTATTTTCCTCTTGCCGTCAGCTTTTATACTTTTCAGATATTAAGTCATCATATAGATATCTACAGGAGCAGGGAAAGAGAAGAAACTTCTCTTGTGAATTATTTTTTGTATACTTTGTATTTTCCTGTAATGATAGCCGGACCGATTCTTAGAGGAAAGGAATTTTTCAGAAACATAGAAAATGCCTCTCCTGAAAAGGAGAAAATCTATCGCGGCACGTATCTTCTTGTCGGGGGACTGATCAAGAAAGTGCTTCTGGCTGATTCCATAGGCCCTTCTGTTTCTCCGGTCTACGGGAATCCATCCGAATATGTCTGGTGGTCGCTTCTCCTGGTCGGATTTATTTTTCTTATGCAGCTTTATTTTGACTTTTCAGGGCTTGCAGACATTGTAAGAGGACTGTCGCTATATCTGGGAATTGAAATCCCTCTGAACTTCAAGGCTCCTTTTTTCTCCAGGAGTCTGTCGGAATTCTGGCTGAGATGGCATATCAGTCTGTCTTCCTGGCTCAGGGATTATTTATATTTTTCCCTTGGCGGGTCCAGGGCCTCTGCTCTGAGAGTCTACTTCAATGTATTCGCTACAATGACGCTTGGAGGATTCTGGCACGGTGCTGATTATACGTTTATTGCATGGGGGGCCTACTGGGGAATTGCTCTTGTGCTCGAACGAATCATTGATCCGAATGC
>DAORDI010000259.1:0-8437 GCA_035345895.1 Leptospiraceae bacterium
CTTTCTATAGTAAAGACGCTTACGGAAAAAATGAACGGTACATTTGAGATTTTACCTGCAGAAAAAAAAGGAAGCAGAGTCCGAGTCAGCTTTCCTCTGCCAGATGATCACTCTGCAAGTCCAAGTTCCCAGGCGAGCTGAATGCAGGCATCCAGAGAAGCGGTCTTCGGGAAATGATGATCCAAATTAGGTGAACCCAGCCTCATACTTTTAGGAAAAGGTCCATAACACACATCCCAGTGATGTCCGTGCAGAAGTGCAAGATTTGTATTCATACTGCAGTTCAGTACAGAATGACGGTATGCCACCTGCATATCATTGCTTGTATCGAACTTGTCAATTTCCAGATAACCCTGAAGCTGAAAATAGGGGACTTCCATCGCAGTAGTAAATGCAGGAAGGCTGAAAAAGGGAATTTTCAGATCATTGATGCTGTCCATATGTTCTTTCAGAAAGGACTCTCTTCTGAATGTGGTCAGATCGAGCAGTCCTCCTTTCAGATCAAATTCATTCAGTCTGACTGGTCCGAAATTTTCAGGTATCTGCACCAGAGGGTTGATCAGCTTGAGCAGGTAAAGAAATTCCCGACTGAACTCGTATCTGATTTCGAGATCCTTGATCAGATCGTAAAATCTGTTAGCAAGAAAGGATCCCCCGGGAGCCCCCGCAATGTTGAAGACTGCAGTGATTCTGTTTCGAAGATCAGGACGAATGGAAAGAAGTTCCAGAGCATCCGGCATCCCCTTGCTGTAACATAAAAGAATGATTTTTTCATTAGGAATTTCCGGATTTGCAAGAGTTTTATTACCGTCCTTGTCCAGACCGATTCCTTTTTCGACTGCATTCAGTATGTCGTCTGTATTGCCGAGACAGCTTCTGACAGGATGAGAGTCCGACTGAAGAATGTGAATGCCGAACTTTTCTGCCGCCTCAGGAAATTCATCCTTGAATGCCATTACAGGAAGAAGCCCGTTCAGAAATCCGGGACAGAATATGAGCGTTGTATTTTTCAGTCTGAAATCCGGAACTGGAGGAAGTTCAATATTCCATTCCTCCTGTCCCTGGCCTCTTAAGAATCGGGCAGTGATCTTTTCCCTGTCGCTTCTTTTGTCCTTTCCAAGTATTTTTTTCTTATGACCGGGATCCATCGGTTCAAAGTATTTTTCTGCATTGGACAGAAACAGATTCCTCCATCTTTTTCCTATCCAGTCCTTCACTGCAGTCCCCTGAATATTTTCAGGGTCTTTTTTCAGCATTGTTTTTGCCAGTGCAGTCAGTTCACCGTATCGTCCCTGTCTTTCAAGCTCATGAAGCGTTTCCATTCCGTCAGAAATTCCGTTCTTTTATAATGAAATTTTCATTTCATCTGCAATGCACTGTATTCTTTTTTTAATTTTTTCCCTTCCAAGAAGAGGAAAAAGAATCAGCAGTTCAAGACCGTGAGCCTTTCCGGTGGATGCTGCCCTGATCGGCATAAAAAGATTTTTGCCTTTTTCTCCTGTAAGTTCTCCTGTTTTTTCCATCAGTTTCTTATAATCTTCTGATACTGAAGGATTCTCTGAATTCAGAAGTGAGTAAAATGTCCTGACAACCTTGTGAGAGCCTTCTGTTGAAACAAGCACTTTTGCTTCCTCATTTTCCAGACTGATTTCCGTGATGAAGAATTCAGCAATATAAGGAGGTGCCTGAGAAAGCCTGTCGAGATAGACACGTATGGATTCCATAATGGAAATTAATGTTTCACTGCTCTCCGACTTGACTGATTCAGGGATCGCAGGGATATCCTTTATGAAAGGAAGAATGTCCTTTGTGACTGTTCTTATTTCTGCATCTCTGATATACCTGTTGGAAAGCCAGTTGAGCTTGGACTTCGGATTCAGCCAGTCGGCGAGTTCTGAAGAAGTCAGTGAAGTCAGATTTACGGATTCCTTTTCCTCGTCCTTCATCTTTTTAAACACATCAAACATGGAAGGAGATTTGGAACATCTTTCCACGTCGAATATTTCTTCGGATTTTTTATTTGGAAGATATTCCTGTCCGTCAGGACTTGTCCATCCGAGAAGAGCCATATAGTTTACTATGCACTCGGAACTGTATCCCAGATCCCTGAATGCAAGAATGGAAGTTGCTCCTGCTCTTTTGGAAAGTTTTTTTCCGTCCGTTCCCACTATCTCAGACACATGTCCGAACCTTGGAACCTTGAATCCAAGCGCCTCATAGATCAGAATCTGTCTGGGAGTATTGGAAAGATGACCGACTCCCCTGATCACATGAGAAATTTTCATGAGACAGTCATCAATCACTACGGCATAATTATAAGAAGGAAAACCGTCTGATTTTACTATAATAAAATCACCTATCAGTTTAGTGTCAAATTTCACTTTTCCCTGAATCAGATCGTCTACGACCAGATTCTTTGCAGGCGTTCTGAATCTCACCGCATAGGGAATTTTGGCATCAAGTTTTTCTCTGATTTCCTTTTCAGAAAGATTTGCATGAGTTCCGTCATAAATATTCGGAATTCCCATTGCCTCCGCATTTTTCTTTTTGGCTTCCAGTTCTTCAGGAGTGCAGAAGCATCTGTAGGCCAGATTTTTTTCGATGAGGAGATCGGTATATTTTTTATAAATTTCCAGTCTTTCCGACTGTTTGTACGGACCGAATTCTCCTCCGATTTCAGGACCCTCGTCCCATTTCATTCCGAGCCATTTCATAGACTCAATGATTGTCTGAAAGGAACTTTCAGTGGATCTGTCCTGATCGGTGTCCTCTATTCTCAGAATGAATTTCCCCTTTTTTGCGCGGGCATACAGATAATTGAAAAGTGCTGTTCTCGCTCCGCCCACATGAAGGAATCCGGTAGGAGAAGGAGCAAATCTAGTTCTTATTTCTTCCATTATCTGCCAAATTTTTTTTTTGAACTGAAATTGGAATCTTAAAATTTTCCTGCTCTTTTGAGTTCTGCGAATCCTTCAGTGTTTTCGGTTCAGAAGATACAAAATCATTGAGAAAATAATCGGGATCTATTTCAATTTTATAGATCTGGTTTTCAAAAAGCACCGGCAGAGCGGATGCAGATTCGAATAGCAGATCTGATTCATTTTTTGGAATGGAAACGGATACTTTTCCTGCGGGAGAAGTGAAATGACGGTACACTGTGCTGGATCTGTCGTATCTCCATTTCAGAAGGCCCCATTTCAGTTTCTGCATTTCAGATGTTCTTGCGAATCCGGATGCAGAGGACACCGACCTTGCGGTGTTTTCCGATTCATAGAGAGGCATAAATTCAGCTTCTTCCTGTATATTGGAAAGTTCCTTGCATCCGACAGTTTTCAGGTTTTTCACCAGAGAGGAAACGGAATTGTCCTCTATTTTTCTTTTGAGGAATCTGCTGTATTCCACTTTCAGACCGGATCCGCTTTCCTTTGCAGTTCCGATTTTTCTGATTTCATGGAAATTGAATTTTTTCAGTGCAGATTTATCGAACTGAGTTCTGGCATTTTTTAAAAAAGCTGAGGAATATACGAAAAGATTTACCTCTGCTTCCTGCACTGAAACTGTGCCGTTTTTCTCCTGGAGAAACAGAATGCTGACCCGGCTGCTTGAATCTTCGAACATTTCTGAACTGATTTTTCCCGGAAATTTCTGCGAGAAAAAAAAGGTCCGTTCGTTCGGCTTTCTGGGTTCTCCAGGCACTGGTTTTGGAGAACTGCAGTAAAAAGTGAAAACTGCGATAAATACTGTTTTTATTAGGTTTTTCATGGTTCCTGCCGACTGTTCAAACTTTGCAGACTGCTTTGTTCTTGACAAGAATAATAGGTCTGACCAAAACGCCAAAAGATGAAGAATAATATGTCTAACAGCCAGACTGAGATTCCAAAGATCAGTTTTGAGGATCAGGTCAATATTGATCAGAGAAGATATTCCAGATATGTATGCGATTCAAGAGCAATTCCGCATGAAATTGACGGTCTGAAACCTGTTCAGAGAAGAATTTTATGGGCAATGTGGAACTCAGATTCCAGAAACAGATACACTAAGACAGTCAAGGTCGCAGGTCTTGCAATGGGGTTTCACCCTCACGGAGACAAATCCATTCAGGATGCCCTTTCTGCGATGGCCCAGGATTTTACATTTGCGAATAATATACCTCTTGTGAGCGGTGAAGGAACTTTCGGCGATGTTCTTGACCCGAATGCGATCGCCTCTCCGCGTTATACTGAGGTCAAGCTTTCCGATTTTGTGAAGGATCTGGGATTTTTTGAAGGACTTCCTGACATTGATTATGTGAGAAACTATGATGAAACTGAAGATGAGCCGATCCATTTTGTGGGAAAGGTTCCGGTTGTCCTGCTGAATCATATTCAGGGAATTGCCACCGGTTTCAGATGTTTTATTCCTGGTCATAAACTGAGCGACATCATCGATTCTCAGATCGCATATCTGAAGACAGGGAAGACAAAAAAGATAAAACCCTGGTACAAGGATTTCGGCGGTGAAATCAGGCTTTCAAAAAATGACAATGGATCTGAAATTCTCACAACCACATTCGGGTTCAAATGGGAAGGAGATTCTCTTTTTCTCACGGATGCTCCAATGTCCTGGAATCGGGAAAAAGTCATCACTTATCTTGATGATCTTCTCGAAAAAAAGGATCACTGGCTCAAGGACTATATGGATCATTCCAGCCAGAGATTCAGAATAGAACTTCTGTACAAAAAAGGGGAAAAGCCATCAGAGACTCAGATCAGGGAACTGTTCAACAAGGAGCAGAATGAGGCACTTACATACAACGTAATTACGTATGAAGGAAAGCTCAAGAATGAGACTCCTGAGGAAATCATCAGAAGGTTCTGCGATTTCAGAAAAAATCATCTGGTCAGACGGTTCAAGAGACTGGCCGGACTGGAACAGGAAAAAATTGACAGGAACAGTGAACTGATCCGCTTCATCAGGGAGAAATGGAACCTTAAAGTCACAGCAATCAAGTCGAAGTCGGACTTTGAAGATCAGCTCAAGAAAAGTAAGTTTACTTACTTTGAATGGCTTGCTTCCATTCCGGTTTACAGAATGACTCTCGAAGAAGTGAAAAAATGCGAGGAAGCCATTGTCGAAGCAAAGACCAGATTTGACGAGTATACCGGACTGTACAAGAAAGACGACAGACTCACAGTGTTCATGGTGAATGAACTGACTGAACTGAAGAACAAGTGGGATAAATAAAATGGCCAAACAGGAAGAACAGAAACGAAATTTCAAGAAACTCTCCAATGTGGAGCATGTCCGCATGAGGACAGGAATGTGGCTCGGTCAGAATTCGCTGTCCACATTCGAACAGCATTTTTTCAAAAAAACTAAAGAAACTTATGAAATACTGCATGAGGAGCTTGAGGACATTCCGGCAAAGCTGAAATGTCTCGACGAGGCATGCATGAACGCAGTGGATGAGTACCGGAAGAATCTGAACGACAAGACCATACAGCCGAAGGACAAGATGTCCAAGCTGATCGTCTCTCTTTCGGCCGATCAGAAACGAGTGACAGTGGAAGACAACGGACGGGGAATTCCTGCAGAGAATGCGGAGGGGGTGTACCTGCATCTGATGTACGGAGAAAACTTTGACGACAAGGTCAAGGAAGACCATGTGGCAGGTCAGAACGGAGTGGGTATTTCTCTTGTAAGAATGGTCTCCAGTTTTTTCAGAGTGGAGACGAGCAGCAAGGGGAAGACCTATAAGAAGCTGTTTTCGGTTGCGGACGATGTAAAGAAAATGATCCGTTCATTCAAGTTTTCTGCAGACGTTCTTGAAAAGGTCCTTCTGTATTTCGACGAACACGGCACATTCAATGAATGTCCTCATCTGACAAAGGATCATCTGTCCAGGCTGATTCCTCTTATGGAAAAAAACTTCATGAAGGAAAGCATAAAGAGCGGGGCGGAGAAACACGGAACCAAAGTGGAGTTCGAGCTGGATCCGAAATACTTCAACGGACTCGATACAGCCTTCAAAGTGGATCTGATGATTCAGTACCTTCAGGATCTTGCAATGACTAATCCGGGTCTGGAAGTGCAGTTTCACCATAAGAACAGATCGGAAAAGTTCAAGTTCAAGAAAGGGATGGAGGAGATTTTTCAGAATTCCGATCTGGTATATTATAAGATGGATTATAATGATGCCTCTTCTGCATCCCAGATTCAGATGGAAAACTATGTAGTCATCGGGCAGAACAAGACCCTCAGCTGGATCAATTCGAATTTTGCAGTTCAGGGCGGATCGGCGATTGAATACCTCGAAAACAGAATCTGTGACGAAGTGAGAAAAAAGTCGCAGATTCAGTCCCTGGAAAAAAAGCTGAAGACCCAGTGCACAAGAAATGACGTGAGAAACTGCTTTCATATGTATGTGAATCTGAGGATACTCAATCCGAGATTCAAGTCTCAGGACAAATCCTATCTCATCAACGATCTTAACGAGGATATGAGAAAGGCTGTAGACAAACATCTTGACAAACTGGTAAAAAAGACCGATCTGCTCGAAGAAGTGAAGCTTCAGATGGAAAAAAGAACCCAGCTGAAGGAACTTGAGGATGCGCAAAAGGGGCTTCGCAGAGCCTCACGGAACAGCATTCCCAAGCTTATGCCTCCCACAGGCCGTACAAACGAGCCTGGGAGGGTTCTATTCATCGCTGAGGGGGATTCTGCGATCGCCGGTCTCCGTCCTGCCAGAAATCCAAAGCTCCACGGACTTTTTCCTCTCCGGGGAAAACCGATGAACTGCAAGGGGATGTCACTGGCCAAGGCTCTTCAGAATGAGGAGCTCAAGAACATCGTTGCAATTGTAGGACTTCCTCTGGACGGAAAGGTAAAATCGATTTCAGATCTGAACTATGAAAGAATCAGCATAATCACTGATGCCGACTTTGACGGGTATGCAATCAGAAGTCTTATGCTCTCGTTTTTCTTTGAATACTGGCCTGAACTTTTTGAACTCGGAATGATTCATTTTTCATCTGCCCCTCTCTATGAGGTGGAAGTGAAATGGAAGGACGGAAAAAAGGAAACCATATTCTGCATCGACGACAAGGAATACAATGCTCTCATGGACAGGCTGAAGAAGAACGGCGGGGATATGGTCAGAAAGAAGCGCAACAAAGGACTCGGGGAGACATCCAAGGAGGCCATGAAGTTTGCAGTGGATGAATGCATGATCAGGATCACTCTGAAAAATAAAAAAAGTGCAGACAATATGCAGCTCTTATGGTTTCACAAGGACTATGCGGAACAGAGAAGAGAGGCAATTTCTGAATATGCAATGTCGGTAGTGGAAGACTGAAAAAATCAGTGCACGGATCTCTTCTGGAATGGTTTCATTCTTCCAAAAGAGATCTTCCTTTCCGCAAAGACAGAACAGCCTACACAGTCTGGGTGAGCGAAACCATGCTGCAGCAGACCCGCGTGGAGGCAATGACGGAAAAATATCTTTCCTTCATTAAAAAATATCCGGATCTGAACTCTCTTGCCTCCTCATCGGATGAGGATATCGCCGGTGCCTGGAAAGGTCTGGGCTACTATTCCAGGGCGCTGAATCTGAGGAAGGGAGCACAGTATGTCAGGGACAGATTCGGTTCCGTTTTTCCGGACAATCTGGAGGATGCACTCACTGTTCCGGGAGTCGGGCCTTATACTGCAAGAGCAGTTCTTTCGCTTGCCTGCGGAAAAAAATATGCTGTTCTTGACGGGAATGTCAAAAGAGTCCTGTCCAGATTCTTCTCCTACGAAAAAAATATAAAGGCTTCCGGTGCGGAAAAGGATCTTCAGAAACTGGCTGATGATTTCCTGAATCATGATGATCCTGGAAATCATAATGAAGCTTTAATGGAGCTCGGGGCATCTGTCTGCGGAAGAAAACCTCAGTGCGGCATCTGTCCTCTGAGAAGGGAGTGTTCAGCATTTCAGAAAGGGATTCAGGAAAGAATACCTCTATCTGAAAAGGAAAAAAAGAAAATCCGGCTGAAGATGACTTTCATTTTTTTTGTCAGGGAAGGAAACATCCTCCTCGTGAGGGACAGAAAAAGACGCTTCTTCCGGACTGTCTGCAGTCTTCCGTATATTGCAGAACCGGAAGGCGGAGAGAATATATATGACCGTGACAATATGTTCAAAGATTATCTGAGCAGTCAGGATATGAAAAAATCTTTCTACTGCGGGAAACATTCCATCACAGTTCACGACATCAGTCTTTATGCCGTTTTTTCGGGCTGGAAGGAAGATCTGGAAAAATTTCTCCGGGAAAGGGAGATTGAATGGACGGTGACGGATATGCAGAAACTGGAAGAGGATTTTCCATCATCAATTTCCGCCAAGATTCTGAAAAAGATCAACGGTGCTGAATCGGCAAATCTGCCTTTTCCGACTGAATAAAGGACTCTGTCCTCCC
>DAORDI010000260.1:0-8430 GCA_035345895.1 Leptospiraceae bacterium
TTAATTGAAAAAAAAACTTATGTCCGATAAAAATGAGTAGGAAGAGTATTTTTGATCGTAACTGTTCAGCTTACGGCTTCACCGTTGCTAATTTTTAGGGGACCTACCGGTGGTTTCAAGGGCTTCGCCCTTGAAAATCCCATCAAAAATCCCGATAAAAATATATGCTGATCAGTTACTTTTGATAAGGAATAAGACATAATATTATTATGAGGGACGAAACATTGCAGGAAAACAAAGCAGGAAGGATCAGAACTTGGCTGATTTTTGCGGTGATTACTGCACTTGCTGTCATTGTTTATGAATTTTCCCTCGATTATCTGCCTTTTGAGAATGGAGAGATCATTCTCAGCGGAAACAAGTATCTTTCCAAAGAGGAGATCCTGCAGTTCATTGATGTTTCGGAAGGAAAATCGATTGAAAAGGTCGATACAAAGGATTGGGAACTCAGGCTGAAGCAGAATTCGAGGATACGATCTGTTTCGGTCAACAGGAGAAGCAGGAGCAAGATACTCATTTCCGTTCAGGAGAGGATTCCTAAATACACTGTTTTCAGTAATGGCGTGCTTTATGAGCTGGACGAGGACTGGGCTATTGTATCAGAAAACGACTGCAGGAGCAGGGATATTTTAGTTCTTTCTGGAGACTTTAAGCCGACTGAGAATTCGTTCAAGGAAGATGTGGTTCTTCGGGATTTTGCGAAATCTGTTTACAAGGTTCTGGATATTTATCCGGAACTGAAGACTAGGGTTTCGGAATTTTCAAAATCAGAGGATGGAAGTATTTATCTGTATCTGGATACGCCTAAGCATCTGAAAATTGCGATAGGAACAAGTCTGGGTTCTGTTCAGATCAGAAAGATGTATTCTGCATTGGCCTATTTTGAAACAAATAAGCTGACTGTAAACAATTTGGATTTAAGAGGGGACGACGCAGTCTTTCAATGAGCATGAGAGAAGAACTTTTAGAAAGCATTACAGCATTGGATTTGGGTTCATCCCTGATTAAGGTGGTCGTCGGCCGTCCTGTAAATGAGCACAAAATAGAAATTATAGGCACTGGGTCTGCGCAGTGTTCCGGCATTAAACAGGGAGCAATCATCAATATTGACACGACTATCCGTTCCATCAAGGAAGCAATTGCTCAGGCGGAACTGATGGCGGGGATCAAGATCCGTGAAGTGGCAGTGAATATTTCCGGGAAGACAATCCGTTCTTCCAATCATAAGAATGTAGTAGCAATTACAAACAGGGAGAGGATTGTCACTGAGGATGATGTGCAGAGGGTCATTGATGCGATTCTTGCGACGACTCCGATTCCGAGCGATCAGCAGATTGTGCATGTCCTCTCCAAAGAGTTTGCAGTGGATGATCAGACCAATATCAAGGAACCTCTCGGGATGACCGGTGTCCGACTGGAAGGGGAAGCGCATATTGTCACTGCAGGCATCACGACTGTTCATAATCTGGATAAATGCATTCAGTCTTCGGGGCTGATCCAGATGGACAAGGTCCTTTCGAGTTTTGCATCGGCTGAGGCAGTTCTCACTCCTAGCGAGAAGGAACTGGGGACTGCGGTTGTGGATATCGGAGCAGGAATCATCGATCTGGTTGTCTATATTGAAGGCGGGGTTGCCTATTCTGCAGTTGTGCCTTTCGGCGGAAGCAATGTGACGAATGATATCACTATCGGACTGAAGACTCCTGTGGAAGCAGCAGAAATCATTAAAAAGAAATACGGTCACACACTTCGTAATGCAATTGACCCTACTGAAAAGATAGAGGTTCCTGCAATCAACGGAAGACCGTCGAGAGTCATTCTCCGTCAGGATCTGGTCAGGATCATTGAGCCTAGACTTCGGGAAATGCTCGAGCATGTGAATTATGAAATTGAAAAATCAGGCAGAAAGGCTGCCCTTGCAGGGGGAGTGATTCTCACAGGCGGCGGAAGTATGATTGAAGGAATGGATGCTGTGGCAGAGGATGTGATCGGACTCTCTGTCTCCCGTGCAAAACCTGCGGGACTTGCGGGGCTGTATGACAATGTGTCTACTCCTGAATATTCCACTGCAGTCGGTCTGATCAAGTATATTGCCAGAAGTTTCGATTATCAGCCTGAGGTTTCTGCTTCTGCTCCTAAATGGAACGAGAGGACGGAAGAGCAGGAAGGTTTCGGAAAGAAAATTTGGAAATGGGTAGAGAATAATTTTTAAGGAGTTAGCCTATGATGTATATGGATGAAGAAAGAACCAGCCCTGTCGTAATAAAAGTGATAGGGATAGGCGGCGGGGGGATGAATGCGGTTACACGTATGGCGAGCTCCAATTTGCGCGGTGTTGAGTTTATCATTGTAAATACAGATGAGCAGGTACTGAACAAATCCATTGTAGAGAACAAGGTGCAGATCGGACACAAGGTGACCCGGGGGATGGGTGCCGGAGGTGATCCTGAGATGGGTGCGAAAGCAGCACAGGAAGACAAGGACAAGATTACTCAGGCACTGAAAGGTGCTGATATGGTTTTCATCACTGCGGGTATGGGGGGCGGAACCGGAACGGGGGCTGCTCCTGTGGTTGCAGAGATTGCAAAGGAACTCAAATGCCTTGTCGTGGGCGTTGTGACTATGCCTTTTGTGACTGAGGGTAAACGTCGTGCAGAAATTGCAAGGTCAGGACTCAATAATCTCAGACAGCATGTGGACACACTGATTACAATCAAGAATGATTCGCTTCTGAAGGTTGTAGACAAGAAGGCTCCTGTTCAGTTTGCCTTCAAGGTCGTGGATGACGTTCTTCTGAATGCAGTCAAGGGAATCAGCGATATCATCAATTATGCAGGGATTATCAATGTGGACTTTGCGGATGTGCGTTCCGTGATGAAGGACACTGGCGATGCCATTATGGGAGTCGGCGAAGGCGTGGGCGACAACAGAGTTGCAGATGCTGTGGATCAGGCTGTGAACAATGTTCTGCTCGAAGACAGTTCCATTGAAGGTGCAAGTTCTCTTCTCGTCAATGTATCAGGAGGAAAGGATCTCTCTATCAGCGACTGGAGCGAGGTTTCTCAGATCATTACAGGACAGGTGGATTCTAATGCAAATATCATTATCGGTCTGAATGAGGACGAGGTTCTTCAGGACAAGATCCGTGTGACAGTGATAGCGACAGGATTTAAGAGAATGCCTCATATTGTTTCTCCGATCAAGAAGGACAAGGAGAAGGAACAGGCCGCACTGAATCAGGCGAAAGAAGAAAGACCTGCTCCTAAGGTAGTGAATATTCTGGATACAGAGCTACTCGAATCTACAAGATCTATGAAACCGAAGATCAATTCCGGATACAATTTCGGAGAGGATTATGATATTCCTACTTACCTGAGAAGGAGAGCAGATTAAATCCGTTCTTTTTGTCTCCACCTATCCTTTCGGCAGGGAAAACTCTCTGCCGAGAGAGATTTTAAAGAAAACACCTCTTAAAGTCATTTATAATCCTTTAAACCGAAAACTGAAACCCTCTGAAACTGCCGAACTTGCAAAAGATGCAGATATCATTATAGCAGGTACGGAGAATCTGGAACCTCTGATCCGTTCCTCTGAACGGCTGAAGTTTATTTCACGTGTAGGGATCGGTCTCGATTCTGTTCCGCTCCGTCTATGCAAAGAAAAAGGAATCCGCGTTTCTTATACTCCCGATGCAGTGACACCTGCAGTGACTGAACTGACTCTGGGTCTGATCCTTGACCTTTTTCGGGATATATCCTATTGCGACCGTGAGATTCGGAACGGAAACTGGTCTAGGCCTGTCGGCAGGAGGATTGAACATTCTGTGATAGGTATGCTCGGTTTCGGAAGAGTCGGAAAAGGGGTTGCGAGGCTTCTCTCTTCATTCCGTCCCAAGGAAGTCCTTGTGAACGATATAAAAGATATACAAAAGGATATTTTATCATTTCGTGAGAAATTCGGTCTGAATATCCGATTTGCCGAAAAGGAAGAGATCTATTCTGTTTCTGATCTTGTCACTGTCCATATGCCTCTTACATCCGAGACAAGGGGGCTTGTGAACAGGGATGTACTTCATCTGTTCCGCAAGGATGCCTTCCTTTTGAACACTGCCAGAGGGGAGATCGTACATGAAAATGATCTGTATGATTCTCTGAAGAACAGGGAGATTCAGGGAGCTGCACTGGATGTATTTTCGGAAGAGCCTTACAAAGGCAGACTGCGAGAACTGGAGAATATTATTCTTACGGAGCATATCGGTTCCTGTTCCGTGGACTGCAGAATTGCAATGGAAAGAGAGTCTGCCGAAGAAGCGCTGAATTTTTTCGAGGGAAAAAAACTTCTTCGTGAAGTGGAAAACTATGACGGGGAGTTTTGAGTTTTCTGATCCTGATCTTATTTCTGACCGTCTCCAGCGTGTGTCTGATTGTTTTCCGGATCAGGCATCTGCATTTTTTCTAGAACAGAAAAAAGATCTTTCATTTTTACAGGTTTGACAATTCTCAGAGGAATCTGAAGTTCCCGGCAATGCCTGCTCACTGTATCATCATCTGAGGAGCTGTGAAGAAGAATGATCGGAACGTTTCTGTCCGAAACTGAAGAGGAATTTCTCAGCCTGCGCACTGTTTCCAGTCCGTTCATTTCAGTCATATGATAGTCCATAATTACAATATCATAGCTGTTCTTTTCCAGAAGATTCAATGCTTCTGTTCCGGAATCTGCCTCTTCGTATCCAATGTTCTTGAAAAGCAGGCTGTCTCTGATAATGAGTCTGTTTGCTCTATTGTCATCAACAATCAGTATTTTTCTGATTCCGTTCAGATGAAAGGTTTCTTCGGATATTGAATTTTCAAATTTGACATTCAGAATAAATGAAAATATGCTTCCTTTTCCCGGTTCACTTTCGAGCTCGAGTTCAGATCTCATCATCTTCAGAAGTCTGTTCGAAATTGTCAGTCCTAAGCCTGTGCCTCCGTATTTTCGTATGGTCGATGCATCTGCCTGTGAAAATGCTTCAAAGATTCTTTTGCTGTTTTCAGGATTGATTCCTATTCCAGTGTCCCGCACAGAAAATCGGACGAAGCACTGTTCCGGTGAATTATAATTATAATTAAGCATTTTTTGTATACGTATCTCGATTTCCCCGTGTTCGGTGAATTTGACCGCATTGCCGAGAAGATTGACCAGGATCTGACGGAGACGTACAAGGTCTGAATAGATGAATGCAGGAATTTCAGGAGAGATATTCAGCAGAAGTTCCAGATTTTTTTCCCTTGCCCTGTATTTTACAATATCTGATGCCTGTCCTGCCAGTTCGTGAATGTCGAGTTTCTCAATGTTCAGTTCCAGTTTTCCTGCTTCAATTTTAGAAAAATCCAATATGTCTGTCAGCAGATCAAGCAGAGAATTTGCTGACTTGCTTACAATTTCCATATAATTCCGCTGTGCTTCATTCAGTTTTGTCTGCATCAGAAGATCGGTGAAACCGATGATTCCGTTCAAGGGTGTTCTTATTTCGTGGCTCATGCTTGCAAGGAATTCAGACTTTGCCCGGTTTCCCGCTTCCGCCTGTTCCCTCGCCTGAATCAGAAGTATTTCCTGGTTTTTCCTTTCCGTAATGTCTCTTGCGGAAAGAATGACACTCTGAGTCTTTCCGTTCAGAACAACAGGAGACAGGACTGAAGAATACCAGCTCATCGCACCTTCTCCGCCCTGTGCATAGACCTCATAGGACTGCAGATGGCCTGTTTCGAATGCCTGATTGAGGAGATCCGTCAGACGACTCCTCGATTCTTCAGGCACCCAGTGCAGATAGTTTTTTCCCAGTATGTCCTCTTTTTTCAGTCCGGCAGCGGTACGGCTGATGAAAAGAACCGTCCCCTCTCTGTCGAGTTCCAGAATTACATCCGGGGCATTTTCCGTTACAAGCCGAAGACGTTCTGCAGACTGAAGCATAATGAGTTCATTCTGCTTTTCCTTCGTAATGTCCGAAAAAACCAGTATGACTCCATCATTATATTTTACACAGGAAAAATGCAGCCATGCATTTTTCCCTTCGTGCTGAATCAGATGATCATTTCTGACGTGAACTCCTGTTTCCGCCACATTCACGCATTTCTCAAATAACCCTGTTTCCCCGATAAAAGGAAGCTCCTGCAGAATTCTTTTTCCTAGCAGGTATTCATTGCTCTTCTGGATAATTTCTTCTGCAGACTTGTTGGTGTAAGCACATTCAAAATCAGAAATTCCAAAATCATTCCTGACTGATTTCAGAACCAGTATTCCCTCTTCCGTGCTGCTCATTATCCCCTGCAGGAAACTGTCTTTTTCTATCAGAAGAACACTTGCCTTCTCCTGCTGATCCTGAAGATAGATTGTAAGTCCGAACACAATCGAGGAGACCACTGCAATATTGACGACAAAAAAAAGACTTCTCAGAGAATCAGATCCTGCTGCCTTGAAGCCAGGAAGGCCGTCGTCAATGATTCCCGAAAAAACTGTCAGAAGGGTATAAAGAATGAGCCAGGTGATGCTTGATTTTGCATTTCCGAAAGTAAGAGAGCCTATTATTGCAAGAGCTGCCCAGAGCATCACAGCACCGCTTGATATGAAACCTCCGAGACTCCATTGGAATAGAAACGGAAGCATCAGGCTTATGAAAACCTGAATCAGTCTTGTCATGCTGAAATTCCTGAACAGAAGAAAGGCAGAAATATTGACTGCAGACAGAACTGTATATCCGAAAGGAATCAAAGCCTGCAGGTAAAGACCGAAATACAATGCAATTGATCCCCAGATAATGCCCCCGAAACTCATCAGAACCGCGAGCGAGAGCAGGAATTTATGCTTCAGTTTTTCATTCTGCCCGTCAGTGCTCGTGCCTTTCGGTGCATAAGTGTCCGATAAGTATCTGAGAGCTTTATTCATAAAATTCCTTATAATTCTGAAAATATGATGAACATATGTCCGCATATTTAATCTGAATGTGCAGTTTTTCTCTGTCTATATTCCTGATATGATTCTCTGTTTCAAGATTTTTTATTTCCTGCGTCCCAAAAATAGACAGTGCTGGTTTTTTTATTTTTAACAGCCCGGTACGGCTCAGTGTTCCGATTCATTCGGAGATGTCCTGGGTTCAGAAAAAGAGGCATACAGGGAATGCAGGGGCAGCAAAATAGGTAGTAACACCTATTTTAATATTTTTATAATATATTAAAAATATATATTGTATATAAAATATATATTTAATTATACGGTATTTAAATAGTATAAGTATAATATTGTCTAATTATGAGACATGCTGAATTTTGAAGCAAATAGTCTTGATTCATTTCGGTTCCTTCTGTTTGCATTGAGATTTATGCATTCTGCCTGTTTTTTGATTTCAAAAAAAATTGAGAAAATTCAGAAATCTCCTCTTTTAGAAGTATTCCAGAAATCTCGAAATCTGAATTGCAGTGTTCTGTTTCCAAGATTGGACGGAATGGGAAATCAAGCAGATGAATGAGGCTGGAGTATTAAATTTGACAGTTTTTCTGCGTTCAGAACAGACTCCGGAAAACGTTTGAAATTTTATCATGTTTAATTTCAGTGCAATCTGTTTCGTTTGGTACAGTATGGATCAGACTGTTCTGTCTATTCCTGTTTTTCTGTTTGACTTTATCTGAAGTTCAAAGCGGTTTTGTTTCAGCACATCAGCTTTTATGGAAAATGCTGATGCTGCAGAAGGAGAGAAGGAATGAATTTGAAATTATATGAATCAGGAGTGATGCAGATACTCTGGTATCCTGACAGGAGACTGCTGTTTGCTGAATGGAAGATTCCAGGGACAGTGCAGGAACAGAAAGCAGCGACTGATATGACGATTGAACTGATGAAGGAGAAAAGAGTAAGAGCGCGTCCCAAAACTACCTCAAGCTCATTCTTAACAATATGATAGAGCAGGCCATTTGACATAAAGCAAAATAATTTGCGCTATTGTATTCCCAGCAGGTTTTAACTGCACGAAAGTTATTTATCCAGGAAATCGTTCTTTCGACTGTCCAGCGAAACGGTTTAAGTTTTGGATACTTCTCCGGATTGACAGCGTTTGCCTTTGAAGGGATTCGATACTTAATTCCTTTTTTTCTCAGCATTGCTTTTATTTTTCTATCCTGATATGCTTTATCTAAAGAAAGAATTTCGGGAATTAATCTTAAGTCGCGGCGTTTTATATTAAATTTTTCTAAAGTAGGTTTCAACAATTTTGAATCGTGAACATTTGCTTTAGATACGATAATGGAAACAGGTGCTCCGCGCCGATCAACTAAGATATGCTTTTTAACACCGAGTTTACCGCGGTCCGTCGGATTTGCTCCGGTGTGAGCCCCCCTTTTGGGGCTCGCGTATAACTTCCATCTGCCGCCATTCTCTTTGTTAAAATGCCTTTTCTTT
>DAORDI010000261.1:0-2021 GCA_035345895.1 Leptospiraceae bacterium
AGAATTTATTGGGACGTTGCCTGGAAATTCCTGTCTAGAGTCAAACTGATATTCAAACTTTTCTTTCGTACAGGAAAATATTTATCTAAATTTGAAATTTTACCAGTCATAAACTGTTGTAACGTAAAAAGGAGCATACTTTGGAAGAGAACACAGTAACCCAAATGACTGGACTGGAGCAGAATGCAGCGGCAGCAAAGCCCGCAGAGCCTAGTACTGCATCAGGACTTGAGGATGTCATTCCAGACGCTTCAGATATGATCGATCTGGCTGATATTGCTTCCGATGTAATCGGATTCATCGCAGATGTCTTTGACTGAAATTAGGACTCCGAATTTCTGCTGTATGCTGCCCTTGAAATACTTGGATCAGAAGCAATCAGTATGTTTACTGTTTGAATGATTTCAGAGCAGTTCTTTTAAAATCAGGTTCCCTGAGATCTGCGAAGGGATACTTGATTTCATCCTGATTTTTAACTGACGTAAACAGGATATAATCCCTATAAATAATCTACTGATCATCTTATGCCCACATAAGGCGGATCAATAATATGTAAGGAAGAACTTAAAAAAAAAGTCATATACAGTATGAAAGCCTGGGGACACTTAAAAAAAGAGGGAACTGCAGGGAATATCATAAAAGAAATGACTGCACTTTGGAACAGGATGATGACTGGCAAAATTCAGGTAGAACAGATATTTGAAGACTCAGATTTGGAAATCGCATTTGAAATCAGGAGAATTGTATTTATCCTGGAACAGAAGGTGCCGGAGAAGGAAGAGTTTGATGAGTTTGATATGGAGTGTGAGCATTTTCTGGGATACTATGGAATTGATCCTGCCGGAACTGCTAGAATGCGAATTACAGAGAAGGGAGTGAAACTAGAAAGATTTGCCGTTCTCCCGGAATTCAGAAGGAAGAAAGTAGGTTCTGAGATTCTGAAGAGACTGATAGAAGAAGCCAGACTGCACAAACCCGAAAAAATCTATCTTCATGCTCAGACGGAAGTCAAGAGATTTTATGAGAAACATGGATTCGTTTCGGAAGGAGAGGAATTTATTGAGGCGGATATTCCTCACATAAAAATGATATTGATTAATTAATTATTTTAACGTAATTCGTATTGCCTTTACAAACTCAGGGATTTCAATCCATCTCGACTGTGTGAACAGACCGTTTTCATCATAAAAATTCAGACTGAATACGGTGTTCGGGATGAATATTTTTTCGATGGGGATCATGACCTCTTTCTCTTTTTCCAGCACAATATAGGTTCTGTCCCCGTTTTCACTGTTCTGAAATGATATTTTAAGCTTTCGGATATCCTCTGTTCTGATTTTCTGTTTCAGTCCCGGATGAATTTCTTCTTTCGGCAGAATTCGAATCGGAAGAGTCAGCAGGTCAAGAATGCTGAAAGGAATCTGAAGCCCGACTGTCCAGAGAACTGCAAGCGGATACAGCTTCAAATAACCACTGACTGGTCCTGCAGGTTTTTCCGTCTTTTGAGTGCATCCTGAACATTCTTCCCATTTTGTTTCAAAATTGATATTGTAACCTGCAGGTTTTCCCCAGATTCTGAATTTCCCCGGGCTGAAATGCTTCCACTGAGTCCTTTTGTCGTCTATCGTAATGATGATTTCATTAAAATGAAGTGATGATACTGAAAGCTTTGAACTGACGTCTATTTCATAACTTGTATATGATTCAGTTTTCGTATCAGCAGGAACTGCACTCGAAAGGTTTCTTTCCACCTGTATCCTCAGGCAGCTGCTGAATGAAATCAGAATGACTGTTAAAAATATTTTCACTTATCTTAGACTGTCGCTGCAGGAGCATAAAAAAAACCGTCCTGATATAAACTCTTACTGCAGAGATTGGGTTAAAAAAAATAAGAGCCGTGCAATATCCAAATTCTGTCCAGGGAACCGGCAGAGAAACCGATGAATCACTGTTCTCTGTCGGGTACTTACACAGCCTTAATCGACAGATCAGTCTTCAGCTTCGTAAGACTTAAGACAGTT
>DAORDI010000261.1:2121-8402 GCA_035345895.1 Leptospiraceae bacterium
TTACACAGCCTTAATCGACAGATCAGTCTTCAGCTTCGTAAGACTTAAGACAGTTCCCGCAGATTTCATCATCGTCCAGATCATCAAGAGCTTTATCAAGTGCTTTCTCATCCACTCCGGCCTTGACACTTTTCAGATCTTTCGCGACTGCTTTTCCGCAGAAGGAGTCTTTATCTGTTTCTACCGCAGAGCCTTTTTTATGTGCTCCGAAAATGTGATACTTTTCAGTTTCTTCGTTGAGTAATAGAGAGTATAGGGCTTCCATAACCGGATTATCGAAAGAACATTCAGCATTCTTAATAATTTTCTTGACTATATGTTTTTTTTTGCATTTTTTACAGCTGCTTCTTTGCTCCCGTTTCTCTGCCGTCCGGTTCAGTACTGAGAAAGAAGCCCGCCGTCTCTTGCTCTTCCTTCCATCCAGAGAAAGATCATATAACCTGCGATGCAGAATGCAATGGAATGAACTGTGAAACTCAGATAGTCTGCGAATCCAGGTCCGGAAGTTCCGGTCAGAAGTTTCTGAAGATTAGCCATTCCGAGGGTCAGAGGAAAATGATCATAGATAAATGCAATGGCTCCTCCGTCCGCAAGTTTGGTTCTGTCCTGCCAGAAGAGTCCGAGGAATGCAAAGTTGATGATCTGAAAAAAGAATCCTACCCGTTTGAAAATCAGTGTAATTCCTGCGAATATATAAGAAAGTCCGAATATTCCTATTCCCATAATCAAAAGAAGCAGTATCGTCTGAGGGATGTGAGGAGAGAGGCTCAGGCTGATATTTTCAATGCTGAAAGTGTATGCTCCGAGGAGCACATAGAAACTCAGCATCTGCCTCGGCATCTGAGAAAGACCTCTGGCAAGCAGAACCTCACCGAGAGTATGACCGGATATGGACAGCTGTTCGAGGGTTCCTGTCTGAGATTCATTCTGTATCTGTCCCGACCAGCCCATCTGAGTCGCCATTACGAACTGCATCAGTGAATATCCGAGGATCATCTTGTCCTTGTTCAGTACTCCGCTCGCACTTCCTGCAAGCTGATGAAACCCGAACAGAATTGCGAGAAGGATCAGGTACATAAAGAACAGAAACGAAATTGTTTCTGCAGGGTATCTTTTCATAAAGATAAAATCTCTTACAGTCTCGGCTTTTAATATCAGTGAAAAATCAATCAGTTTTCTCATACTTCATCCTCAAATTTTGCGGTAATTTTTACAGGTCCGAATGTGCCTGTTTCTTTTACATCCAGATGCGGATATGCTTCCGCATACTTGTCCATCATTTCCTGATAGGGCAGATCATCCCTTGTTCCGAAATCCTGCAGGTATTCCATGTGCTTTTTGCCTTGAAGATCAAGCGGATGGAAAAGAGAATTGTTTTCTCCGTCAAACTCCAGAGTGAAAATCCCGGCTCTGTCGCAGAGAGACTTATTGAATGCAGGAGTGCATTTAACCCATTTGCCTTCGATGAACATCTCCGTATATCCATGATATACAAAAATATCTGTTTTCATTAAGGAGGAGAGGCGGGGCGAGCTGATATGATTCCTTACATTCGCAAATCCTATCTTGGAGGGAATACCTGCGAGTCTGGACACTGCAGCAAGAAGAAGCGCTTTTTCAACGCAGAATCCGTATCTTCTTTTTACGATTTCCGATGCGCGGAGAAATTCAGGTTTCAGCAGAATATGATAAGGATCATAACGAATTTCATCACGGACCTTATAATACAGTGCCTTGGCTTTTTCCTTTTCAGATTTTATGGAAAGGATCTCCTCTGTGACGAAATCCCGGACAGTTCTGTCCAGGAAATTCATACTGTATGTTTCCTGAAGAGTGTTCAAATCAGAAACGCAGGAAAGCAGGAAGCTGGCTTGGTTCTACAACAATGGCTGCCTGTGCCATACCGACTAGGCCTCCGAGGAGCGCACCGAGCAGGATGAGAGTCATTTCATCTTCCTTGAATACGGAATGCAGAATGTCTTCAAACTGAACAGTGGAAAGCTGTGTCAGTCTTTCTGCTACTGTGGATTCTATTTTCAGACTGTCGGTAATGTACGTCTGGATTTTGTTTGCTGCTTCCGGAAGAATGCTTATGATATTGTCAGCCACTTTTTCCTTGATCTTTCTGGTCTTGTCGGAACCGAGAATCAGAGGAACCATAGGTGCCTTGTCCTTCATCAGTTTTTCCACACCCTTGAATGCATTGTCCATCACCAGTTTCACCAGAAGGTCTCCGCCTTTCCCTTTAAAAATCAGCCTAAGGATGTTTTCTGAATTCAGAACTTTTGTTGCAATGATATTTGCAAGCTCAATGGAAACGTCTCTCTGTCTTCTGAGAAACAGTCCCTGGTATTTGAAGAATCCGAAATTTGTCACTTCCAATGGCCGGAAGATCATCTGCAGAGCGAGCCAGTTTGTAACATATCCTACAATCACTCCCATAATCGGCATCGTCCACCACTGACCAAGGATGGAAAGGAATGCCAGCTGAATGAGTCCGATCAGGAATCCGAAGTAAATCCCCGAAACTACAAGGAATCGAAACTCAGGTCCGCCGCATCTTTTGAAAAGTTCAATCAGAACTCCTACATTTTTTCCGCAGAGGGAATCCTTGACCACTTCATCGAATTCCAATACCGAATCTAAATCGTCTCCGAAGGATTTGTAGACTTCCACAATCTGCTTTGGGATGACTTCACCGATCTGCTTTTCTATTCCCTGTTTTGCAAAATCGGGAAGAATTTTCCAGATTTCAGGGTTTTCGCCTTCAATGATTTCTTTTACAATGATTCCTGCCTGTCTGTCTACAAGCTCTTTGACCTGTTCGTTGATCACATGAGGATCAATTCTCTGATACAGCTCTTTTGGAGTCATCAGTTTCTTTGTAAGGATGTTTGTGATCATCCGGCTCATCTTTTCTGCATGATGAGGAATGATTCCCTGCCAGCCAAGTTTCCAGATTCCTTTATATGTCAGAGGTCTGAAAATCATTTCCACTGCCACCCAGTTGGTGGACCAGCCTACGAAAGCGCATGTGATCGGGATGGAAACTTTTTCCCAGAACCTGGGATCCTTAAGCAGTTCATTTATGAATTCCATTGAAGACTCCTGCGGGATATACCGCAATAGCCTATTAGTACCGGAAGGCAGAAGAGGTCAATAAAAAACTGAATGAACTGAATGAACAGAATAGAATACACTGTATTCCTGTGTTTCGGGAAATCGGCATTGACTGGAATCATCCCGTTTCGGTTTTCCGGCCTGAAGCATTTTGGAAAACTGTTTTACAGTCGGGCATCGGGGTTCATTTTGGCAATTCAGTATGCTTCAGGAGAAATTCAGATGACAATGAAATCAGTCTGTTCAGTTCTTAAATGGAAGGAAGCTGTCAGCAGTGACCTTGAGGAAAATATGAAAATTTCCAATGCCGAAGTGGAATATGCAATGCAGGATTCCCGGAAATTTTCCGAAGGGACAGTCAATGGATCATTGAAAATCATTAAAAATTCAGGAAAGAAAAATATGAGCGGAATTTCAGGGATAGGGTCTTATACTGCAGACAGAAACGGGTTTGTCATGGAGCTGGAATGCAGTTTTGACCTCTCGGCTGAATGATGCCGGTCTGCTGATCGGCGGTTTAGATGAATCAGAGAATCTCTTTTTCCTTTTTCTCCAGTTCTTCGAGGAGCTGTCTCAGTTCCAGCTGCATATACGCCATTCTGATTTTCAGTGAGTCATACTTTGATACGAGCTTGTAAAGCTGTCCTGAAGTATAATCTCCTCCTTCAGAAAAGATCAGTTTTTCGTCTTCTTCTGTTCCCTTGTTCTGTTCCCAGAGTCTGAGTATTTCTCCTCTTTCCGATATCTCATTCGGATAGTTTTCGTTGTTCAGAAAATTCCAGACAGATGCGTAAAAAAGTTCCGGCTTTTCCGGTTTGTCTTTCAGTTCACGGAGAATATTGTTCTTGTGGCCGAGGTATCCTTTAATGTCAAGGTTCAGTGACTGGTATGCAAAATGACCTGCGAGAAACGCAAAAAACAGATCGGCTGCCTTGTAGAGCTGTGCCGTGCCTCCTGTAAGTTCGATTGCTGCGGAGAGAACCGTTCCTACAACTGTGGAGAGAATGGAACGGACTGCAAGTGTATTGGTTTCATCGTTCGTGAGTGTGTCCAGATGAGATGCAAGCTGCATTGCTCTTCCCCTTTCACAGTCTGCAATTGCAGTCATACTGCTGAGTTCCATCTGTGAAAGCGTCACTCTTTCCTGCACTTCCTTCATAATGAATAGTTTCCTGTTATGGCTTTTGTTTTTTCCGCCCAGTGAAAGGTATTCAAGCAGCTGTGCAGTGACTCCGATATCATTTGCAATGCTTATTGCATTGTTCGAAAAATGTTTCCTCAGTGTTTCCAGATCATCACTTGGAATTTTCTCAGGTCTTATGCTCAGTTTGGTGTTTTTTTCTCGGATGCCGAAACAGATTTCAGGGAATGTCTTTTCTGATCTGTTTTTTTTCTGCATAAAACTGGAGCAGGAGAGTGTCAGAAGAAGAAAGAAACTCAGCAGAATTTTATTTGAATTTTTTATAATGAAAAATATGTTAAATCTTCTGTCTGCTTCTGTTTTATTCATTCCGTTTGTTCCTGACCGAGTATTGTATGTTTTTTTATGGATTTATAAATTATTATATAATTATAAATCCGGACAGGAGAAAAATCCCCTGCTTTTTGGACAGTTTTTTCCGTGAATCTGTCCAATCAAGAATTTTTAGAAATGCTTCAGGATGGAAAGGACAGATCTGAAGATTTCTGAATTCCTGCCTGCTGCAGTCACTGGGATTTCAGAAAGAATCCTTTCCTTCTGTGCACTGTCTGGCAGTATAAAGGATTTATTGAAATTCAGTAGCCATCTGTCCAGTGCAGATCTGCAGATTGCGCCGGTCTCACCTTCTGTTTTCAAATATCTGAGAATGTACAGAAGCGAGTCCCATTTGGAAGAACTCAGAAGAAGCTTCAGACAGTTTTTTTGAATCTGCATATTCTCAGTGTTCAGGAATATTTTTTCTATGTCCGAATTGAGTGCGAGAATCCTGTGTCTGCTGACTGTCCTGAACGCAGTATTTGAAGTTTCCGGATTTGATAGAAAATCCAGGATGACAGGTTTCAGTTCAGACGGGGAAAGTCCTGCCGCTGCAAGAAGAGCCTCATTTCTGATGCGGGCATCTTCTGATTCGAGAAAGTCCAGAAGTTCAATGACATCGTCCGGATTTCCTGTCTCAGAAAGCCCTCCGACTGCACCCAGTCTTTTTTCAGGAATGTTCAGATGATCCAGATAGATTTTTCTGAAATCATTCTTCCCGTTTCTGTCAGAGGCTTCTCTTGCCATTTTCCGCACATAGGAGAATCTGCTGAATATCAGTTCTCTTATGAATTCAGAGGACACTGTGTCTTTAAAGTTCCTGAGTTTTTCCAGGATGAGGATTCTGCATTTCAGAGGAGCACTGATTCTGAAAAGGTCTTTGAGTTCTTCCGTGTCCAGATTTTCTTTTTCGAGATATTTTATCAGTATCCTGTATTTCAGAAAAGGCTGAGTTTCCTTCCGGTAGAAGGATTTCAGATCCTCCTTTTCATAATCTCTGATGAATATAACATTTATTATAAATTCATTCCTGATTTTCTGAGAGAAGTTCAGAAGGGCAGGGGAGTCATACTGCAGGGAAGGTTCCTGAGAAAGAAGCCTGCTGACGCCGGTGAATATTTCTGATTCTGCAGCTCTTTCCGATCTGCCGGCGCGGAGCACTAAATGATAAAATTGAATATAATAACTGCTGTATTCAGAAGAAAGTCTTTCCCTGAGCATTTTCTCTGCAGCGGATCTGACAGGCCCTGCCCAGTCCTTCAGACGCAGAAGAAGAAAAGGAAGTTCCGACCCGTCCCTTACTTTTCCCAGAAGATTCAGTGCCTTCTCCCGGAAAAATCCTACCGGATGCATAGAACAGAGTCCAAGCAGAAGAACCTGTTTTTCCAATGTGCTGTTTTCCGGAACAAATTCCGCAGGATTTTTTTCCCTCATATTCAAAGATGCATAGTAGGGAGAGGATTTTCTGACCGCTTCATCCAGCTGAATCCAGTCCTCGGAACCGAAGTCTTTTACTGAAATGGAAATCTGATCCAGAAGAATGTTCATTTCCTTCGGTCTTCCGGAATGGATCAGTTCCCAGAATAAGTCAGCTGTCCGGTTCACAGTAACAGGTTCAATCCCGGATCGCCGAAGTCAATCTGTT
>DAORDI010000262.1:0-8174 GCA_035345895.1 Leptospiraceae bacterium
TTTTTTCCACTGAAATGGACAGAACTGCTGTTTTTGTCTTTGTAATGTTTTTTGCAGTCACAGTATAATTTACTGCACTGGAAGCAGAAGTCGGTGTGCCTGAAATTTTGCAGTTCGTCGTATCCAGAATGATTCCTGCAGGAAGAGAAGGAGAAACGGAACAGGACTTTACATTACTTACAGTTGCAGGCGTTTCAAATTCAATCCTAGTATAATATGTATAGGAAGAACTGCTGTATGTCAGAACCGGCTCGAGCTCATAATCTGAAGAGGAATTTAAAACTCGAAAAAGAGCATTCAGAGTTCCGACAGGGGTCGAGGGATCGAAGGACGATCTTTTCGTCTTAAAACATCCGACAGTAAGTAGCAGGACAATAAATAATTTCGACAGTTTCATCAGAACCTCCATCCATAACTCATCTGGTAATTTGTTCCGGTGCTGAATGCAGTCCTTTCCGGAGACACCTTCAGATCCAGACCGTACAGGAAGGATTTTTCCAAAGGATTTTCAGCCGTGCTTCCTCCCGGATTCAGAAAAAAAGCATTGAAAGCCTGTGCAATATAAAATATCCCAAGGACAATCACTGCATTGTTTGCATTTTCCTTCGCAGCATTGTATGGAGCAAATGCCATACTGCTCATCCGAATATTCATTAACATTGCCTGAGAGGATGATATGGAACCGCTCTGGGTAAGGGCACCTGTAAACGCAGCTGCAGTCACACTTTTCATCTGATAGTTTTTTTCCGCTGCATAATATGCATCTGCAGACAATGCCATGTGGGCAGTCAGCAGAACAAACCCTCCCAGAGCAATCGATCCATAGACTGGTCTGTCTTTTTTGAACTGTCCGAGACCTGGAACAAGGATTGAATAACCCAGATATTTCCAGTCCGAGCCGTAGCTCTCCCTTGTGCCGGACTCCTGTGCACTGATTCCCTGCCCGAGTATAAAAAAGCTGACAATCAGAAGGATGAACATCTGATAGATTTTTTTCTGCATTTCTGTCTCCTGAAAAAATGAATGAAACAGTTAAAAAACTGTCTCGAAAAACATTCTATAAGCATATATCATGTCAAACAAAAAATTTTCTCAGAACCGTTTGACACAATTCCTCTGATTCTATCCGGAATTATATGCATAAATCAAGTTTTTTCTGACTGACTCGATCCGGATAATTCGTTGAATGAAACGGAGCCTGCTGTATTTTCTTGACTGAAAAGGCTCTTATGAGTTCCTGTTCCTAAAATTCACACTATAGGAAGCAATGAATGAAAATCATCTTTACAGCAGCAATATTCTTTTCTCTTCAGTTCTGTGCAGGAACTGAAATCAAGACAAAAACCGCAGAGTATAAACAGGACAGCAAGGACTATGAAGGCTACTTTGCTGAACCTGCAAATCTGAAAGGAAAGGTTCCGGGAGTCCTTCTCATACATGAATGGACTGGCCTTGGAGACCATGTCAAAGGAAGAGCAAATCAGACTGCAGCACTCGGATATGTTTCCTTTGCAATGGACATGTACGGAAAAGGAATCAGAGTCGAAGACCATGACCATGAAAAAGCAGGGAAACTGTCGGGAGCATACAGCTCAGACAAGACTCTGATGCTTTCCAGAATAGACAAGGCAGTAGAAGTGCTGAAAAGTCACCCGAATGTGGACCCGACAAAAATCTCAGTGATCGGATACTGTTTCGGGGGCCGTGCAGCTGTCGAGTATGCACTTGCAGGCAGGGATGTAAAATCCACTTCTTCATTTCACGGAGTTCTTCCTTCCGCGACTCTTCAGAGTGCAAAAAAAGTAAAGGGTTCTCTTGAACTTCATCACGGTGCTGACGATAAGTTTACTCCTCAGAAGGACATTGACTCTCTTCTGAAATCACTGAAGGATGCAGGCGTGAAGCATGAATTCTATTCCTATCCGGGAGCAGTTCATTCCTTCACAAGAGCAAGTGCAGGCACAGCACACAAGGCGATGGGAATGGCATACGATGCTGAAGCTGACAGAGTTTCCTGGACAAGACTTGTCGCCTATCTCAAAGCAACTCTTAATTAATCCATAATGACAGATCTTTCAGGAATTGAAAGACTTCCGATCATTCCGAATCAGCCCCACGGGACCTGCTTCGGATGCGGAAGAATCAATCAGTTCGGACTCCAAATGAAATTCCATTCCGACGGGAAAAAAGTTTTTTCAAAACTGCAGATCCCTTCTCATCTTTCAGGATGGGTGGAAGTCGCTCACGGGGGAGTCGTATCCACTGTTCTGGATGAAACAATGGCCTGGACTGCCATATGGATTCTGAAAAAATTCATTCTGACCAAAACAATGACAGTGGACTTTCTGAAAAAAACTCCCACGGAAGATTTCATCTACTCAGAAGGAGAGATCACAGAAGTGAGTGAAAGAGAAGCAAAAGTCAGCGCTCATCTTTACAATTCAGAATTCCGTCTCTGTGCAAGATCCACTTCAGTCATGGCAGTATTTACCCCTGAGGAAATGAAAAAAAGAAAACTTCTGAGAGAGGATCTGATTGAAGATTTCGTCAGAGAAGTCTTTATTGATTCAGAATGCTCAGACGGAATCTGAAAACAAAAAAAACTTTACAGCATCTCTGCAATCAAAAATAATCAGGGCAGGAGATTATTTATGAAAACACTACTGTCTATATTATCTGTCGCAGTTCTCTTGAACTGCTCCGCTGCAATGGAAACTCTTCAGTCGGAACAGGGAAAGGCTGCGATCAGTTCACTTAAGGAAAAAGCAGGCGACAAGGAAATGCAGGACAAACTCAAGGCGGCGCTCACCGGCGGAAAAGACAAAAAGAAAAAAGGAATCGATCCGGCACTTCTGAACCAGGCTGGAATCCAGACTCCGCCTTCTGTGACACCGGCAGCACCTGCAACGACACCTGCACCTCAGCAGTAATTTCTTTTTTAGGCTGTTATTCCTTGTAAAACGTAAAAACCGGTTTTTTTTTTCATGCTTTGAGCTTTTTCATTACAGGTATCTAAGAGAACGGTGATCCTGTTTTCAAATTCAGAGCAAGGATAAAATATGAGCGGTTTGGCAAGAATTATGGTATACGGGAATCTTACAGCAGACCCTGAAACAAAAAAGGTCAGCACAGGAAAAAATGTAACAGTATTTTCAGTGGCAGTCAATCACAGATTCGGTTTCAGCGAGAGCAGTGATGATGTATCCTACTTCGATGTGGAGGCCTGGGAAAAACAGGGAGAATACTGTGAGTCACGTCTGAAAAAAGGAAATCCTGTTATTGTCTGGGGACGGATGAAACAGGAAAGATGGAAATCTTCTGACGGAACATCCAGACAGAAAATGAAGATTGTTGCGGAAGATGTACGCCTTCTCGAAAGGGAGAAATCCGAATCCAAAAATGAGGAGAGAGAACAGAGAAAGGCTGCCTGATTTCGGAATGATTTTTTTATCGCGAAGAACACTGATTTTTTAATCTTTCTTTTCGTGTACTTCGCGGTAAAAGATGAGTTACAGTATTCTTCTTTTTTGAGAAAAATCCTTGTCTTCAGACTGAAAGATTCAAGGATTTACATTATGCCTCATAAATTACTGACAGCTTTTCGTCGTGTGCAATCTGCATCTTCCATTTCTGGAAAATGCATCAGAATTCTGTCTGTGCTTATTCTGATTACAGCCTCAATCTCCGGATGCAGAGATTCTGAAAATGAAAAATTCAGACTCGGAGGCGGACTGTATGTAACCAAAAAACCGACAAAGCAGGAAAAAAATATCCCTTCACCGTTCTTTCCGGAAAACAGCCGCGTCATTGAAAGCACTGAAATTAAGACCCCTCTTCTGGACAGTCCTGAATCATTTGCATTCGTGGAATCCGATCTTTCCATGGACCAGCTTTCCGCATTTTATGAAAATGCGGTCAAACTGATGGACTGGAAACTTCTTCAGAAATCGAAAGAAGAGAAACTCATTGTTTTTCTTGCAGAAAGTCAGACAAGAAGAATACTTACAGTGCATATCCGCGAAAATCCCGGAAACAGGGAAATAAGACTTTTCTACAGGAGAGTCAGTTCACTTTGACAGCATCTTCCAAAAAAAGCTATCTTGTGCTTGCAATCGTTTCTGCCCTTTTCATAGGTGCAGTTACTTTTGTATTTATGGTATACAAGTCCTTTTTCTGGTCAGCATTCATATCTCTTATACTTTACGCGGGCTCCAGGGACTATTATGTCTTCATTAAAAAAAAACTTCCTCGTAAAATATCCGATTTTGCACCAATTATAATGATTATACTGATGCTTATCATTCTCGTAATTCCATCCTATTTCATACTGAGTGCTCTTCTGAAAGAATTTCTTTCGTTTCTTTTTCTGATGAAGGTCAATCTGTCGGAGGAGAAATTTCTTCCTTTCCTGATGAACCTTCCACTGGCCACCGACTATTTCACTGATACAGAGTTTTTCTGGGTCAACATACCGAATATGTACAGAGACATCGTCACTTCTTACGGCGACATACTGAACTTTGACAGCATCTACGGACTTCTATCCAATGCAACCTCACTGATACTCGAAGGAGTCAAGCTTCCTCTTGAAATCATAGTAAACACTCTTTTTTCTTTTATGCTTCTATTCTTTCTTTATAAAGACGGGTACAAGCTGGAAAATTTTTTCCAGAACAATCTTCCCATTTCAGATGAATTCAAACTGAAGATAGGGTACAGAGTCAGAGAAGCTGTCAAGGCTGTACTCAAGGGAAATTTTGTCATTTCACTTCTTCAGGGTTTTGTTCTGGGATTTCTTCTCTTCATTGCAGACATACCCAATCCTATACTTTACGGATGCATAGGAGCCCTTTTTTCACTGATTCCTGTCGTAGGCACAGGGGTTGTCTGGCTTCCTGCAGGACTTTATATGGGGATAGCAGAATCCAACTGGATCGGTGCAGTCATCTTTATGAGTCTTTCATTCACATCCTATCTGCTTCTTGAAAACCTGGTGAAGCCTAATTTTCTGGACAAGAAACTGAATCTGCATCCTTTCCTGCTGTTCCTTTCTCTGCTGGGCGGAATCAATGAATTCGGAATCCCTGGCCTTGTCATCGGACCGGTCGCAGTAACCCTTGTTGTCATTGTCTGGGATTTCTGGAAAGAGCACAAACATGAGCTGCCTGCAATGTTCAAAGACTGAAATAAAATGACCGATCCGAAAGTTTTTTCAGTATCCGATATTACCAGAAGCATCAAACAGATTCTTTCAGATAGGCAGGAGCTGAAAAATATCTGGATTCGCGGAGAAGTATCCAATGTTTCTCTTTCAGGAAACGGACATATGTATTTCTCACTGAAGGATCCAGGAAGCATCATCAAATGCAATTTCTTTTCTTATAATTATAAAAACTACAAGGGAAACAGAATCAAGGACGGACTGGAGGTCAGAGTATACGGTTCAGTCACAGTCTACGAACAGGGCGGTCAGTACAATTTCAATGTGGCCCGTCTGGAAGAGCTGGGAAAAGGCGACCTGCTCTACCAGATTGAACTTCTGAAGCAGAAACTGAATGCAAAAGGGATATTTGATCCTTCAAGGAAAAAACCTATTCCCTCCTTCATCAGAACCCTCGGAATAGCAACAGCTTCGAACGGGGCAGCAGTGGAAGACATTATCAGAATTGCAAGAGAGAGATATCCTCATCTGAATATTACTGTAGCACCCTGTCTTGTGCAGGGAGAACAGGCCCCCGCATCCATTGTATCTGCCATCAGGGAACTCAATGATCCTAAATGGAATGTGGACGTAATCATCGCGGGAAGGGGCGGCGGAAGCTTCGAGGACCTGATGGCATTCAATCATGAAGATGTCATTATGGCATTTTATTCCTCAAAAATTCCGATCATATCGGCTGTAGGCCATCAGACAGACTCAGTCCTTTCTGATTTTGCGGCAGATGCATATACCCCCACCCCTACTGCGGCTGCAGAACTTGCAGTCCCGAATATCGCAGATTATGAGTTCGCAGTGGAAGATCTTTCAAACAGACTTGCATCAGGACTCAGGAACAGAGCAGGCCTTGCCAGAGAAAGATTCAAGGCTGTTTCTGAACGGCATATATTCAGTGAGGGAAGGATTATGCTTCAGGAGAGAATTCTGAAGACGGATGAAACTGTTTCCAGAATTTTTCTGCTGGGAAGAAACTGGCTGGCCAGAAAAAACTCAGATCTTCAGAAATTCGACAAACTGAAACTCCTTGCAGCTGCAAGACTGGAAACACTGAAAAAGAAATATGAACTGACGGAAAACAGAATCGAGAACTTCTCTCCTCTCCTGACACTGAAAAGAGGATACTCTGTACTGCGAAACAGCAGAAAGGAAGTCATCTCGGACAGAACAAAAGTAAAAAAAGGAGAGATCCTTGAAAGCATACTGCACAACGGCAGACTGAAACTGGAGGTTTTGGATACAGAATGAGCAGACAGGAAAAACACATCAGCTTCGAAGAAGCTCTCGAAGAACTCGAACGGATTGCAGAAAAACTCGAAAGAGGACAGCTGACGCTCGAAGAATCCATCAAGGCGTATGAAAGAGGAATGGAACTGAAAAAAATCTGTTCTGAAAGACTTAAAGAGGCAGAAGGCAAGATAGAAATGCTTTCCAAAAATCCTGAAGGGAAAACAGTCAAGGAAACATCCGGCACTGCGAAGGAAAAGAACAAAGCCAAAGAAGAGATTCTTTTCTGATGCTGCTCAGATCTGAACTTATTCTGTTAAGCGCGCTGTTTCTGATTCAGTTTACTCATATACTGGACTTTGTCATCATTATGCCTCTGGGAAAGGAATTTATGAGCGCATTTGGGGTAGACAACAGAGGATTCGGAATTATTGTATCGAGTTATACAATCAGTGCCGGTTTCTTCAGTCTGATCTCCGCTTTTTTCCAGGACAGATTCGACAGGAAAAAAACCCTCATTTTCTGCTATATCGGTTTCATTGCTGGAACGCTTTTTTGTGCGATTTCTCCGGATTACAGAACACTTGTTTTTTCCAGGATTATGGCAGGTGCATTCGGCGGTGTACTCGGGTCTTCCATCCTGGCCATACTTGGGGACATTGTTCCTTTTGAAAGAAGAGGAAAGGCATCAGGGATTCTGATGGCTTCATTCTCATTGGCCACAATTGCAGGTGTTCCAATCGGGCTGAGACTTGCCCACCACTATGGATGGAATTCTCCTTTCCTTGCACTCTCGGGAGCATCAGCACTGATCCTGGTTTATTCCGTTTTCACGGTTCCGAACGTCACAGAACATCTGAAAAAAAGAGTACATGTACAGATAATCCCGTACTATATGAATATACTCAAGGAGAAAAACCATCTTGCTGCCTTTACTCTTACAGCCGTGATGATGATGGCAGGATTCAGCGTCATTCCTTTCATCAGTCCTTATATGCAGCTGAACCTGGGGTTTTCCAAGCTTGATCTGGAACTGGTATATTTCTGCGGCGGTGCCGCTACATTCATCACATCAGTCCTGATAGGTTTTGCAGCAGACAGATTCGGTAAAATGGCGACATTCACAGTGCTTGCACTTCTTTCCTGCATACCGCTTCTTGCAGTCACAAACCTTCCACAGATGGAAAAATGGAAGATACTGCTTGTCTCCACCTCATTCTTTGTGCTTGTATCCGGCAGATTTGTTCCTGCGATGGCAGTAATTACATCTTCTGTGAACAGACAGGAAAACAGAGGGGGCTTCATGAGTCTGAATACGTTTACCCAGCAGGTGGCAAGCGGAATAGCAGCGACAGTATCGAGCATGATTATCACGCAGTCAGGTCCGGAGGCTCCTCTTGAAAATTATCCTTATGTGGGAATCATTGCAGTTATATGTTCCGTTCTTTCGATACTGATTATCAGAATGATCCGAGTATCTGACCCTGCTCATCCGAAAAATAATGTAAAATAATTATACTGCCATGAATATTCTGGATGAATTTGTCAGCGAGAACTCAGGCCTTTCGGATCGCTCCCTCATCACATACAGGAAGGCACTCTCTGAATTTGAAAACTGGTGCAGAAAGGAAAATATAGAAAATCTGCTCTGCGCCGATTACAGGAGTCTGCTTCGGTACAGAAGCAGCCTTGTCAGTCCTAAAAGAGAACCTCCGCTCAGTTCAGCAACTGC
>DAORDI010000263.1:0-4539 GCA_035345895.1 Leptospiraceae bacterium
ATCATTCTTCAGCTTCATTGTATTGAATACAATATATATAATATGTATGCTCGGATTGGGACTTTTTATTTCGACAGTAAGCAGGTCTCAGGGACAGGCTATGATGACAGTATTCGGATTTCTTTTTCCGTTCATCATTCTTTCGGATTTTTTCTTTCCAGTGGACAATATGCCTCTTATAATACGTAGACTTACAATGCTGAATCCGATGAAATATGCTATGGTCGCCCAGAGAGAAATTTTTCTTAAAGGAAACGGACTGGCTTTTCTCTGGGATTCCATTCTTATTCTAGCCCTGTTCTCTTTAATCTTCCTCGGATACGGAGCCTACAGATTCAGAGCTCAGACGGACTGAGATGAGAGTTCATAAAAACATTGGACTGAATCTCTTCGGACAGAATCATGCATCAGAAATCTGCAGTTTCAGTCTTCTCCAGAAATGAACTGGACCAAAGATATGTCCAAAACTTGACTTGCATTAAAATGGATTTCTGATTCTTTAGTAGGATGATTGGATTATTTTCGGGGGAAAGTTATGGCAATGTCTTTCATAAATGAAGATCAGCAGATAAAGAATTTTATTCAAAAAATTTCTGACAAAGCTGCTGCAGGAGGATATAATATTTCCGACATAGTGTCCGAGGAAAACGGCAGAACTCTGCAGTATGTGGACATAGTGATGGAAGGAGGCGGAGTTCTCGGAGTTGCACTGATCGGATATATCTATGCATTGGAAACTGCAGGCATACGATTCCTGAGTGCCGGCGGAACTTCGGCAGGATCGATTGCAGCGCTTCTTCTGACTGCCTGTGCCGACAGACAGGAAGCCAAGACGGAGAAACTTTCGGAAATTCTCTTCAAACTGGATCTTTCTGAATTCATCGACGGCGACGCAGATGCAAAGGACTTCAGTCAGTTCATCGGAAGCGGGGAGCTGGATGACCACAGAATCAAGCTGATGTGGAAAGGAGCCCAGGTTCTGGACAATCTTTTCAATGATATAGGCCTGAACCCAGGAAGGAGCTTCTTTGAATGGGTCGACGGGCATATGAAAAATTTCGGAACAGATACACTGGAAAAACTTGAAGATAGAATACAGCGTATCCCAAATCTTCACAATAAAATCACAGGAAGCAGTCTGGATAAAATCAATGCAGAGCTCTGCATTGTTGCAGCGGATATTATCAGCGAGACAAAAGTGATATTTCCCAAGATGGCGCCTATGTACTGGGATGACTGCAGAAAGACTTCTCCCGCACATTTTGTAAGAGCCTCTATGTCCATCCCGTTCTTTTTTCATCCGATGAAGATTGACAGACTGAGCGAAATCACAGATGTACGCAGCAGGTGGAAGGACCTTGCAAATTTTGACAATCCTCCCGAATCTGCTGTATTTGCCGACGGCGGAGTATTTTCAAACTTTCCGATTGATGTATTTCATCAGGAAGGAGTTCCCGACGCCCCTACGTTCGGAGTAAAACTCGGGGCCAAAAAAAGAAGAGTGAATACAATCGGAAATCTGTTTGATTATTCAATGGCTCTTTTTGATTCAATGAGACACTGCTCCGACTATGATTTCCTTGTAAAACATCCTGACTACAACAGACTGATCGGATATATAGACACAAGCGGACACAACTGGCTTAACTTCAAAATGACATTGGAAGAAAAGAGAGTTCTTTTCAGAAAGGGTGTCATTGCAGCCTATGATTTTCTTGAGAAGTTTAACTGGAATGAATACAAGGAAATCAGGGAAAAGCTGGCTCACTCTGGACACAATGGATTTTTAAAATAAGGATACAATTTAATGAAAGCATCATTTATCACAGCTTATGGCGGACTGGACGTGATTCAGTTCGGAGAACTTCCCGATCCGGCTCAGGGGGATGCACAGATCATTGTTCAGATCAAAGCAGTTTCACTCAATCCGATCGATTATAAAATTCGGGATGGAAATATGAAATTTGTCTCGGGATTCAAGTTTCCAAAAATACTTGGGGGAGATTTTGCAGGAACAGTTCTGGATGCAGGCAAATCAGGAGGAAGTTTTAAGAATGGAGACAGAGTCTACGGATATATTATGCCTCTGTTCGGAAACAGCGGTGTTCTTTCCGAAAAAATTGCAGTTAAATCCGGGCAGATTCGTCCCATTCCTGAAAATCTAAGCTTTGAAGAAGCGGCCTCCCTTCCTGTAGCAGCACTGACGGCCCTGAACGGACTTAGAAAATTCGGAAATATTCAGGGCAGGAAAATACTTATCAACGGAGTTACGGGAGGAGTCGGTCATTTTGCTCTTCAGGCAGCGAAGGCAAAAGGAGCATCTGTCACCGGAACCTGCAGCACTCCAAATATGGAGCTTGCGAGGAAACTGGGAGCAGATGATATAATTGATTATAAAAAAGAAGATCTTTCGAAAACTGACAAAAGATTTGATTTTGTTTTTGATGCGTTCGGACAGATGAAGAAGGAAGAGCTGTTTAATGTTCTGAACAGAAACGGAATCAGCTGCACTACTCTTTTCTTTCCGACTACAATGATATTTTCATTATACGCGAAAATCTTCCAGGGCATCAGTGTTACAGCTGCTAATATGAGAGGGAAGCCGGAAGACTGGAAAGAAATGGAAGAACTTCTCATCAAGGGTCAGATGAAGCCGCTCATAGAAAACACATTCCCTCTCGAAAGAACAAAGGATGCATTTGATCTTATGGAGAATGGAAAACCTAGGGGAAAAATCATCATTAAAGTCAGTTGACCTTTTTCCCGAAAATCCGGTCTCTGAAAGTCTTCAAGTGATTTTTCATTGCCTCGTAGGCAGGCCGGCCTGCGATGGCGAGCCCCGCCCAGAACGTTATCTCACCGGAAACAATCAGTCCGGTGACACCGAATCCTTTTGCTTCCGCACTGACTGGAAAAAAAGGTACAGCCGGAATCAGTGCATATAGCACAAAAGAGAGAACAATCATCGTGATGCCCGAATAAAGCAGAATCGGGTTCTTCGGAAGATCATTCCTGCCTAAAGCCTCTTCAGCTTCCGAATCAAAATATTTTTTCAATATCTTGGAATATTTATTCATTATAATCATATCAGCCATTTTCGGAAATGCAGAATTTAGCCTGGCGAAGAAACTGTTCAGGAATCCTCCCGATATTCGAAGAGTCTCTGTTGAACCGAGCTGTTCCAGGCATTCTTCTGCAATTCTCCCGACTGAGGTTATTACCAGTCCCATCTCTTTCCAGACAGGATGAAATGGCCTTTCAGCCTCAGTGTCCGCTGCGGAAGGACAGTATAGAGCAACCCTTATATCAGAACTTCCGATCTCTCTGTTGACTGATTCTGCAAATGCTGTCAGTCCCGCCCTTGAAGCAACATCCGCACTGTAGTATGGAAAGGCAAGTCTGCCGTCCAGAAAACCGGTAAAATGAAGAATCTCTCCCTGCCCTCTTTTCAGAAGCAGAGGAAGAAATGCTTTTGTAATGAAAATAGATCCCTTTAGATTGATGTCAATCTGAGAACTGATCTCTTCTTCTGTCTGAAGAGAAAGTTTCTTTCGTACATCTGTGCCTGCTGTATTGATGATGAAATCTGGAATGCCGAAACTGTTTTCTGTCTCAGCAGCAGCCTTTTCCCATTCAGAATATTGATCAAACCTGCATACTGTCTGTAAATATACAGTATTTCCTGTGAGATTTTTTATTTCTTCCTGCAGCTGAATCAGCTTTTCAGTGTCGCGTCCAATGAGAACCAGAGAACAGCCTTTTATGGAAAGTGCAGTCGAAACAGCCCTGCCAAGTCCTCCTGTCGCACCTATGACTGCTGCTTTTTTTCCAGTGAAATTTTTCATTTCTTTTGTCCCGCAAGTTTTTCCGCTCTTTCCAGTATCTGCTTTTTTTCCTTTCTGGAAAGAACAGACAGTCCAAACACTTCATTGAACCAGATTCCGTCGGCGGCAAACCTGAGTATATCAGCCAGGCTCTGATCCATTTTTTCTTTTTTGAATTTCTGCTTCCAGGCTGAATACTTTTCGACCAGCGGAAGAAGAAGATGAGGGTTCGATGCAAGAGCTGCAATGATGCCGGAGCTCTGCAGATCAGAATCATCCAAGTCGTCCAGTGTGGCCTGAAAATATCTGAGAGTCCAGGAACCTGAACTGTCTGCATTTTCCTCTGAATGAAGTCTATTTTCAAACCTGATAATAAGATTCTCTATGATTTCCTGAATCAGCCGTTCCTTGGTGGGAAAATGGTAAAGCACTCCTCCCTTGCTGACACCTGTTTTTTTTGCTAGACTGTCCAGAGTGAATTTTTCATATCCTTCCTCTTTCAGAATTTTTTTGGCAGACTCCAGAAGTTTTCCTTTGGCAGATTCCTTTTTCATAAAACAACTATACCGTCCAGACGGTATAGTTGTCAAGAAAAAATTTTCCTGCGCTCGGCTTTTCTCTCCAGATAAAAACAGCTTTTCAGAAGAGATCTCAGAAATAAACTGATCCTATGCCTTTATGCAAAAGGGAGATTTTGCATTGAAACTGCACTCA
The DNA here is from genome assembly GCA_035345895.1 of Leptospiraceae bacterium. Lineage (GTDB taxonomy): Bacteria > Spirochaetota > Leptospiria > Leptospirales > Leptospiraceae > DAORDI01. Next base: position 4,539 of record DAORDI010000263.1, read on the forward strand.
G
>DAORDI010000263.1:4639-8111 GCA_035345895.1 Leptospiraceae bacterium
TTCCAAGCGAATCTTTTTTAAAGCGGCAGGGGAATCAGATTCTGCTGGAATCGAAGGGAAAATTCTTACAGGAAGGCCTGTATGAACCGGGAGACAATCAGGGTTACTGCGGCTGAGTGTAAAAATGGGGGAAAAAATGGATATCAGAAACCCGATTGGACCATATAAGAAAAAAGAGCCTTTGGACGAAAAGGCCAAAAGACTGCTGATAGAAGAACTGGAAAAATTTCCGGAAGATCTGAAAAGGCTCCTTTCCTTTGCAGACAGTGTAAAATATGAAGAGAAAACGCTGCCTGGGGTCTGGACAGTCAAGCAGGTTGTGCACCATCTGGCCGACAGTCATATGAATGCATTCATCCGGATGAAACTTGCACTGAGCGAAGATGTTCCCATCATTAAACCGTATCACGAAGGACTCTGGGCAGAAATGAAAGACAGCACAGATGTTCCTGCAGAGGAATCTCTTTCCATCCTCGTCAGCCTTCACCGCAGATGGACAGTTCTTTTCAGATCATTGACACCTGAAGACTGGAAAAAAGAATTCTATCATCCGGAAAATAAAAGAAAAGTCAATATGGAAGATATGATCGGAATGTATGTATGGCACGGAAAAAACCATATGGCTCACATAGAACTTCTTTTTAAAGAAAGAGGATGGATCAGCTGAAATTATGACTTTCTTGAATCCTTCAAAACTGGAAATTTTCAAGCTGATAGAAATTATGTTTGTGATCGGCATACTGATCAATCTTCTTTCATATCTGATCAGATTCATTATAATTGCAGGAAAAAAACATACAAAGACCTTTCTGAGAACAGTAAAAGAAGGATTTACAAAGAAACTTTTCCTCGAAAACAGTCTGAGCATATCCCTTCTTCTGACTTCATTCTCCGTGTTCTGGTATATGCTCAGAATCAGCGGGAAACTTGAACCGATGAAAGTTTCGGAAGCATTTCAGAAAAACACAGTATTGACCTGCTTCATTTTAACCGCCGGCATTCTGCTTATTGCCTACAGCATTTTCATTTCCGTCCTGAATATCCGAAAACTGAAGAAACTCACTCCTGCACTGGGACTGCTCGGACTCTGGAATTCGATGGACGGACTGGGCGACGCACTCGGAAGAGGAATTCTGCTCAAGCCTGTCACGGAACTGAGCAGATTTTTCAGGAAGACCCTGATTCAGTCGGAAATTGCAAATGCATTTGTTTCCACACTGATCCCGGTCATCCTGGAATATATTTATAAAATCATGATTGTATTTTCGCTTGTTTATCTGATTCGAGGAAAACTGATTTTTCTATTCTGATCAGATTTCCTCGGGAAATTCAGCCTTTCATCTCTCTCAGGCCTTCTTTGACGCTGACAACAGGCCTGTATCCCAGCTCATTCTTAATCTTCACGATATTGTATCTTCTGGGCATATGAACAAAAGACAGTTCAAATCTGGAAAGAGGAGGAACTGACTGAATTCCGAACAGTTTCCAGAAGGATTCCAGGATCACAGCAGCGGCAGATGCAATGATTCCAGGCATATTCCGATCAGGGACCTGTACTCCTTTCGTTTCAATAAGTGCAGTGAGAAACTCTCTCGCAGATGCAGGACTGTCGTCAGTCACATTATAAATTGATTTATTATTTCCGCTGGATAATGACAGTATAATGGATTCTACAACATTTTTTACATGAACCGTTTCAATGGGACAATCACCACTGTCAATCCACATAAACTGACCAGACTTGATCTTATCAATCATTGTATCCAATGCCTTCACGCCTTTCCCCCAGATAAACGTCGGCCGGATAATGATGCAGTGAACAGAACCGCCGTAATTCAGAATTTCCTTTTCAGCAAGCATTTTCGCCTTTCCATAATAGGAACTGGGCTCTTCCGGATAAGGATGTTCTTCCGTAATATCCAGCAGCGGCTCTTTATCCTGAAGAACAGATTCCGAACTGATATAGATAAAACGTTTTGCCTTCTGCCTGTCTGAAGCAAGCAGAAGGTTCTTTGTGACTTTTACAATATCATTTTCAAAATTTTCCCATTTTCCCCAGAACTCGACCGGCGCCGCACAGTGAATCACAGCATCAATTTCATTCAGCGAGTTTTCCCATCTGGAAATATCATTAAAATCTCCTTCTACCGGAAGTACTCCGTTCATTTTAAATTTCTGTGCAGATTGAGAATTTCTGGAAAGTGCATACACATGATGACCTTCCTTAATAAGCCGCGCTATGAGTTCCGAACCTAAGAACCCGGATCCGCCTGTAACAAATATTCTCATATAAATTTCCCCCTGTCAAAATATTGCACTGATGATGCAGAAGCAAAGATGCTTACCTGCATTTCATAAATTCGTCTGTACTGACATAAAGCCTTCCAAAGAATCAGTTTCTGTCTTTTCTGTCATTTGCTCATATCATCACTCGGATGCCAATTGATTTTTTCTCAGACTCAGAATCAGCCGACAGACGGATTATACACCGTTCTTTTTGAAATGCTTCAGAAGTTTTCCCCAGGCATCTTCAGCAGACTTTGCATCATACATAGGCCTGTAATCTGCATAAAAACCATGTTTTGAATTGGGATATAAAATAATTTCAGAAGTTGATCCTGTATCCTTTAGACTCTTATTCATCTTCTCCACCTGATCCAGAGGAATCCCCTGATCCTGACCGGCATAAAAACCAAGTATAGGCACATTCTTAAATTTGGGAACCAGATCCAGAGGATGATGAGTCTGAAGTGAATTTTTCTCTCCACTCAGTCTTCCATACCAGGGACAGGCAGCTTTCACCTTGGGATTATGAGCAGCATAAAGCCAGGTAATCCTTCCTCCCCAGCAGAATCCTGTAATCGCAAGTCTTTCAGAATTGACGAGACCGGAAGATGCTGCAAATTTCCAGCTGGCATCCAGATCAGTGAGAACCTGTTCGTCCGGTACCCTGGAGACAACCTTCGAAATAATCTCCTTGAAATCCTGCATTTGAGACACATCCCCCTGCCTTGCAAAAAGCTCCGGTGCAATTGCATAGTACCCAAGCTTCGCAAATCTTCTGCAGATATCACGGATATGTTCATGCACTCCAAAGATTTCCTGAACCACAAGAACAACGGGGAAATCTGAACCTGTTTCCGGATATGCACGGTATGCAGGAACTGTTCCACCCTTTACAGGAACCTTTACTTCGCCTGCCTGGATATTTTTCAAGTCTGTTGTTCTGACTGTGGAACAGGTCGGCAGAACTGCCATGGCAAAACCTGCTGCAAGAGAATTTACAATAAACTCCGCCCTGGAATAAATTTGCGATTCTTGGCTCATATGAACTCCTGATGAGAATATATTTTTTAATTAATCAATAGAGCTGGTTTCAAAGTATCAGAACTGAGGTTTTTTGAAAATCAGAAAATTGTTGTTTTTGAACTGAACAGAATATCGAGGTCCGAATGATGAGAGCGTTATTATA
>DAORDI010000264.1:0-8021 GCA_035345895.1 Leptospiraceae bacterium
GCATTCAGAATGGAGGAATCATTCGGAAACTCTTCCTTCATTGATTCAATGAGTTTTATTCCTTCCCAGCTTTTTGCAAATTTGGGATACAGGAGGGCTTTCTGTATTCTCAGGTCCTTGGAAGTCGGAAATTTTTTCAGTGCCTTTTCGCAGAGCTCAAATGCTCCCTTGTTTTTTTCTGTGCTCGCCAGGGCTTTTACGAGTTCCAGATAAACCTCAGGTTCATCAGATTTTATTTTGAGTGCAGAGTAAAGGTTGTCTATTCCTTCATCAGTGTCTTCCAACCGAAAATTGATTTTTGCTAAAAAAATCCAGTATGCTGCTGTTTTCTTTTCTTCCGGTGAGGCTTTTTCCATCATAGAATATGCCTTTTCGTAGTCTTTCGCAGCATACAGTTCTTTTGCTTTCTCTGCAGCCGGTTTTTCCTGAGCTGTGACGGAATATGTGCAGGCTAAAAATACGGAAAGAATGATCGTTTTTTTCATACAAGCCCAGAATTTTATTGACCTTTATTTTCGCAACTGATTTGAAGAATGCTGCTGTTCCGTAATCATTGCAGGAATCAGGTTTGTGCAGGCGAACCGGCAGGGATGGACTCTGGAGCAGCGGAAGCAGACGGTCTGAAAAAAGCGGTCTGTCCGTTTTCAGGCTGTTATTTTTGGAAGATTTCAAGTCTCAGAAAGACATATTCCGAGGTGTTTTTTTTATTGAACCGCAGATTGCGGTTTTTATTATATGTCAAGTCATATAAGTAATGGATAGATTATATATAAATTATATGGATTGCAGGGATCTGAAAATATTGCCAAATGTCTGATTTTTTATTAAGTTTTAAAAAAAAACTCAGCAGGCTGGGAAGCAGGATGACTGACGGAGAGCTTCTCCCTTCTGATGCTACTGATTCGATAGTAAAAATCTTCGGAATATCATGTACACTCCTGTACATACCTGCAGTCATAAGTGCGGAAAACCGGCCGATGACCGCTTTCCTCTGTCTTCTTCAGCCCCTCTACAATATCCTTCTCAACATACCTTATAAAAAGTATGCACACATACGGAGCAGGGTTTATCTGAATCATTGGATCAGATTTATTGTTTCTTTCGCTCATTTCTGGATTTTTGTATTATATTCAAAAGATCCTGATACTGCCTGGTTTATTGTCCTGATGCAGGTTACCGGAACTTTTTTCGGAATGCGGGTTCAGCTTTTTCCTGTTCTGTACGGTATTTCTTTCTGGCTTTTTTTCACTTATTCGCTTTCCTATTTTGGACTGAGTATGCAAAACTATACCGTCATTTCCTTTCTATATCTTTATTTAATTGTTTCAACTACGCTGATTTCTGAATTTTTTCACAGAAGGAATGAGAAGGCGGAAGCGGCTTCTGCTGTAAAATCTGCCTTCCTTGCCAATATGAGTCATGAAATCAGGACTCCAATGAATGCAGTATTAGGTTTTGTGAATATACTTCTTCAGGAAAATCCGAGAGAGGATCAGATTGAAAGCCTGAAGGCAGTTCAGTTTGCCGGAAAAAGTCTCCTGACAGTGATCAACGATATTCTGGATTATTCCAGGATTGAATCAGGAAAGACTGAACTGGAATCCGCAAATTTCAATCTTTATGAACTGGTCAGCAATGTTTACCGCACGATGCAGATAAAGGCTGAGGAAAAGAAAATAGAATTCCGGCTGGATATAGACAAGTCTCTCCCTGTGTTTGTTATCGGTGATCCGGCAAGGATCACTCAGATCCTTCTGAATCTGATCGGAAATGCTCTCAAGTTTACGGAAAAAGGATTTGTAAGTCTTCGAATTCAGAACTTAAAGACTGAAAAAGGACTGATCAGTGTTCTTTTTGAAGTATCCGATTCGGGTATCGGAATTCCTGAAGAAAAGCAGGAAGAAATTTTTGAAATTTTTTCTCAGGCAGATTCTCATATATCGAGAGAATACGGCGGATCAGGACTCGGACTGGCAATTGTAAGAAAACTTCTGCATCAGATGAACAGCACTGTATCTGTCCGAAGCAGGCCTGGAGAAGGGTCTGTCTTCTCTTTCAAGCTTCTCCTTCCTAAAGGTGTATCCGAGGAAACAGGCATCAGTTCCACCGGAGTCAAGGTCATTGTATCGCGGTTTGAAACGATGAAAATTCTGATAGTGGATGACAATGATCTGAACCTCAGGCTTGCCGAGCGGATGCTGCTCAAGTGGAAAAAGGCGGGAGTGGACAGTGCTCACAGCGGAAAGCAGGCTCTTCAGTTTGTATCAGAAAATAATTATGATTTAATTTTAATGGATCTCCATATGCCGGTAATGGACGGATATGCAGTAACTGAAGAAATCCGCAATATGAAGGATTTCAGAAAAAGAACAGTGCCTATAGTTGCGCTGACAGCGTCAGTAATGCAGGAAGAAAAACTGAAGGCAGAAAAAGTCGGAATGAACGGTTTTCTGGTAAAACCTCTCGATCAGAAGGAACTGTATGAGATGCTTGTCCGTTTTCTTTCCTGATGCACTTGCAGTAAATAAAATAAAATGATGACAGAAGCATATGGCTGATAAAAAGATTTCCCATGAAACAACTGTTCAATCTGTTTATCATCACATTTTCCATTCTAAACTGTGTCAGTTTCAAGGATAAGGAAAATCCAGGCGGAGATTCCGGGAAAGCCAGAAATTATTTCAGTGACAGAATTATGGACTCCCGGGACATACTTACTTTCACTGCAGTCTACGGTGCTGCCGCAGGTGTCAAGGCTCAGGTCGGACCCCTCGGTGCAGGACTGTATTTTCAGCCTGGTTCAGTCGGACATGGTGTAGATCTCTCCAGTGAGACAGGTCTGAAGTCGGCAGAAGTTACCGATCACCATGTGACTGATTTTGCGATTCTTCTGGGGACGGACTCAAGTCAGCCGAATTCACTTACAGATTCAGGCCTGCGCCATGAATTTAGGAACAAAGGTTACAAATCCCCTTTCAGGCATCCTCCTGCGTATACAAGACTCGGTTTTGCCGCTACACTTGGGATCGGAGTCCGGGTGGAATTGAATATCGGTGAACTTCTCGACTTTCTCTTAGGTTTTGCACTGATTGATATTTACGGGGATGATATCTATCTGAAGAATTCTGCAGGAAGTGCAAAAAAACAGTAGAACACTGTTTCGATATTCTGATTCTGGAATTTCTGAAAGGGAGCGCTGAGATTTGGATAAAGAGGCAGAAGCTTCCTTTCTGAATAAGGATTCACAATGAAACATCTTTTCAATCTGTTCATCATTACAGTTTCCATTGTAAACTGTGTCAGTTTCAAGGATAAAGACAATCCGGGGGGAGACTCCGGAAAAACCCGAAACTATTTCAATGACAGAATTATGGATTCCCGAGACATCTTTACTTTTACAGCCGTTTACGGAGGAGTTGCGGGAGTAAAAGGGCAGATCGGACCTCTCGGTGCGGGACTGTATCTGCAGCCCGGCTCCCTTGGACACGGTCTTCAGCTTTCGAACGAGACTGGTCTGAAATCGGGTGAAATGGCGTATCATCATGTCTCCGATTTTGCAATTCTGATCGGAACAGACTCAAGTTCTCCAGAGCTTGAGAAAGGAGCACGATCAGAGATAAGGGACAAGGATTATAAATCCGCTTTCAGGCATCCTCCGTCATACACAAGACTCGGTTTTGCGGCTGCGCTGGGGATCGGATTGCGTGTAGAAATTAATGCAGGTGAACTTCTCGACTTTCTCTTAGGTTTTGCACTGATTGATATTTACGATGATGATATCTATCTGAAAAATCAGAAACCCTGAGTTATTTTCCGACTGGAGTGAAAGGATGCAGTTTCTTTTTCGGGATTGAGGCATAGAGAATATCATCTATTCCTATCAGAATTTCCTTCATCGTGCTGTCTGTCTTTGCAGGATTGAACTGGAATCCTGCAAGCTTCAAATCCGAATTTTTATTCAAAAGAATATTGTTCTGTCTGATTTCAGGAGGAATCCCAATCCGGATTTTTTTCCAGCCCGAAAAATTCAGCCTGGCTGCTGGCAGAGAATGGAGCATAAACCTATTGTCTTCCATCAGAAGAAAAAGTTCTCCGCCTGACCCGTTCGAATAAATATGAAGTGTGATTTCAGTCACATAGTCCTCAAACTGTGCCGGTTCAGAAAACAGTATTTCCACAGGAAGCATCACTGATTCATTCGGGAACCGGAGCAGAAGACTTCTGTCTGAATTCAGGTCAGGGGATACAAAAGAAGAAGACATCATTATTTCCGGTCTGCTGAAACTCTGTCCTCTCAACAGAAGATTCTTTTCTGAAAAATCCTTTTTTTCAAAGTCTTCAAGAATATGAGAGACTTTTGAGCTGTTAATGAATCCGGAGGGTTCAATTGGAAATATATTAAAATTATGAAATAATGAAATAATGAGGGCTAGGAGGGGGGTATGCTTCATTTCCAGGTTAAAACCTGCTTTCAGATGCAAGGCTGTAGGCTCTTCCTTCCTTGAATACCCAGTCGAGTACAGATCCTGCAATTGGAGAATTCCAGACCTTGTTCAGTGCATATCCCGCTTTTGCTTTTTTCACTGCATCTGAATACAGATAGAGCTTTCCGTCTGCATAATATTTTCGAAGATCCTTCCATTCTATGAAAAATTTTCTTTTCCTGAAGAGCCAGTCCCTGTTCTGAATATTTACTCCCTTAGGCGTGATTTCCAGATTTTCAATCTGATAATTTTTTCCATTTTCGAGATCAGTGATCGCCTTTTTTGCCAGCCTGCTTCCTATATGCATCCATAGATTTTCGATAATGAGATTATAATGCTCTTCTGTTTTTTTATTCGTGACAAAAGGGCGGAGGGACTGAAAGAAGATTCTTATTTTTTTCTTTTCATCCTGAGATTTCAGACCTATTTCATACATTCTGTTTGCTTTGATCCCGTTGATATACATCTGAATGATTCCATATCTCAGAGCTGAAATTTCAGCGCATCTCAGCGACTGATTCCCATACTGTATGTTTAATGGATCAATTCTCAGTTTTTTTCTGAAAAAATCCAGAAAATTTCTTCTGACCTTCGTTTCAAAAACTCCGCTTTCCGATTCCATAAGTTTATTCTTTGTTCAGAAACTGCGAAGCATTGATTTCGTTCAGGCTTTTCAGAGAGAGTCCCGAGTAGGCTTCCATCAGTTCCTTCTGGTGTTTTTTTATGACCTCCAGATCCTTTTCATTTGTAAAAGGGCGGATGAATTTTAAAGTCATCTCTGCATATTTCCTGTTTTTTTCCCAGTTCTGATTGATGACCTCCCTGGCTTTTTTCAGTTCTTCCTTTGCAGATTCGGGAGTTGCAGGGTTATTGATAGCAGCATCCATTTTAGCCAGTCCCTCGTCTTTCATTGTCTCCATTTTATGCATTCCTGTTTCGCCCTGAGACACATTCCATGCCCAGGCAATTTTTGCATTGAGCTTCATGAATTCAGGAGCATCTTTGAAACCTGCTTTTTTTACAGTCTCTTCTATCTGACTGTAGATTTCCATTCCTGCCTTGATTTTTTCTTCTCTTTCAGCCAGTTTTTTGGGAATATCCGGGCCGATTTCTCTCAATGCCTTGACTGCAGCGACATATTTTACCACATTTTCATCTGTGACTTCGACTCCTGCTACAGTCTTATTGTATGCCCCCTGGATCTTGTCCTTTGCTTCTCCGCAGAACGACAGAATCAGTGTTATAATGATAAAGTGAATATTTTTCATGCAATCTCCTTTCAGTATGCGAGTGAGAAACTGCGGACCGTCAGCTGTCTGATGCGTCTGAGCAATCTCTCTTTACAAGTCTTTTTTAAAAACCCCTGCGTTCAACGAAAAATATTCAGCTGACCTTGACAAAAAACTGCATAATATCCGGAATCTGTTTTGCTGTGAAACACTTGAGAATACTGATGCATCCGCACTACCTGTACATATTTTCGATCTCAGATGCAAAACTTTCCGAGATGACATTTCTTTTCATTTTCAGTGTCCTTGTCATTTCAGTGTCCAGGTCAAACTGTCTGGGCGAAATACAGAAGCAGTTTCCGGGAATGATTTCAAACGTCTTGAATCCGTTGTCTCTTGTAATCAGTCTGATGATTTCTTTTTTAAACAGATCTCTTATTTTGGGATCTGAGTTCCAGAGACTGAGGTCTGCAGGCGCGTGCGGGATTGCTGATTTGACTTTTTCAAAGTTCGGAACAATGATTGCACCTAGGGATTTCCGGTCATTGCCGACCACCATCACCTGATCAATCAGATCGGAATTCAGGAGCTTGTCTTCTACGGGTACAGGCTCTACATTTTCACCTCCTGCAAGAACAAGTGTATCCTTGGAACGTCCGGAAAAAACCAGTTCTCCCTTCCAGGTAAAACTGATCAGATCTCCCGTATTGAAAAATCCTTCCTTGTCAAATACAGTGCTGTTCAGTTCCGGTCTTTTATAATAACCCATCAGGATCTGTCTGCTTTTTACCCAGAGAGTTCCTTTTTTTCCGGCTTCATAAGGAATTTTATTTTCTTTATCATCCTTCAGACAGACCTCGTATCCGTTCAGAGGAACTCCCAGTGTGGATGGAGTGGGGCTGTCTTTTTTTCGAACGGAGATCACTGCAGAAGTTTCCGTCATTCCATATCCTTCCAGAACAGTCAGACCGATTGCAGAAAGAAATTCATCTACTGCACCTGGAAGAGCGCTTCCTGCCGAAATGGATATCTTAAGATTGCCTCCGAATGCTTCGTGAATCTTTTTGAATACAAGAATGGAAAGCAGTTTGCCTGGCGATGCAGGAATGAGGCTGAGAAGAGCTCCTGTTCTGCTGAAAAGAATGCTGAATATTCCCGGTTTAAACATACTGAAATTATATCCCAGGAGAACTGCTTTCTGCTTTGACCAGAATTTTCCTGCCTTGAGTGCAGTTTCGAATAGTTTCTGTTTTGTCCGGGATTCGAGACCCACCTTTGCCTTGATTCCGTTGTAAAGGGATTCCCAGATTCGGGGAACTGAAGGAAAGAAAGTCGGTTTGAAGTCTCTTAAATCTTCCTTCAGAGTCTTGATGTCTGTGACAAGAAATTCAGCACCCAGGAATATCACAGCATATTCAACAGCCCGTTCAAATGCATGCCAAGGAGGGAGCAGGCTCAGTGCCCTGTCTTCGGAAGTAATTCCTACGCATCCGATCGTGCTCTGAATTGCAGTGATCCAGCCTCTCTGATTCAGCATAACTCCTTTCGGAGCACCTGTTGTTCCGCTTGTATAAATCAGAGTTGCCAGTTCCTCCGGGTTCACAGATTCAATTCGTTTCTGTGCCTCGTCCTGTTTTGTCTTCAGAAATTCTCTGCCTTTTTCCATTAGAGACTGAACTGAATCATTTCCTGCATACAGATGAAATGCATCCTTTTCCAGGATGTAAATTTTTTCGAGAATCGGAATTTTGGATCTGAGAGAGACGAGCCTGTCCCTTGTTTTTTCGTTCTGTACGATCGCGGTCCTGCATTCTGCATGATTGATTATGTATTCTATATCTTCATCGGTGACATCAGTTCCCCTCGGAACAGACACACATCCGGATGTGATGATGGAAAGATCAGTGAAAAACCAGTTGGGAGAGGAATCACAGAACAGGGCAATCTTTTCTGCAGGTCTGATTCCTTCTGCCTGAATTCCGGCACAAAGTTCATCTACAGATTTTTTCAGAGATGCAAAACTTTTTCCTTGAAAGTTTCCTGTACTGTTCCTTTTCAGGAAAGAAATTTTATCCGGAAATCTGGCGGATGTTGCAGAAAGATATTGATAAAGGGTTGTATGTTCAGGCATTCCTTCATTTTAGAAGGAAATGAATTTTGTAAAGAGATTTTTAGCAGATTGGGTTTGTATCAATGAGTTGCCATCAGTGAGTTGCCATCAATGGGTTGCCATCAATGGGTTGCCATCAATGGGTTGCCATCAATGGGTTGCCATCAATGGGTTGCCATCAATGGGTTGCCATCAATG
>DAORDI010000265.1:0-8007 GCA_035345895.1 Leptospiraceae bacterium
TAAATGCGCAAAGACTTTTGAAAATGAGTATAATGTCTGGGATCTGTATTTTTTACTGAGTCCGGGACGAAATTTCCACTGTGTCATAAAGAACCAAAACAGTCAGTTTTCCCCTCAGAAATCTAAAATCAGACTGGATTTTTCGGCATCAGTGAAAACACTTGGCAGTCGGAGCTATAATGAATACATATACCAAAAAGGATTATCTTATCATGGTCGGGCTGATTCTTCTCTGTCTTGTTCCGGCAGTTGCAGGCATTTATCGGCTGATCACTCTCGGTTTCGGCGGGGAGATAAGACCTGAAAATGAACGATTTTTTCATTCTCCTGCTCCTGCAGTTTTTCATATCGTTTCCTCGCTTGTTTTCGGACTGCTTGGTGCGTTCCAGTTTTCCCCGGGCTTTCGCAGAAAACATCTCGAATGGCACAGGGTATCCGGTCAATTCCTCGTATTCTTCGGTCTGGTCTCCGCATTGTCCGGATTATGGCTGACACTTTTTTATCCGCATATACCGACTGACGGTGATTATCTGTATTCCATCCGTATTGCGGTGGGAATTGCAATGACCATTTGTGTCATTCTGGGCTTTACTTCAATCAGGAAAAGGCAGATTTCAAACCACAGCAACTGGATGATCCGGGCCTATGCGATCGGTATGGGTGCAGGAACTCAAGTGTTGACACATCTTCCCTGGTTCATTTTTTTCGGAGAGCCGACTGGATTGACACGCGATCTTCTGATGGCGGCAGGCTGGGCAGTCAATATTCTGGCCGCTGAGTGGATTGTACACCGACGAAAATAAATGCACATCTGTCAGAGTTGACGTATATCAAAGTCTGTTTCTCATTATTTTGAGTTGAACTTCATTTAAAAAAGGCTGATATGCAAAAAAAAATCAAAATTTATTGACTTTTGGAAGTTATGAATTTTATTGTCATAATTAAAAATAAGCGGAGACTGAAAAATGAAAAATATTTTTAAGCCATTTTTAATCATTTTAGCAGTGTATTCTTAATACACTGCCCCTCACCTAAGAGCAAAGGACCACTTTCCAATCCAGCCACAATTGCCGTTTTAGCAGCCGGTGCATCCAGATCCTCTTCTGCCAGTTCTACATCGTCGGATCTGTCCACTTACGGAAGGACAGTGACTCAGGGAAAAACCTACACTGAGATTTCCGGAACTTCTGCTGCATCCGGAACTGATTTAAATTTGGATATGAACTTTGATTTTGGCGGTTCCAAGTTTTCCAAAATTACGCTTCATTCGAAGGGCTATGGATTTTTCTTTTCTTCCACCAGTTCTGCAGTTTTCCCTTGGTATGGTGCAGCTGGACAGGTTTCGTATTTAAAGTCTGATACAAAATTCACAATTCAGTTCAAAAATGTAAAAGATGATACTGGATCCTCGTATGCAAGTTACAACTATCAGGTCATTTTAGATTCAAAAGACAATTCTATCGAGTTTCTTTACGGCCCGAAGTCCAAGACTTCCAGCAGCTACAAGCCGTATGCTACATTTGTCGGAATGAACACAAGCAAAACCAGTAACGATATTATATATGGAGGAACTTCCAACAGCACTTTGAATCACGGAGACTTTCCTGCTTCCGGAACAAGCATTAAATATACTCCGGGCACTCAGTCTACTGCTGTAACAGACCCACTGTACATGTTCCAGTGGCATTTGTACAATTACGGACAGCTGGGAGGCACTTTAGGAGAGGATGTCAATTTCAAAACGGTGTATTCGTCCGGAAATAAAGGGGACGGAATCAAAGTGGTCGTGGTAGATGACGGGCAGGATATTCTTCATGAAGATTTAAAGGATAATGTTCTTTCCGGTGCTGGAAAAAATTATCTATATTCCAGTTCCGATCCAAGCGGATCGACGGCCGATCATGGAACCTGTGTCTCCGGTGTAATCGGTGCCAGAGACGGGAATATTTACGGCGGAATGGGAGTTGCTCCGAGGGCCAGCATTTTCGGTTACAATCTTCTCCAGTCTTTAACTTCTACAAATGAACAGAATGCAATGACCGGGAATGGAAATATCAATGCATTTGATATTTCAAATAACAGCTGGGGTGCATCCGACAACAGGGGGACCTATGCCACACCAAATTCGACCTGGAAGACTGCAGTGGATACCGGTGTCACAAGCGGAAGGTCAGGAAAAGGAGCAGTGTATTTCTGGGCTGCCGGAAACGGGGGTGCCACTGTGGATGATTCCAATTATGACGGACAGGCAAATTATTACGGAGTGATTGCAGTCGGTGCAATTGGGGATGATGGAAAAAAGGCTAGCTATTCGGAAGAAGGAGCGAACCTCTGGATTGTAACTCAGTCGCAAGGCACAAGCGGAACTGCAATCACTACAGTTGATAATAGTTATGCAACTTATGCCGGATACAATACGGATGATTACAACACTAAGTCCGATTTTAACAGTCACAAATACACAAATACATTCAACGGCACATCCTCTGCTTCTCCTCTTGCGGCAGGTGTGGGAGCACTCATTCTCAAGGCAAATCCGAATCTGACCTGGAGGGATGTCCGTCTGATTCTCGCAGAATCTGCCCGTAAAAATGATGCATCCGACAGCAGCTGGCTGACAGCAGGAAACAAAATATCCGGCGGAACATACAATTTCAGTCATAAATACGGGTTCGGAGCAGTGGATGCGAAGGCTGCTGTGGCATTGGCTTCCACTTGGACCAACGTCGGAACAATGGTGACGTTCACTTCAGGAGCAGGTTCAGGGACAGGAGCCATTCCTGACAATAATGCCGCCGGGCTTACCGGAACAGTGAATGTCAGCGGAAGCGGGATTACAAACATTGAGTTTGTGGAAGTCAATGTAGGAATTACTCATACCTATGTAGGCGATCTGGCAGTTACTCTGACTTCTCCTGCAGGTGCAGTCAGCACTCTTTCCAAAACTCACGGATGCAAGACATCCAGCTTTACGGAACTGGGAAGCTGTTCTTTTACGGGGAATGTATGGAGATTCGGGTCTGCAAGGCATTTGGGTGAGGCCGCAAACGGTACATGGACCTTGAAGGTTGCAGATGGGGCATCCGGAGATACAGGAACGCTTTCGTCCTGGTCACTCAAATTTTACGGAAGATAATGAAGGAGATTACATTGAAAAACAAGATTATATCGGTACTTATGGTCAGTCTGATTGCCTGCACAGGGCTCTTTTCCAATGGAAAAGAAAAACAGAAAACCGCAGTAAAGCCTGACAGACAGAAAAAGTCATATTCAATCTTTGATGACGGGATGGAAAGAAAGATTCTGCTTGAGCCGGATCTTCTGGCAGAATTTGGAGCAGCCAGTTCCGGTAAAACTCATTCAAGGTCTTCAGAGCCACAGTCTTCGAAAGGCGGAGTGAAAATCTGGAATATTTCAGGATCCTCTCTTTCCAGAAATCTTTCAGATGGGAAAATGACTGATCTGAGCGGTGAAACCTCTCCTGTGTTTTCAGAAAACGGGAGACTTCTTGCTTTTCCTGGAGGGGTTCTTGTCACTCTGAAGAATGGAAAATCCTGTCAGTCCTGGGCAGCAGGAAAAAACCTGAGACTCGGCGAACAGTCTGCAATCCCGAATCTCTGCAATATCATTACAGTGTCCGGAAATGCTTCCTTTGAGACTGCAAATTCTCTGAGAATGGATCCGGATGTAAAGTCCGCCGTTCCTAATCTCTGGATGGAGTCGGATACCCGCTGAACTTTCGTTCTGAAGGATATCAAAAGTTCTGAGTTCCGGAAATCCGGTCTCAGAACTTCCCCAGCCTCTTGAATATGAACTCAGGTACTGATCTGATGATCATCATAATGAATCTCCAGTACCATAAAATATATACATTGTCTTTCTTTTTAATGACGGCATGAATAATCTTCTCAGCCGCCTGTTCCGGCTTTGCCGTAAGTACCGGCATCAGATTATGTCCTTCGGACATTCTTGTATAGACAGGCCCAAGAAGGATGGTTGTCACCGAGACATTGCTTTTGAACAGCCTGTTTCGCAGTCCAGAAAGATATACAGTGAGACCGGCTTTTGCACTTCCGTACAGAAAGTTCATCTGCCTTCCTCGTTCTCCTGCCACAGAGCTGATGACACCTATCGATCCGTAACCTCTTTTCTGGAATTTGTCTGATACAAGATTCAGGAAGGAAACAGCACCTACATAGTTCACGCTCATCGTAAGATAGGCTTCCTGAAAATCAGAGAGTGCCTTTTCCTGATCCTTGTAGTATCCGAAACAGCACACAACTGTGTCCGGCAGTTCCGGCAGTGAATCAAGGAATCCCCTGTGAGAAGGATAATCAGTAATATCCAGAATGAATTCCTGCACGTATGCCGCGTATTTATTTTCCAGTATGGAAGTAACCTGATTTAATGCTATGGGGTCTTTTCCGGTGATATAAAGATCCCAGCCTCTTTCTGCAAACCCGAAAGCAATATGTTTTCCGATGTCCGAGGTTGCTGCCAGAATCAGAACAGTTTTTTTATTTTTCATTATAATGTATCCTCATATATTTATTGCAGGCATAATTTCAAAAGAGCATCAGAGAAATCCGGCATTTCAATGGATCAGTAAAAACGGGATTTTTAGACAATTTCCAAAGAGCGAGGACGAAGCCCTGAAGACTGGAAGATCCCCTGCACAAATGCTTACTGCAGCTGAAGGCATAAGGTGAATCAATAAACATGTATATTCTTCTCCGGAATCAATGGAACAGTTCTTTTGCAAAGATCTTCCGGAAGTTTTTTTCGGATATAATTTCTGATTTCAGAGTAGGAGTATCTTTTGGAAAAATGCATCAGTACAAGTTTTTCATTCTGAAACAGTTCTGCGTGTTCTGCAATTTCATCCAAATGAAGATGTCCCCATTCCCGCGCCTTTTCTTTCGGTCTTTCTTCGCAGAGATAGGTGCATTCCAGAAAAAGCACTTTCGAATTCAGTACGTCCTGATTTGTGAGAATCGGATCAATCTGCGTGTCTCCTGAAAAACTGATCACAGGTGTCAGTTTATGGTCATGAATTTCTAGCCCTTTTTTCCTGAGATCGCGTATCTCATCGCCTGTCAGTACTTTGAGCTCATCTTTCAATTTTAAGGATTTATCATATACTGTATATCCTAAGGAAGGAATTCTGTGAAGTGTGGGAAACGCCCTGCAGGCGGCGTGTGAGCTGAGATGGACAGTATCCCCTGCCTTCAGACCGAACAGATTGTAGGAATATTTGAAGTTTTCAATTTTCTGATAAAGCTGAAGAATCTGCTCGAGATCGTCCTTCATTTCCTCAGGAACATAGATATTCGGCCCTTTCATTTTTTTCAGAGATCTCTGCGAAATATAATAGGGCACTCCTGCAGAATGATCCAGATGACCGTGAGTCAGAAAAAGATTGTCCATCTGAGAATAATAGTAGGGGAGATAACCCACATCGAACAGAATCCTGTATTTTTCGACAGCCACAGATGTTCTGATCCCGCCTTCCGAAATTCCGATAAAATTTGTCTGATTATGATTAAAACGGCTGTCCAAAAATGACCTCAGGTACAGATTTTTATGCGGCCATAATTTATCAATCCGCTAGCTTTTTACGGAATAAAATAAAAAGTTCTTTCCAATTAAAATCGTTTACCGGACACTTGCAAAAAATAGAATGAGAAAGCCGAAAGGCGAACACTCGGAGAAAACACAGAATGGAACTGGTGGTAGCAATAGAGATAGACAAAAAGGATGAGGAAGAGATGAAAAATCTTCTGTCCGGACTGAAACAGAAAACCGTTCTAGTGAATTTTTTCGACAGGGTGGATGACTATGTCAGGTCTGCCAAGCCGGATTTGATCCTTCTGACAATTGACCCTACTCTGAAAGTATTTGCAGAGTACATTCGAAAAATGCGTCAGGACCCTGTAACAAAGGATATTCCTGTCATAGCTATTCTGAATAAAAGGGACAATAATTTCACGGTTTCTCATAAAAGATTAGGGTTTAGTGATTATCTGATTAAACCTCTTACAAAAGCGGCATTGGAATTTAAGATTTATGAAGTTTTGGCCCATGCCAAACTGTCCAGAGGAACAATTCAGGAAATCGAAGTCATTCGGAAGTCAAAAAAAACAAGGATCCAGTTCAATGCAAATCTTGCAAAACATGTCCTTCCAAAAATAAAATATGTTCTGACACCGCCTGTCATCAAGGCCATTTCCAATGACAGTATCTCCATCGATATACGAAATGTGCCGGAAATTACTGCAGGCGAGCTTCTCATTTTGGACAGATTTATGAAGATATTCGGAGACAAAAAGCTTGCGATCATTGCAGGTAAGCATATGGGACTTCTCATTTCAGAGAGTGATCTTCAGGAAAAAGCGGATCTGTTTATGTCAGTTGAGGAATATGAGAACTTTTTTGCCAGAGGCCTTTCTACCTGACGTCTGTAAAAATCAGAATCCCATTTGAAATTTTGTTTGACTTGTCAGTTCAAAATCATTCATAAGTTAGAGGTTAGTATTGTCTGGAGAATTTTGCTTATGAAAATCAAATATACATGGAAACACTTGGATCAGTCTGCTGCAGCTGAATCATACGCACAGGAAAAACTGGGAAGATTCAATAAATATGTAAACCAGGTAATTTCCTGTGATGTTTCTTTTGAAAAAGTGCATGGAGAAATCAATGCGAACTGCAATTTACATGCAGATAACGCTCAGTTTAATGCACATAACACTCATAAAGACATCTATGCCTGCATAGACGGTCTCGAAGATAAAATGGAGCATCAGCTCAGCAAATACCACGATAAAAAAGCCTCACATTAACGGATTCATAGTTTACGTCGGCGGAATTGCTCCGCTGACGAAATTATTCTAAAGTATTTTTCCGATTATCGATTCAGTCACTGTTTTCGGAAAATTTTCTCCATTTTCTTTCCTTTAGCCAGTTCATCAATCATCTTATCCAGATAACGTATTTCCTGCATAGTCGGCTCTTTTATTTCTTCTACTCTGACCCCGCATACAACACCTTTTATCAGTTTTCTGGACGGATTCAGCAGGGGAGCATCTGCAAAAAATGTCTCAAAGTCTGTTTTATTTTTAAGATGATCTTCTAATTCTTTCTGACTGTACCCTGTATGCCAGAGGATGATTTCATCCACTTCTGCCTTTGTGCGTCCCTTTTTTTCTGCTTTGGCAATGTAGTGCGGATACACGCTTGCAAAACTTGTGGTGTAGATGCGGTGTTTTGTTTCTTTTGTATCTTTCATTTCATTAGACTTTTTTTCATTATGATTCCTGTCTTCAAATAAATTCTTGATAAAGGACTGAAATTGTTCTGGAACTTTCAGGATAAACTGCAGAATGCTTTCTGTTTGTAACGATGAAGCCTTCAGGCTGGGCAGTCACGAATAAAATACACTCAAATGTGGTTTAGAACCATTATAAAGCTGATATTTTTTTAATATTGACAAAAAAGTATAAATATGAAATATGAGTCCTGCGCTCGTTCTGCTTGCATTGGCGGCATCGAACAGCTGCAGAACATATGTAACTGAATCTTCTTCAAAGATTACTCAATCAGGAACAACAAGCACAACAACTGATACATGTACTTATTCCAACCTGACATACAGCTGTACGTCAAAGAATTCTGCTGGATCGACATCGACAACTTCCTACACTTATGGATCAAATGCAGATTTTGTGGCTGAGGGTAAAATTATGGGGTTGACTAAGGCAAAATCGGCGAGTCTTCCTTCATTAGGCAGTATTACATACACTTATGACAGTACTGGAAGACTGACATCGTCCTCCTCAGTTTTGGGAACAACAACATATTCCGGCCACGATGCTTCGGGGCGTTATACTTCTTCTGTGCTTTCGGGATCAACTTTAACCTTTGCATACAATGATTCAACTAAAACTACGACAATGAGCGGGACCAGTGTAGGCGGTGCATTTACTATTACTACTACTTATGACAGCA
>DAORDI010000266.1:0-7999 GCA_035345895.1 Leptospiraceae bacterium
GAAAAGGCTGGTGTGCTCTGATCATGCAGCAGAAGACTTTTTAGGCAGATAACGGCGGAGAACCAGATGAACTGTAAATATATAAAATCGTTTATCATCTTGAACACGGAATGTTTCTCGGATCTTTCCTTACGGAAGAGGCAGGAAAACTGTCATGGAAAATGAAGTGAGAAAGCAGTTTATCTTCTCTTTCAAGTCGGTCTATTTTTCCGTCAGTCTTTCGAGCGTCACTGAGGTCATAGAGTCTCCTGAAATCATTCAGGTGCCGATTCAGGAAAAAGGACTTCTGGGAATACTGAAATACAAGGACACTCCTGTTCCTGTCATTGATCCTGCAGAGACAGGAAAGATAAGAACCTCAGGGGATATTCCAGTTCCTAAAAGCATTGTGCTTACTGAGTCGGATGAGTCCAGAATCGGATTTGTGATGGACAGATTCATCAGAATCATTGCGGATGCGGAAAGCGGGGAAGAGTCCGGATCAGAGCCGGAAGAGTTTGTATCCGGGTTTTCCATTCTGGAAAAGATTCCCCTTGTCATTCTGAATGAAAAAGCAATAGCGGAACATTATAAAAAAATATTCAGAAAACAGATCTCCGTGCAGAAGAAAAACACTGAGATCAGCACTGTCAATGTGCAGAACAGATCGGAAACGGAAAAATTCATCTTCTTTTCCATCGGGGAGGTTCAGTTCGGTGTTCCGATCAGGGAGGTTCTGGAAGTTCTGGAAAATGTGGATGTGACGCCTCTTTTCAAGACTGTTCCCGCCCTCAGGGGAGTGATCAATGTGAGAGGAAGGGTCATTGCCTGTCTAGATATTTCTTCCTATATAGGGATGCAGATGAGAAGTCTGAATGAGAACACAAAGTTCGTCATCCTGCAGAATCAGGGTCAGGAAATTGCTCTCTGCGTGGATTCCGTTTCCAAGATGAAGGAGATCGGAAAGTCCATGATTCAGACGAACGAGGGACTTCTGACCGGTCAGATCAGCGAGTATGCTTCCGGGATTCTTCAGATGCAGAAGCAGACTCTCCTCATGATCTCTGCAGAGAATCTGATCCGTTCCAAGGACATCAGAAACTACATAGGAGATGAAATATAATGCACTATCATTTAGAAATATTTTCTCCATGGCCGGACGATGCAGTTCAGGAAAATGCTTCAGTGGACAAAAATTCCAGGAGGCTGTATGAAAATTTCATTACGACGGCAATGCTTGACGTAAACTATATGATCGGCTCCCTTCAGGGACTGGAAATATCCAGGACAAAATCAGAAACCCTTCTGAATATGTACAAGATCAATCATAATATATTCGGATTTGCAAAGATACTCAAGCTGAACAAGATATTTCATCTCGCATCCATCTCTGATTTTGCATTTGATTTTGCGAGAAAGGAGAATACTCTTACAAAACACTCTGTCGACTATCTCATCCGCCTTCTTCTGAATATGCAGCTGAAGCTTCTGAAGGATTTTATGGCAGAGGACAGCAGCTCTGAGGATATTTCCCTTCTGATTGAGGAGTGCAGACTGTATCTTTCCCCTCCTCTTGAAGCAATGATGGAGAAATACAGAATTCAGACATCTGAATTTGAACGGAAGGGTTTTCAGACTTTGCCTCCTGAGCCGGAGAACGGTGTGAGGGAAACTCCCTCTGCTCAGGAAAAGCAGGCTGATGCGCTTCCTCGAGAAGTTCCAAAGTCAGTCCTGAACGAGAAAGAGACCGACGTCGGACTGAATGATTTTTCAGATGAGCCGGAAGAACTGAATATCCCTGCTGACAAGATTGGCCTCATCAGTGATTTTTATGAAGAGTGCAGTGAAAACCTGGGAAAGATAGGAAACAGACTGATTGATCTGGAATCCTCTCCCGATTCTTCCGAAATTGTAAATGAACTTTTCCGTTCAGTGCATACTGTGAAAGGGGGAGCCAGACTTTTGAAGATCAGGAAGATTGAACTTCTGAGCCATTCAATGGAAAACCTTCTGGATCTGATACGGAACAGAAAGATCCGCTTCGCTCCTGAGCTCATTGACTATCTGATGGACGGAAAATCTCTTCTTTCCGAACTTCTCGAAGAGACTGCATCCAAGGGGCCTCTCCGTACAAGAATACTTCCCGTTCTGAAGAAGATAGAGGTTTCCTGCAGGACAGGATCTCCTTCCAAGACAGTAAGTGAACCTATAAAACAGGAACTCATTGAGGTTCAGACAAAGGAAAGAACAGAAGAATTAAGCTCAGTCAAATCCGAACTGAAGACTTCGGAAGCGCCTGTAAGCAGGATGAGCAAGGACAAGCAGGAATCCATCCGAGTGAGCATTGACAAGCTGGATGAGGTGATCAATTCCGCATCCGAACTTTCACTTTCGAGAATTCAGTTTCGGGAACAGATAGGAAATGTAAACAGGGTCATCCGCGACATCAAAAGAACTCTCTCCAACGCTCAGGAAAACGATCCGGGAAGCATCATCGAAAGAATTACAAAAGCAAACTATGTCATGCTCTCGGACATTCGGGCAGGCCTTGAAAAATACGGAATTCATGCAGAGACTGAATTTCTGAATGATATTGTATTCCGGTTCAGAAATGAACTGAGACAGGAACTCTCCGAAAGGGAACTCTCCGTTCAGGAGGAGCTGACTCTTCTCCTCATCTCCTTTCAGGATGTGAAGAATGCAATGGTCAAGAATGCAGACAATCTGGAAACTCTGACTTCAAAGCTTCAGAATGAAGTGATGAATTTCAGGATGGTTCCTATTGCATCTCTGTTTGAAAGATTCCCCGCACTGATCCGGGATATGGCCAGACAGACCGGGAAGAAAGTGAAGATGAATCTGAACGGTCAGGACACTGAACTGGACAGGGTGATGATCAATACTCTTGCCGATCCGCTGATCCATGTACTCAGAAATTCGGTCGATCACGGAATTGAATCTCCGGAGGACAGGAAGCTGAAAGGCAAGAGTGAGACAGGAGAAATTACTCTAAGCGCATATTATCAAGGATCTTATGCAATTATAGAAATCAGGGACGACGGGAAGGGGATTGACTTTGAGGCAGTTCAGAGGAAGGCACTCGAAAAGAATCTGGCAGATGCGTCCGAACTGAAGAATATGAGCGAAAAGGAGATACTGAACTTCATCTTTCATCCCGGGTTTTCCACTTCAGGGGAAATCACTGAACTGAGCGGAAGAGGAGTCGGGATGGATGTGGTGATGACGGTGATCCGTCATCTTCAGGGAAGCATTGATCTCGAGACAGTTCCAGGAAAAGGAACTGTTTTCTATCTGAAGATTCCTCTCACTCTGGCTGTCGTGAGAGTGCTTCTTTTTGATGTGGGAAATCAGATGCTTGCATTTCCGATGGCAAATGTGGAAGAGATTCTGACTGTTTCCAAGGACGAAATCGAAACTCTGGGAAACAGATATTTCTATCATCTCCGGTCGGAAGTCATTCCTCTGATCCATATGGCCGATGTTCTGTCCATTCCTCATTCCGCAGTCTTCAAGGAGGAGATTCCTGTCATCATACTCAATGACGGCAAAAGGAAGCTCGGAATGGTGGGAGATACAATTCTGGGAAGACAGGAGATTGTAATTAAAAATCTGGGAACTGTATTGAAAAAAGTCCCTTTTATCATGGGATGTGCCATCCTGAGCGACAGAAGACTTGTGATGATCCTGAACCCGGGAGAAATCATAGAGGCCGCTCTCAATGAAAGCACTGAAAAGAAGGCCACAAAGACAATCTCCGACAGGAAGGAAGAAAACAGGGAAATTCATTCGATACTTGTGGTGGATGATTCTCCCCTGCAGAGAAAGAATATCCGTTCGATTTTAAGCCGCGCAGGCTGGCAGGTGGATGAGGCAGAAAACGGATTCGAGGCGATGAAACTTGTGCGGTTCAAGAAATATTCATTATTCTGTATAGATCTTGTAATGCCTCTGATGGACGGGTTTGAACTGGTATCCAGACTGAAAAGTCTGCCTCTCTACAAATCCATTCCTGTGATTGTGATCACTGCCAAGCATTCTCTTGAAGACAGGGAAAGGGGACTGAAAGTGGGTGCCAATGAATTTCTGGAAAAGCCGGTGAATCCGGAGGAACTGACTGAGCTGGTCAGAAAATATGTTACGGCGGAAAAATCATGAGCCAGGAAAGAAAGAACCCGGATTTTCCAATCCTAGTCTGTGTCGATAATTCTCTTTTGAGAGATTATCTGGCACTGGAGTTTGAAGAAGAGAGATTCAATACTGAGTTCATCAGCAGGGAAGAGCTGGTCGGAAGGATTCCTCATCTCAAGAAGAACCTCCTTGTGCTTCAGACTGACGGGGATGAGTTTCAGCTTCTGGAAACATGCAGAAGAATCAAGATGATTCACGGCTATGAAGCAAGGATCATTTTTCTTTCCACGGACTATTCCATTGAAGAGGATGCAAACAATGTCACCGACAAGTTTATGCAGTTTCCGGTTGTGTTCAAGGACATTGACGATGCAATTCAGAAATTTCTGACTGACACTCATAAGCTTCTGATTATAGACGATTCCAAGCTTGTGCACAATCATCTGATCCCTCCTTTATCCTCCGAGGGATACAAGATCTACGAGGCATTTGACGGACAGGAAGGACTGGAAATGGCTCTCGAGCACAGGCCGGATCTCATCATTTGCGATATTGAAATGCCCAGAATGAACGGATTTGAAGTCTGTGCGTCGATCAGAAGCAGACCGGAAATCAGCGACACTTATATCATTATGTCAAGCACTCTCGGTTCGGCATCGGACATTCAGAAAGGATTCAATGCAGGAGTGGACGAGTATATCACCAAGCCTGTAGTGATCGGTGAAATGATTGAACGGATCAACAGGCATTTCAAGCAGTCACTCTCTGGAAGAGAAAATATCATATTCCTGGAAAGAGATGAACAGATCATTTCCAGTTTTTCCAAGTCGCTCAGAAAGCAGGGATTCTCTGTCAGAGCAGCATCTTCCATTAATGAGACCATTGATCTTGTAAAAAAATATTCCTTTGATCTGATCATTTCCGAAATGGAACTCGGTGAAGAGACTGCAATGAATCTCTGTCTTTCTCTGAAGAATGTGGAGATGGAAAACAAGCCGTCCATTCTTGTGCTGACAGACAGGGAAAGCAATTCAGACTATAAGATGATCATGAATCTGCAGGTGTCCGGAATCATAAGCAAGCCGTTCTCCACAGACACTCTTCTGGCTACAGTGGAGAGAGTTCTTGCGGACAGAAGAACAAATGCAGAAAGAAAGCAGATGCTGAAGTATCTTTCCAAATCTTCTGCAAAGATTGCATCAGAGAAGGCCATCCTTTCGAGAGATGTCAAAGGGAAGTCCGAAAAAAGATACACTTCCATACTGTTTGCGGACATAGTAAATTTCACTGCCAGATGTGAAAAGTATGAACCTGCTTCGGTTGTGGAACAGATCAATATGATCTTTGACATGATTGCCAAGATTATTCACTCGGAAAAGGGGGATGTGGACAAGTTTATGGGAGATGCCTGTCTGGCCTACTGGCTTGATTCGGACAGAAAGGCAGGCGCTCTTCATCTGATTGATTCTATACTTGAAGTCCAGAAGAATCTGGATGAAGTGAACAATGCCTCCGATATTCTGAAGAGTGATCCCATCCGTATCCGGTTCGGAGCAAATTCAGGAGAAAGCATTCTCTGCGATATCGGAAGTTTTGAAGCGAGAATTGATCTGACTATCATCGGGGATCATGTAAATCTTGCTGCGAGGCTGGAGGCTGCAGGAAAACAGTATGGGATAGAGACTCTTCTGAGTGAAAATACATTTCTCCTGATAGAGGACAAGGTAGAATGCAGGGAGATAGACAGAATCCGTGTATACGGAAAGTCCATTCCTGTTCCAGTCTTTGAACTTTTCGGCAAAAAAGGAAAGATGAAAGCCGAACAGAGAGAACTTATCGGACTGTTCAATGAGGCAAAGAGACTGTATATTGAAGGAAATTTTCTCAAGGCAAAGAACGGATTTATTCTTTCCGACAGACTGGAAAAAATGCATCCGGACAGGAAGACAAATCCGTCCCGTGTATTTGCACAGAGGTGTATGTATCTTCTGAAGAATCCTCCTAAAAACTGGGACGGGACCTGGTCGCTTGGTAAATAAATTTCTTCTTTACAGTCTGCCGTTTTCACTGACTGTTTGCATATGAAGAATCTTCAAAAAGCCTATCTGCTGATTATTTTTATTTTTTCCGGATGCACAATTACAGTTGAAGAACCTGTCGGGGGAACAGAAAGTATTGTTCTGGATCCCAGAATACTCGGCATCTGGGGAACCGAAGAACAGAGAGGTTACCAGATGATCCTGAAGGACAAAGAGGAAAGAAACAGATACCTTCTCCTGGAATTTGATTTTAAATTTGGAGCCCATTCCCAAATATTTCAGCTGTATGTCACGAAGTTGAATGAACGGACTTTTCTGAATTATAAACCGCTTCATAAAAGCAGCACTGAATCGGACAATTCTTATCA
The DNA here is from genome assembly GCA_035345895.1 of Leptospiraceae bacterium. GTDB lineage: Bacteria > Spirochaetota > Leptospiria > Leptospirales > Leptospiraceae > DAORDI01. The sequence goes on from DAORDI010000266.1 coordinate 6,536, forward strand.
GTTCGTCTCCTATTCCGTCCAAGACAGTCAGTTGAAAGTTGTCATACCGGAACAGTCAATATTAAAAAAAGCAGTGGAAGAAAAAAAACTGATGGGAACGGTCAGAGAATCTTTATTCGGAAACACAGTACAACTGACTGAATCTGTTTCTAATCTGAAAGAGTTTTTCGTACAGAATGAAAGTCTTCTTTTCAAAGATGACAAAGCTGTTCCGTTCAAACGTATCGACTTGAAATAAACTGATCTGCTTCCTTATTTCAGGCATTAGATTCAGTTTACTGTTTTTTATTTCTCCCTTATCCCTTTATTTCCTTGCAGGCTGTCATCAAACACAATGGTATCGAAAAATAGGGGCTTTTTTTTCTTTAATTCCTGAGAGTTCTGTAAATTCTGTTACTTAAATACCCAGATTTCTGAGCAGATTACAATAGGATCAATCCAGTATTGATTAAAAGTGAATTTTTGTCATCATTCAATGTAACGAAAGGCGGGGATTTAAAAGGGGCTGCCAAGCCTCTTTTAACTGCCAGTAGGCCCCCTGCCATATTGATTTCTGATCGAATGTAAAGAGATTAGAAATCTGGGAAATACAGGAGCAGATATGTCAGATTTTTTTTACAGCGATCCATTCCCTCTGAAAGACGACGGAACAGAATATAAACTTCTTACAAAAGACTATGTAAGCACAGTTCCGTTCGGTGACAAAGAAATACTTAAAGTCGAAAAAGAGGCTCTGACCCTTCTTACTCAGGAGGCAATAAAAGATGTCTCTTTTTTCCTCAGGACAAGACATCTGGAAAAAGTAAGAAAGATCCTGGATGACCCGGAAGCCTCGGACAATGACAGGTTTGTCGCCACAGCACTTCTGAAAAATGCGGTTATTGCAGCTGAAATGCAGCTTCCCAGCTGTCAGGATACAGGCACTGCAATTGTCACTGCCAAAAAAGGGGAATATGTGATTACAGGTGCGAATGATGCAGAGGCCATATCTCTCGGAATTTTCAATACATACAAGGAAAGAAATCTTCGTTATTCTCAGGTTGTGCCTTATACCATGTACGAGGAAAAAAATTCAGGCTCCAATCTGCCTGCACAGGTGGACATCTATTCCAGCTACGGAAATAAATACGAGTTTCTCTTTCTGGCCAAAGGGGGAGGGTCTGCGAACAAGACTTATCTCTTTCAGGAAACAAAGGCACTGCTAAACCCGGCCTCTCTCGAAAAATTCATCATAGAAAAAGTAAACTCTCTGGGAACAGCAGCCTGTCCTCCCTACCATATTGCGGTTGTGATCGGGGGAACCTCTGCAGAGATGACACTGAAAACAGTGAAGCTTGCATCCACAGGATATCTGGATACTCTTCCCACATCAGGCGGAAAGGAAGGATTTGCATTCAGGGATATTGAGCTGGAAGAAAAGATGCTCGAAGCCTCACGAAAATCAGGAATTGGGGCACAGTTCGG
>DAORDI010000267.1:0-7999 GCA_035345895.1 Leptospiraceae bacterium
AGTGGAACTTGCCATGAACGGCCTGCCCAACGTGGAGGAGATCCGTTCCATTTCCAGAACAGGTGTCAGCAGCGTGACCATCATATTCAAGGACTCTGTCGATATCTGGTTTGCAAGGCAGCTTGTGAATGAAAGGGTAAAACAGGTGGAAAATGAAATTCCGGACGGATACGGAAAGCCTGAGCTTTCGCCTGTTGCGACTGCACTCGGGGACATTTATGAATTTGTGCTGACGTCGGACAGACATTCTCCTATGGAACTCAGAAATTATATGGACTGGGAGCTGGCCAAAAAACTGAAATCGGTTCAGGGCGTCATTGACATCAATACCATCGGGGGGGAGGTCAAGCAGTACCAGGTGATCATTGATCCGAGAAGACTTGCTTCACACAACCTGACTCTTTCGAGCATACTGAATGAACTGAAAAGAGCAAACGCCAATGTAGGCGGCGGATACATTATGAAGGGCAACGAACAGCTTGTCATCAGGGGAGAGGGTCAGTTCAAGACAATTGATGAACTTGCTCAGACTGCCATCCGCACAAATTCTGACGGGGTGCCTCTTCTTCTCGGGCAGGTGGGAAATGTCAAGATCGGCCCGTCCATCCGTTTCGGACTGATGACAAGGGATGAAAAAGAAGTCGTCGGCGGAACAGTCATGATGCTCATCGGACAGAATTCAAGAGAGGTGGTGGCAAAGGTCAAGGAAAAGGTGCAGGAGCTTCGAAAGAACCTCCCGCAGGGAATGAAGATTGAACCTTTTTATGACAGGTCGGAATTCATCAACCGCGCGCTGAAGACCGTATTCATCAATCTTGCGGAAGGTGCTCTTCTCGTTTTTATAGCACTTATCGTGACTCTCGGAACAGTGAAAGGCGGTGCGCTTGTGGCTCTTGCAATTCCTGTATCCATGCTTGTGGCAGTCATATTTATGAGACAGCTGGGAGTTGTCGGGAATCTGATGAGTCTCGGAGCTCTTGATTTCGGTCTTCTTGTGGACGGATCCATCGTAATGCTCGAAGCAGTGCTTGCCGGTTTTTTTACCAGCCGGGCGCTCTATGACAGGTCTCAGTCAGAGGAAGAAAGGGAAGATCTGACAAAAATGATCGTACTCCAGAGCTGCAAGAAAGTCGGGCGCGCTGCGGCGTTTGCTGTGGCGATCATCATGCTTGTATATCTCCCACTGATGGCGCTCGAAGGTGTCGAGGGCAGAATGTTCCGTCCCATGGCAGTCACTGTGGCTCTGGCTCTTGCAGCAGCCCTTCTTTTCAGTATGACCGTATTTCCTGCTGCTGTGTCTTATATTTTCAAGAAGCCGGTATTTCACCACAGTCATTACTGGGATGTCATTGAAAAATATTTTATTATATTTCTGAACTGGGGATTTGAACGGAAAAGACTGGTAGGAATTTATGCAGTCACTCTTGTAGTGATTTCTATTTCTCTCGGATTTACTCTGGGGGCAGAATTTATTCCGAGGATCGACGAAGGGGAAATCAACATTGATGTGAGAAGGCTTCCTTCCGCTTCCATCAATTATTCCAGAGATCTGAATTATGAAATTGAAAGAGTCATCGAAAAGAATTTTCCTGAAGTAACCAGTGTTGTCACAAAGGTAGGACGGGGAGAATCTGCAGCTGAGCCTGTCGGAACAGACGAGGGAGAGATGTATGTCAAACTCAAGGACAAAAAAGACTGGGTGAGTGCACATGACCGGGAGGAACTGATGAGCATCATGAAGGACAAGATTCTTTCCACTGTGCCGTCCTCCTATATCAGTATGTCCCAGCCCATTGAAAACAGGGTCAATTCGCTGCTGGCAGGTTCAAAGGCCGACATCGTTGTGAAAATTTACGGTGACGATCTGGTCAAGCTTAAGAAACTTGGGGATCAGTTCGGCGAGGTTCTTTCCAAGGTAGAAGGGACAGGCGACCTTCGGGTTCAGAGAGTGCTGGGACTTCCTCTCCTTGAAATCAAGGCAAACAGGGAAAAAATGGCAAGATACGGAGTATCTACAGAAGAGATACTGGATATTGTAAAAACATTAAGAGTAGGCTACGATACGGGGAAAGTGTTCGAGGGACTGAAAAGATATGATCTGATTGTGCGTCTGGATGTGGATGTGACTGACGAGGATCAGATTGAAAATGTTCCTGTTATGACATCGAGCGGGCACGAGGTTCCTCTCGTTTTAGTTGCTGACATTAAAAGAATAGAGGGTCCGGCTTCCATTACACGGGAGGGACTCAAGAGAAGACTCTTTGTCGAGATCAATATTCGTGGACGGGATCTTGTCAGCTACATAAACGAGGCACAGGAAAAGACAAAATCAATCGTAGAGTCGCTTCCTGAAGGTTATGAAGTGGAATGGGGAGGACAGTTTCAGAATTTTACCCGTGCAAAAAACAGACTTCTTCTGGTTGTACCTGTCGCACTTGTCATCATTTTCGGGATGCTCATTGCTGCATTCGGCTCGGTCAATTATGCAATGGGAGTCTTTCTGGTTGTGCCTCTGGCTGTTGCAGGAGGGATCTTGAGTCTGATTGTAAGAGGTCTTCCTTTCAGTATTCCTGCAGGAGTCGGGTTTATTGCAGTGGCCGGTATTGCAGTGCTGAACGGGGTTGTGTATGCATCAACTCTGAAGCAGGAACTGGAGAAAAATGCCGACATTCATGATGCAGTAATGAACTCTGCCAGAGCATCACTCCGCCCAAGGCTCACCACCGAAGCGATTGCAGCAATCGGGTTCATTCCTATGTCCATTTCTACAATGGCAGGGGCAGAGGTGCAGAGACCTCTTGCGACCGTCGTCATCGGAGGAATCATTATCGCTACGGCAATTTCAGGACTTGTGCTTCCGATCACGATGGAATATCTTCTTGTCCGTGCAGAAAAGCGGAAACCGAAGAAATAATAAATTTTAATTACGCAGACACACAGGTTCGATATTAGACCTGAGAGAAAGGAGACATATATGAGTGATATCATTCCGTCAGAGTTTACTGAAGAATTTGGAGGCGGTACCGGAATCAGATTCAAAATCAGAAAAGTGAGCATTGAAGGGAAAGGAAACGTTTTTCATACGGACAAGGGCGGTTCCTTCAATGTGACTATGGAACTGCTTCACGACTGCCTCGAATCAGACAACGCTGTCAATCAGGTAATTGTAGGGCTGGGCGGAGAAAAAAAAGCACAGGTCTGTGTCTGGAACGGAAAAAATTTCAGCGGAGGTCCGCTCTGCGTGATCAATGATGATACTGAGGTCGCCTGTTACGGTGAGGATAATTTTGAAGCAGAATGGGTAAAAGTCTTTTTCAAAATTACTGTTCCGAATACAAAAGGCAAATATTATATTCGGGCAAGGTATGCTCAGGACTATGTCGGCACAATTCTCACTGAAGCAGGCTCAGGAAGAAACCAGCCGTTTCCCGGAAAGGCTCTAGGCTGGTGGACAGTCGACAGACCGAACGGCCCGACTGAAAAATCAAATATTGGACTGATTTCGGTAGGCTGAATCTCCTGCAAAAATATGAATTGATTCAAATGCCTGAAATTTCAGTCTGGGCTTATGGAAACAGTAGAAATTGCAGGCATCAGAATTCCTTCCTACAGGAAGAGAATAAACAGCACTTCACCGGTCAAAATCATTGAAACTGAAACGACTAAACGAAATCTGCAGAAGATACTGTATCCTCTTCTGGAAGGAAAACCCGTACTTCTGATCGGAGATGCAGGAGTAGGAAAAAACGCACTGGTATACCATATCAATTCTCTCCGGAACCTTCCCACTATCCGGTTCAGTTTCAACGAAGACACTCTTCCTGAGGATCTGATCGGGTCTTACAGGATTCATCCGTCTGGAAAAGGGTTCGAATGGAAGAATGGTCCCCTGACCTCAGCTCTTCAGACAGGTTCTGCATTTGTTGCGGATGAAATGAACCTGGCTTCTCCGAGCGTCATCAAAAGGTTTTCGACTGTATATGAATCTTTCTATCTGGATCTTTTGGAGGGAGGGGGAGAGAAAATCAGTTCAGTGGACGGGTTTCATTTTATTGCCACTCAGAATCCCTCCGAGGGATTTGAAGGACGAAAAAACCTTTCCTATGAAATTACCAAGAACTTTTCAGTTGTATATATCGATTCCTATCCCCCGGAAGAAATCTACCAGATACTGAAAAATCTTTATCCTGAACTTCTGGAATCCGTCATAAAAAACATCATCAATGTGAATTTTGAAACTGAAAACAGGGCCCTTCGGGGCGAGCTCGGAAGAAACGATCTGGAAAAATATCATTTCAATCTCAGAACAATGAAAAGGCTTTCCGCAAGGCTTCTGAATTACAACTGCAATGACACTGATATACTTTACCAGCATTTCAGGGAGATCTATGTGGACTGCTTCAGAAATGCAGAAGACAGGGCAAAGCAGACTGAACTGGTATCTTCTGTCCTCTCTTGCAAGTCCGACAGGAAAACCTCCCGAGTCGAAATTTTTTCAGATGCAGAATATATATACTGTAATGATAAAAGAATACGCATTAAGAATCCTGAGAGGACAAAGGAAATTCTGTCTGCAGTGCCTATGACTGCGTCACTTAGAGGATTTCTGGAAAAAGTTTTTACCTGTCACGAGATGGGAGAGAACATTCTGATTGAATATTCTGAAGAGGATGATCCTTCCATCGTAATGAATCTTCTCGCCGACTTTTCGGGAATGAAAACAGAGTTCATCCATCTCTGCAAGGGAATCCATACCTCGGACATCATCGGTGCACTGAAGCCGGTTTCGGATGCGGGTCAGGAAAACACAGGCAGGGTGGAATGGGTGGACGGTCCTCTTTCCAGGGGGATTGAAGAGGGATCTCATATAATGATAACTTCACTTGAGACTGCCGGTGCGGAGCTTGTGGAAAAATTCAATATGCTCACTGATGATGCGAGAGCCCTTCTTCTTCCGGCAGAAAGCGGAAAGAAGGAGGAACTTCATCTTTCTCCAGAGGCCAGAGTCTATGCATTCAAGGTGTTCAGAAAGACTAAGTCTGTTTCCACAATTTCCAGGGCATTCAGAAACAGGTTCACATCAGTCCTTTTCCCTCAGCTGAACAATGAAGAATGTGTATACGATATCCTGAAATTTTATCTTCCTGAATCTTCCCTTCTGAATCTGATGAGGGAATTTCATATGAAGATCAGAACTATGGCAGAGAAGAGAACAATCGGTTCTGCCAATCTGAATCCGTATATATTCGGTATCCCGAATCTTCTTTCCTGGATACGTCATATCCTTCACTTCAATTCCGAAAATCTGGAAGAGACAGTCTTCAGAGGAGCAGGAGTTGCCTACATCAATCAGATTTATGATGCAAAGGAAAGAAATGAACTGGAAAAACTTCTGAAAAAAGGCTGGGATCTGGGAAAAATACCTCAGGGACTTTTTCATGAAATAGAGAGTAAAAAAAAAACTTTTACCGAAAGTTCTGAAATAGATAAAAACAAATGGTGGAATCCTGAACTTTCCAAAAGAGATCCGAATACCGGCAAGGCTGAATTGAAAATGTCCGGTGAGAAACTCAAGGCAGGGATAGACATCAATACACCTGAAACAGGCGGCACGACAAAAGAAGGTGCAGATGCCTGGTACGGGAGCGAAACTCGCGGAAATATGGGGCAGGGTGAACCGGCAGGAGGCGGGGGAGCCTGGGGTTACAGAACGGAAGAACTGTACAAGCAGTTTCTGGCCAAAAGAAAAATCCTCTGGGACTACAGTATGCCGGTTTCAAAAAAGGAATTCTGGGAAATCTTCGGAAAGGAACTGGAAGAAACCAGGATGAATCTGGAGAAACTTTTTGATCCCGAAATTGATATTATACGTTCTTACAGAAATGAGGGAAACCGGATTGATGCCAGAAAATACATAGGCTATCTCAGCGGGAAGGGAGATACAAAGGTATTCGACAAGACCATTCTGGACAAGAAGGAAGAAAAACTGAAGGGTGTGGAAGTTGTATTTCTTGTAAGCAAATCCAGAAGAATATTCAATTTTGAATATGCAATTGTTGTGCTTTCTGCAATCATTACCTCTTCCATTGTGCTCAACGGACATGATGTACCTTTCAGCATCTATGCCTATTCCGACAGGATGAACAAAAAGGATACCATTGATCTTGTCCATCTGAAGACATTTCATGAGTCGTATGATGAGAAGGAAGAGGAAATATTCAAATCGCTTGCATCGGACTGGCAGGGAGACAGTGTACATGAATATCTTCTTCTTGAAGATATTGAAAAGTATTTCACTCCCGGTTCAACGACACGAGTGCTTGTAATGGTGTCCGATTTTAGAGGACAGAGAGGAAAGGCATCCATTGATGCGGAGATCGGCTCCTTTGAAAACAGGAAACTCAAGGAACAGATACTCAGAGTGACAAACAAATCCTATGTTCTGCTCGGGGTGGGAATGGGAGCAAGATATATTGCAGAAGAATTATTTTTTAATTCAATTCAGATCACCCCGGACAATTTTTCGAGCATGCCCAATCTGCTTGGAAGCGCCATATCCAACCTGATTCTAGTGAATCACAGAGTCTGAAATGTCAAAGAAGAAAGAAGAAAAAGCAGTACATACAACCGGAGAGATAACGACAAACAAGAAGGCAAAATTCAATTTTGAGCTTCTGGAAACAGTCGAGGCAGGAATTATTCTTACCGGTTCCGAAGTCAAAAGTCTCAGAGAAAAGAAAGCGAACCTGACGGATGCCTTTGCCAGAATCCGAAACGGCGAAGTTTTTCTGGAAAATTTTCATATCACTCCTTACAAAAACGGGGGGTATGCAAACCATGCTGAAGTCAGATCCAGGAAACTGCTCTTTAAGAGAAAGGAAATACTGAAGCTTCAGAAGCTGGTCAGAGAAAAAGGACTGAGTCTTGTGGCAGTGAAGACTTATTTTAATCAGAGAGGATTTGTAAAGGTACTTATCGCATCTGCAAAACCGAAAAAGCTGCACGACAAGAGAGAGACTGTACAGAAGAGAGAGTCTCAGATAGAAATAAACAGAGCCATGAAGGGCAGAGAATGAAAAAATATCCGATTGTATCCATAGTGGGCAGGCAGAACACAGGAAAGTCCACCTTATTCAATGCAGTTTTCAAAAAGAATCTTGCAATCACATATGATTATCCGGGAGTCACAAGAGACGTAATCAAAGGAGTGTATGAAGACTCGGAAACCGAGCAGAAATTTCTTCTTTGCGACACTCCCGGTCTGGACATTGAAAATATAGATGATCTGTCGGAGAGCATCATACAGCTTGCATTTCAGCAGCTGATTGATTCAAATGTGATTCTTTTTCTGATAGACAAGAATGATATACGCACATACGACTGGAAGCTGATAAAGCTTTTCAGAGAAGACAGACGTTTTAATGATAAAAAAATACTGTATGTACTGAATAAGGCAGACAATCCGGATGAAGAACTGGATTTTGATCAGTTTTACCGAGCAGGAATAAAGGAAATCATTCCTATTTCCGCTCTCGGAAGAAGAAATCTGAAACTGCTCCTGCAGACAGTATTTTTTCATCTGAAAGATTTCAAGTCCGGCGGAGCCGAAGAGATTTTCTGCAGGATTGCAATTGTAGGGAAGCCGAATTCAGGAAAGTCCAGTCTTCTGAATGCAGTCTTAGGTTATGAAAGAGCTGCAGTCAGTGCAATGGCCGGTACAACCAGAGACTCCGTGAACGAGACTTTCTGGTTTGAAGAGAAGCTCATCGAGATTGTGGACACAGCGGGAATCAGAAAAGGAAGCAGGACGTCCGAAGATTCAATGGAATACTATTCCTACGTGCGTTCAGTGGATTCCATCAGAAAAGCGGACATCATCATACATATCCTCGATGCACAGAAGGGAATCGGAGAATACGACAAGAAGATTTTCTCTCTGATTGAAAAGGAAGGAAAACCTCATATTTTTGCAGTGAACAAATGGGATACGGTTGCAGAC
>DAORDI010000268.1:0-7983 GCA_035345895.1 Leptospiraceae bacterium
TTTTTACTGATTCATTAGATTTTCCTAATGCTTTCGGAAAATTATTGCATCTAGACAGCATATTGTATTTGCGTAAGGTGAGAGAGTCAAAGTTTCTTTCGCTCAGAACTGACTGATTCAGTGATAAACTGCTTGATGTAGAAACGATATATTATATTAAAGGTGATACATGAAGAAAAAAATTCTGATCGCTGTTCCCGTCATATTTCTCCTTCTTCAGCTGATTCCGATCAACAGAAAAAATCCTGAGGTCAAAGCTGATCTGATTGCTGAAGAAAAAGTAAAATCCGTTCTGAAAAAATCATGTTATGACTGTCACTCAAATGAGACTGTGTATCCTTCTTACTCATACATTTTCCCTGCTTCCGTTTTTTTGGCTCATCATGTTGAAGAGGGAAGAGAAGAGCTGAATTTTTCCGAATGGGAGAATTATACTGCAAAAAAGAAATCCAGAAAAGCAGAGGAGATAATTAAGGAACTCGATAAGAATGATATGCCTCTTTTTTCCTATACTCTGATTCACAGAGATGCAGTATTGAGTTCTGAAGAAAAAAAACTGCTGAAATCCTGGGCGAAAGGTTTCTCCGGGGAACCGGAAGAGAAAGAAGAAAAATAAAATTCTTCATTCATAATGGAATCTCGTAATAAAATTCTTTTCATTTGCAGCAGGAACAAAAAACGCAGTCCAACTGCAGAAGACATCTATTCTGAATTTCCTAATCTGGAAACAAGATCCGCAGGACTGAACAAGGATGCAGAGTACATTCTGTCTGCAGAGGATCTGGAATGGGCGGATCTTATTTTTGTAATGGAAAAAAATCATTTGAAGAATCTGGAGAGACTCCACAGTCTGCATATTCAGAAGAAGCGGGTGATCTGTCTGAATATCCCTGATAAGTATGGATACGGCGATGCAGAACTGATTAAGATTTTAAGAAAAAAGGCAGACCCATTCATTCTGTGAAAAAATGAATTTGCTTAAAATTGAATTTCTTTCCATACTTTAAAAAGCAGATATGGCCTGTTCCTTTAGACAGTATCAGCTGTTTTCATTTTTGTCGAGGGGAGACTTGAACGCTGTCAAGACTCCGCTTTTTATAATTTTTCCTGTACCGGACTTTTATTTAATAATTGAACTTACCATATCTTATGGTTGAATCAGGAGTGATATGAAATACTTTTTCATTATAATTTGTTCAGTCTCCGTTCTGATCTGGGTTCCCTCCTGCAGAAAAGCAGATTTGGGTTTTCATCAGGGACAGAATTCCATCCTGACCGGTCTGGAAAACAGTCCCGAAAAATTGAGCGATTCCGACTGCAGGAAATGTCACAGCAGACATTTGCAGGATCAGGCAGTGAACAGCCATGGGCGTGCCTGGGTAAACCCCCTTTTTCAGTCCGGGTACAGACTTGAGCCGATGAACTGGTGCATTCACTGTCATGCACCTCTTGAATCTCAGAAAAAGGAAATTCTGGGAAAGGAGAATGGTATACTGCATAATGAAGGAATCAACTGTGCAGTGTGCCATATCAGAAACGGGAAAATTGTTTCTTCAGAAAAAAGAAATAATTCACCTCATGATACTGTAATTGACGGGACCCTGAATTCTTCTGAATTCTGTGCAGGATGTCATGAATTCAATTTTCCTCTTGTGCGTGAGGGCAGGTTCAGTTTCTCTTCTGAACCGATGCAGTCAGTGTATTCCGAATGGAAAAAATCGGGCACGAAAAAGAGCTGTCAGAACTGTCATTTTGAGAATCATATATTGAAAGGGCCGAGCAGTGCAGGATGGCTGAAAAAAGCGTTGGGTGATCCTGAGCTGACCGATTCAGGAAAAGGGCTTCTCCACCTTCATCTGGAAATTACTGCCAAAAGAGCACATTCATTTCCGGCGGGAGATCTTTTCAGATCACTTTCACTTGAGTTTTCCAATTTCAGTGATTTCAAAACTCTGTTTTTTGCGAAAAAATTTGCCCGATTTTACGGAGCAGGTCTGACAGACACGGGAACTTTCTGGAACAGGAGGCTGCTCTCTGATTCCACGTTGAAACCGGATGATAATGAAATAAGGATTACTTTTGATGATCCGGGCATTCGGGATATTTTTTTTAGAATCAGATTTTTTTATCATGATCCGGAACTGGGTGGAAAAACGGGTGCCCCTGAAAACAGTGTCATTCTTTATGAAAAGAAGATGAGGTGAGGCTGTACATTTTTTAAACCGTTTTGTCTTCGCCGTTCCTATAGGCACTTACTTTTGACTGTCCTTTTAAATAAGCGTATTTCCTGCCTGTATTTGTGCAGCAGTTCTGCCTTGGCGAAAGTCATGTCGCTAAGCACAGGTTTTGGACTTGGAGCATATTCGTCATCCCTTGCGCGTCTAATTCCGAGACTTGTCTGAGTTTTTGGTGAATTTCGGAAGAGGAAAAGCCTGTTTCAGAAAGTGCTGTTTTTCCAGGAGATCGCAGGAAAAATCAATAAAATCTGTTCTCTGCGAACTTTGTGCCTTCCGGATAAGCTGTGACCGGTGAAACTAGGGGGATTAAAGTGAATTAGGCAGTTCCAGATTTGCGAGCCTTCATGCCGACGGATATGCAGGTGAAATGATAAAATATCTCAGGGGTGAGGAGAGTTTTCTTCATTGAATATCTGAAAGATTTTTTCCGGTACTGAAGTCATCTTTCCGTTTACAAAATCAAACCAGATAAATTCTCCGAAGCCTGAGGCAGCGCATTCCTTTTCGGAATTGTAAAAAGAGCAGGCCACTGTAAACTTTCTCGACTGTACAGATTCAAGTCCTACATACACTGTAATGATTTCGGGATATACAATCTGTTTTCTGTAGTCAAGCTCAATATGGGACATCACCATTCCGTCAGAAGGATTTCTCCCGGAGTTTTCCCAGATTTTATGATGAGAGAAGAATTCCGCTCTTGCTGTTTCAAAATATCTCAGGAAGATGACATTGTTCACATGACCGAAAGCGTCCATATCTCCCCAGTTCACTTTAATGGAAGTGCTGAATTTGAATTTTTGAGGTTTTTTCAATTTCTTAAAGGGAAATAAAAAAGGGAATGCCTTTCGACATTCCCTCAGGAGAGCCCCAGATTATTTTTTTCTGGAGAAGAAAGATCTTCCTGCAAGTGCGATACCTGCGAGAAGAAGTGCACCGAATGCAAACTTGCCGACTTCTTCACTGGAAGCATTTCCGATGAATGCAGTCAGAGTCTGGTTTGAACCTGAGCTCATTGCAGTTGCAGAAGTGTTGTATTCATAAGTCACAGTGACTGCATCGCCTGCTGCAGGAGTAGCTGCCCCTGCAAAGGAGATTGCATTTGCAGTTGCATCATATACCCATCCATTTGAAGTGCTGTTGTTGATCTGCACACCTTTCACTTTCACTACGATAGTGGAAGAAATTGGAGTCTTGGAGAGTTTGTAAGGACTTGCACTGCCTGCAGCCTGAGATACGATGCTTGTCATAATCGGGCTAAAGTCAGAGGAACAGATAGAAGCAGAAGAACCTCCAGTAGCTGTAGACAGGTTGTAATACTGAACATAACCGTTGTTTCTGTTGTAAGCACAGACTGTAGAACCTGCAGCACATCCGTTATATGTCGCATTAGCATTACATGGACCGGATTTACCAGTAGAAGAATCAAGTCCTATGACTGAATAAACCTTGTATCCGTTCTGAGTAAAAACATTTGAGGATGTATTGAAAGGATTTGTAACTGTTCCTCCAGTACATGGATACCAAGGAGAAACTGTAGGATCAGAGCAGGTTACACCTGTTCCATTATAATAATCCCAGTTGTCACCTTCATCAGATACAAATACGAAGAACAGCTTGGAACCGCTTCTTGGAGTAAGGTTGCCGTTGTTTATGCCCTGTGTTGCAAAATGAGTCGCTGATTCCTGTCCTGAGCCGCTTGTTCCTGCGCTGGTGTTAGATGTAAACACTGTCTGACCATTTGCAGTTGAACTTGTTACCCAATTTGTTCCGCCTGCTGTTCTCAGAGTTGAGCTGTCTGTTGTGATTACACCGATTCTGTAATCCAGTTTTTTTGTTCCAAGAGCAGTAAAGAATGCAGATGCTGCACTGGAAACGGCTGTCTGTGCTGCTGACATCGAACCTGAATTGTCCACGACCCATACGAAATCTGCTTTTGGATCAGATGCACCAGTCAGAGAGTCTGTCTTAGTGTCTTTAGTGACTGTTCCGCAGCTTACGTTAGATCCATCCAGAAATCCAGAGAGCACAGCCTCGGTTGTGCTGTAATTAGGTGTTGTGCTGACACCGATTCCCAGAGATGCAGGACAAGTTGAGCTGTAGACAACTTGCATACCACATGGAAAGTAGTGGAAGAGGATTCTGTTGCTCCGGCAGATGGCAGTCCTGTTACTGTACCGCCAGTCTTGTTCAGGCCAATTGTCTGAAGAATCAAGTTGGAAAGTGTTGTAACATTCGTTGCACTGTCAGTTGTGACTGTCAGGTGATATATGGTAACTCCGCCGCCTGTTTTTGCAATATCAGCTGAAGAGATAATTGTAACTGAATTTGAATTTGCCAGATTATTGGTTGCTGCTGATGAGGTTAATGTTGTAATCAGGGAAGACCCAAGTGAACTCGAACTAGTTGCACTTCCTGTAGGAATCTGACCCACGAAGCCTGCCAGCTCAGCAGGATCTCCTGTATATGTGATCCCTGTGAAATCTCCAGTCGGTGTAGTTGTCTGAATCAAACCGTTAGTCAGACTGATTGTATAAGAACCTGAACTGAGAGTTGTAGTCAGAGCAGCTCCGCCTGCCGTTGTACCCTTCTTATCTACTATAATTTGAGTTGTAGTAGTCAGTATCTTAGCTTTTTTCTTTTTTCCTTCGCAGCCGGCCATTATTGCTGCGATGGAGAGAATTCCTATTGTGGAAAAGATTTTTGCGTATTTCATTCTCGCTCTCCTTGTTTACTCTTTATTTTACGATAGAAAATTGAGATTTATATATTTTCGCAAAAAAAAAATGAGACAGGATTTCATTTAATCATTAATAAAAATCTCAATTTGAGATGAAAATGATATATGGTATATTTTTGAATATAAAAAGATAAGACTGGGTTCAAATGCAGAGTCAGAAATATATTGATCTGAATGCAGTGCCGTCGATTTGACGCAGAAGATGTGCTGCCCTGCTGTCTTTTTGTCATTTTTTTGCGTATTTTTCAAAGGAAGTATAAAACAGTGAGAATACAAAAAAAGCGCAGGAGTTTTAATTCCTGCGCCAAGTGGGTGCGGAAGAGAGAAAAACGGTTATCTGTTCTTTTTGGAAAGATAATTTCTTCCAATAAGCGTAAGTGCAGCCAGAAGGATTGCTCCTATTCCGATTTTTACTGCATTGCTGTTGACTGTATTCCCGATGTAGGCAGTCAGTGTCTGATCTGCTGCAGAGGATCTGAATGCTGTTCCTGAGCTGTTGTATTCATAGGTCACACTGATGCTTGCACCGACGGAAGGCCAGGCAGTTCCTGAGAAAATAATGGAATTGGAGCTCGCATCATATGTCCATCCGTTCACCGAGCTTTTCGCTGCATCCGTTCCATTCACTTTCACATTGATTGTACTGGAAATCGGAGATTTGGAGAGCACATACGGACTGGACGTTGCAGCTGCTTCATTTACAATACTGCTCATAATCGGACTGAAATCGTCAGCACAGATCGATGCAGATGATCCGCCTGTTGCCAGTGCCAGATTATAATAGTTCGTATGCTGGTTGTTGTTGTTCGAGGCCGATGTTCCGTTTGTTCCGGTACATTTTCCTGAAAGACCGGTGGCTGCATCCAGACCGATGATCCCAAAAACCTTGTAACTGTTCTGAGTGAACACATTGCTGGCAGTGTCAAATGAGGTACCGTTCTTACATGGACTCCAGGTAGGTGACGCGGGGGTCGTTGTAGATCCTCCATTATAACACTGGTAGCTGTCCCCTTCATCAGTTACGAATACAAAATAAAGCTTTGAGCCGCTTCTGGGAGTCAGGTTTCCATTATTGATGCCTTGAACCGCAAAATGTGTGGCTGATTCATTACCGCTTCCGCCTGTTCCAGCCGCAGTATTTGCAACGAATGCTGTCTGACCTCCGGATGTGGAGTTGACAACCCAGCTTGTTCCTCCGGCGGTTCTCAATGTACTGCTGTCTGTAGTGATGACCCCTATCCTGTAGTCGAGTCTCTTATTGGAAAGTGCTGAAAAGAATGTGGTTGCTGCGCTGGACACTGCACTTTGCTCCTGCTGCATAGAAGAGGAGTTGTCAACCACCCAGACGAAATCTGCCTTTGGATCAGCTGCTCCGCTGAAACTGTCTGTCTTGGCAATTTTAGTGACTGTTCCGCTCGCAATGTTTGATCCGTCCAAAAATGTAGTCAGAAGAGCTTCATTTGCCGAATAGTTGGCTGTTGTGCTTACCCCTACGCCTATGACTTCAGGTCCTGTTGAACTGTATGTCACTTGGAGAACCACATGAAAACTGGCAGATGTGGATTCTGTTCCCCCGCTTGTCGGAAGGTTGGTGACCGTTCCGTTTGTGATGCTGGTTCCGATTGTCTGGAGGAGAAGATTGGAGAGTCCTGTCACATTAGTGGCACTGTCTGTAGTGACTGCCAAATGATAAATTGAGGTGCTGCCCCCTGATCCGGAAGATGTGGAGCTGGACAATACGTTTGCTGTGGCCAGATTTGTAGTCGGAATGGCAGAATTGATTATTCCCAGAAGACTCGATGAAAGTGAAGCGGAATCAGCCTGTCCCTGGTCGGGCACCTGTCCGATAAATCCTGCTACTTCTGCAGGATTGCCAGTGTAAGTGATTCCTGTAAAGTCACCAGACGGAGATGCTGTGGAGGTAATACCGGAAGGCATGGACACGGAGTAGTTTCCGGCAGATACAGAAGCTGTCACTGCAGTTCCGGAAGCAGTAGTGCCAGTTCCGGCTGATGTACCGTCAGTAGAGGTGCTCGTAGAGGCTGCTGCCTTAGGATCATCCACCAGAACTGACATTGTAGTCGTCAGAACCTTGGCTTTTTTGGGTTTGTCTTCACAGTTTAGAACAAAGACGAGCAAAGTCGCAAGACCGGCTGCTGTCAGTTTGATTCCTCTCATAAATTTTCTCCTTACTTTATTAAACGGGAATTCCTTCCGAAATGTTACACTCCGATACTCTGAATGCAAGTAAAAATAAGTCATTATTGAGAAAAAGGAATTCGATAATATATTTGAGGTAAATCATGAAATTTTTGTTTCTGCTCTTTCTGTTCCCTGTTTATCAGGTTTTTTCTGTTCCTACCACTCTCAGAATTGAAGAAAAGGAAAACTACCAGTTTATCGAGTCTGTCCGTGCCAAAAAATTTGCAGACAGAGAAATTGACAGACTGCATCAGTCCATCATAAAAATGCTCGCCAGAATGAAAGAGCACGAAACTTCAGGAAGCCTGAAAAATTCAGCGAAGTACACTGCCAATGTTCCGGAAGAACCGGAAATTGTATTTAAAAAAGATGCGGAAGGAAAGGAATACTTCAGTCTCTTCCTGAGTCAGGCAGTCTCACCGGAAGATTATCCGGTCTACCATATTATTAATACCCGGGTCTATGTGTATCCTTCCGAAGATTTAAAAACTCTGAAAAAAGTGATTCTGCAGTTCAACAGAGTGAATGCCAATCTGGAAAATCCTAATTTTCCTGTGTATGTGAAAGAAATGAGAAGAATCATCAACAATACCCCTAATTTTCCGGAAAAGCAGAAGACGGAAGGTGACTTAAGTGCAGGGATTCCTAAATTTCAGCAGGAAAATATCACAGATGCATCTCTGGAAACGCAGCAGAACGGTGATCTTGTGATGGAATATTATACTGATATCGATGGAAAACTGGCCTGGGTGGACGAAAAGCCCGTGACCGGATCCAAACCGTCTCTTTCAGGAAAGATTTTAGATG
>DAORDI010000269.1:0-7976 GCA_035345895.1 Leptospiraceae bacterium
GAGCACAGCAGCTGCGCCTGCGGCAAATTCCAGATATGCCGGAACATTGAATGATTTCTTTTTTTCAAATATCCAGTATCCCGCAAAATGCCCGACTGCTATTGCCGCTGCAGCTGCCATTCCAGTCTTGACCATATAGGGCCTGAGTCCTTTTTCAGAAAATGAAAGCATATTTCCGAGCACAGTCAGGGCAGAACTCATTGATTCCGCTCTGAAGAACGAGCCTATAAAAATAAAGACAGTATATGTGCTGATTATCCCGAATATGAATTTAAGCGGTTTGAGATATCTGTTTTCAGCCGGAAAGTATTTTTTCTTCAGATCCTGATAAACGCTTTCTCCTGCCAGAATTGCCCCCTGTGTCCCCCCCCAGATAATGAATGTCCAGTTTGCACCGTGCCAGAAACCGGCAAGGAGCATTGTAAGAAAAAGATTCAGTTTGTGACGGATATAGCCGGTTCTGCTTCCTCCGAGAGAAATATATACGTAGTCCCTGAGCCAGGTCGAAAGAGATATATGCCATCTTCTCCAGAAATCCGTGAGAGTGCTTCCCAGAAAGGGCATTCTGAAGTTTTCAGGAAGTTCATAGCCCAGAAGAAGAGCTGATCCATAAGCCATATCGGTATATCCGCTGAAGTCGCAGTAAATCTGAATGACGCAGAGAGTCATTGCAAGCCAGCTTGCGGCAGTCCCGAAATTTTCAGGATTTCTCATTACAAGATCGACAATAGGGGAGATATTGTCCGAAATAACCACTTTCTTAATGTATCCCAGAAAAAAAAACCTGAGAGCAATTCTGAATTCAATATTTTCCAGAACAGGGTCCCTGTAAAGCTGAGGAAGAAAAGTTTTTCCTGTGACAATAGGTCCCGCCACAAGCTGAGGGAAGAACGATACGAATAGGGCAAACCTGGTAAAGCTTTTCTCACAGGGAATATGCCTTCTGTACACATCTATCGTATAGCTCATGGACTGAAATGTAAAAAAAGATATCCCTACTGGAAGAATCAGATTTTTAATCACGGGAACAGGAGAACCGAGTCCGAGCAGAGAAAGAAGGGAATTGGAACTGGATGCAAAAAAATTGTAATACTTGAAGAACCCCAGAATGACAATCAGGTTCAGGAAAAGGCTGAGCCTGAGCCAGGCAAGGCGTGCTGCAGAATCCTCTTCTGCATCAATTTTCAGTGCAAGAACATAGTCTATCAGTGTCGAAAGAAAAATCAGACCGGAAAATCTCCAGTCCCAGCTCATGTAAAAAATATAGCTCGCACCCAGCAGAAACGAGTGCAGAATCTGCCTGGAATTTTCCCTCCCGGAAAAAAGCAGAGGGTGCAGGTACCACTGGTATATAAATACTGCTGAAAAAAATATAAAATATTCTAAACTGTTGAATAACATTTGCAGTCAGCAGGAAATGAAATTAGATATGCGGGTGCAGAAAAGCTGAATATTCTGCCTCCGGATTTTTTTTCTGACGGAGCCTTCAATCAGTTTCAGTTCTGTTTTTCCCAGCGGATGCTTCCTTCAAGACTGAGAGGATTGTCCTTGTATTCCACAGACCTGTACTGTCCGTCCTGAGTTTCATAAGTCAGATCCTTGATTGTTGTGCCTGCAGAATCCTTGTGAAATCCTACGCTTACCATTGCTTTGAAGTCCTTAGGAAGTTTGAGTATCTGATCGCCGAAACCGAATCTGGAAAGAGTTCTTCCGCAGCTGAATGTATTGAATGCGAAAAAAAGGCAGAGGCAGCTTACGAAACCGAAAGCGAAGTCTTTATTGAAGAGGCCGTTCTTGTTCATAAAGGCAAGGGTGTGATGAACGGTTCTGCAAGTCAAGTAAATCTGAGAGTCTTTTCAGTATTCTGCCTGAATTGAAGTGATCAGTTCAGTAATGCATTCTGTTTTTAAGAAAGCAGTTCTGACTGAAATAATGTGCTTTACCTAATTTCCGTTTTCAAAATTATGTCTCATGAGGGCGAGTAAACCTTTCGTCGCTTTGGGAATAATTTGATCAGCTGACTCAGTCTTTTGGAAAAAAGAAAACGGCTGATGCGCATATGATCTGGCGGAACATTCATTATCCGGTCGGAAAAAAGTGCGGCAAGCATTTGTGTTCCTTAAGCGCACAATGCATACTCAAAAAAACTTTTTAAGAGGAAGCTTTGCTTTTAAATCCTGAACAGACAGATGCAGTCAGACATACGGAAGGCCCTCTGCTTATTTTTGCAGGAGCCGGTTCAGGAAAGACAAGGGTCATTACAAACCGGATCGTATATCTGATTCGTGAAAGGAAGGCAGATCCTAAAAAAATCGCAGCTCTTTCCTTTACAAATAAAAGTGCAAAGGAAATGCGGGACCGTGTCAGGAAACTTCTTGGAAACAAGGAAAGCAAAGGAATTGAACTGTCCACATTTCACAGTCTTGCTCTGAAGATCTGCAAGGAATATATACCTCTTCTGGGATACCAGGTTCCGTTCCTTCTGTGCACTCCGTATGAGCTTGAATCTATACTCCTCGAAGTTCTTAAATCCAAAAAAATTGAAGTATCCGGCTCCGAGCTTTCACAGATACTTTCCAGGATCAGTTTCTGGAAAAACTCATTAAAAAGAAATGCTTCCGGGAATGAAGAGGGATGGGACAGCATTATTCCTGAAATTTTTGAACCCTATTCACAAAGACTGAAAAGGGAAAATATTCTCGACTTTGATGATCTGATTCTGAAATCGATGGAAATTATGGAATCATTTCCTGAGGCCAGAGAAAACCTTCAGAAAAAATTTCAGTTTTTTATGGTGGACGAGTTTCAGGATACCAATATGCTTCAGTACAAATTTCTCCGTCTTCTTCTCGGTGAAAACAGGAATCTCTGTGTAGTAGGAGACGACGATCAGAGCATATACGGGTTCAGAGGTTCAGACAGGGATCTGATTCTGAATTTTGAAAGGGATTTTCCCGGTACGAAAACAATCAAGCTTCTTCAGAATTACAGATCCTGCGAGCCTATACTGAAGATGGCAAATGCACTTATAAAAAACAATCAGAACAGGAAGGAAAAGGAACTCTGGTCGGCCAGAAAAACAGGAGATCTTCCTCTGTACACTGAACTGGGGGATGAGAAGGAAGAGGCTTCCTTTGTGGCAGACAAGGTTCAGGAACTCATACTTCGTCATAAAAAAAAGGGAAGCGAGATTGCAGTTCTCTTTCGAACAAACTATCAGTCCAGACCTTTCGAGGAAGAACTCAGGCTCAGATCAATTCCATACAGACTGATAGGCGCTTATAATTTCTTCGACAGAAAGGAAGTAAAGGATCTGATTGCCTATATCAGGATCATTGCAAATTCCAAGGATGATCTGTCCTTCCTGCGCATTCTGAATTATCCCAAGCGGGGACTCGGCGAAACTGCAAGAGAAAAAATTCAGAACAAGTCTCACCATGACGGAATCTCCATTTCAGAAGTGCTTCTGCGAATCTGCGAAAGTCCTGACTATATTCCTGATCTGAAAAAAAATGCAGCATCCTCGGTATATGCACTGATGGAACTGATTTCAAAGTATAAGAAAGAATTTCACTCCACTCTGTCTCTGACGCATACTCTCAAAAATCTGGTAACGGAAGCAGGCTTTGAAAAAGAATTTTTTTCCGAAGAAAAGGATGCAAAAGTCATCAAGGCCAGAATGTTCAATCTTTCAGAACTGATCAATATGCTGGACTATTTTGAAAAAGAATGGGAGGGAGAAACGAGACCTACACTGTTCGATTTTCTGCTCAGACTTGCACTTCTGACAAGCGACGACGGAGACAGTGAAAAGGAAGACAGCAGAATACAGCTGATGACAATGCACCTGTCCAAAGGACTGGAATTTGATGCGGTATTTCTCTGCGGCCTCGAGGAAGGTTTTCTTCCCAGTGCCAGAAGTATGTCCGAAACAAATGATGCAGATGAGGAAAGACGTCTTTTTTATGTGGGAATTACAAGGGCAAGAGAGAAGCTTTTCTTAAGTTCCTGCAGAAACAGGAAAAAATTCGGAGAATCCGTTCCTGTTCAGCCTTCCCGTTTCCTTTCAGAAATTCCTGAAGAACTTATGGAAACTGCTAAAACAGATGACGAATCTGCGGCTTTTTCATTTCTTGAGAATCTGGAGAGTCTGAAAGCAGTCTGAAATGAAATTATCCGCTAAATTTCTGAAAAGAAAATGGAGTTCTGTCCTGCTGTTCCTTCGGGAGCGCCTGAAGATCCGCTCCTGGATGGTTTCCGTCTTTCTGGCTTTTTTTCTGCTTTTCAGTCTTGTTCTGATTTCGAACAATCTTCTGATTTATGCAGTAAAGCAGAAATACATAAATATCTATAAAATCAGAGCACATATTTCCGAGTATTTCAGAAACAGACAGAACAAGGCGATTGAAATTGGACTTGTGGATTTCAGTCTGATCGGCGGAATCATATTCGAGGATCTCCGAATTTCCTCGGAAGAGGACTTTTCCAACAACAGAATTTTTCTGAAATCGGAAAGAATCGAAATCCGTCTTCAGAAAATTTTTTCCACTGCACCTGAAATAAAGAAAGTTGTTTTTTCCAACGCCCATATAACTCTGAATGCAGGCGATTCGGATGTAGACAGGCTTTTTGATTTCCTGAAAGAGGTCTATATCCCCGAAGTGGAATTTACGGATCTTTATGTTACGGTAAAGGACGGCAAAGACATACTTCTGGATACAAAATACCCTATGAGTCTTGTCCTGAAAAGAAAGGACAGGTCATTTCATGTCGAGTACAGCGATTCGTTCTTTAAAATGTTCCGTACATTTCACGGTGCCGGAACTGCGGACACTGAGAATAAATCAGTCAGCCTTGTTTCCCGGTTCGAAAAATACAGTCTTGTAAATTTCCCGGGCATACTTGTCAAGATCCTGCATACAGAAGCCAGTTCAGGTCAGACGGAAGGTTTTCTCAAACTTGATTATTCTCAGGAAAACATCAAGATGGAAGGTGATATCAATTTTCTGGACATTGATACTGAAGACAGTCAGGATAATCCTGTTCAGCTGAGCGGATTTTATTTCAATACAAAGTTTTCCTTTTTCAGGGATCAGGAGGACAGGAAGGCCCCTGAATCTTATTTCAACAGGAAAGTCAGCAATCCCAATTTTTTCCTGATTGAGAATGTATTTACATCCAGAAAAAATCTGAAACGGAAACTCTATCAGTTTGAGAGTTCCAATCTGAAAAACCTTTCTAAAATTTTTTCTCTTCCCGAAGGAAGGACAATTTCAGGGAAAGCCAAGCTCAATCTGATTGCAGAGGAGACTGGAAAAAATCCTTCCTGGACTGTGCTCGACGGAAACCTAAGTCTGGAGAATTTTTCATTCCGCTCCGCAGCCCCGTCGTTCAGTGCAGATATTTCAAAAGCAGTAATCACAGTGAACCCGGAAGGCGAGATCAGTTCCAAGATGAATGGAAAACTTTTTGACAAGGAATTTTCTCTTGAAAACTCAGGCACACTGAATCTCGGCTACGACTCTGCAAAGGACAGAACATATTTCGGAGGGCAGCTGAATCTTGCAGTCAATGTCAGGAAATTTATACTGAAAGACATATTCAGTCTGATCGAATCTGCCTACAGTTCCGTTCAGGAAAATATCAGGGAAAGGCAGGAAAAAATGCTTCCGGAGGCATATATCACTGATTCCAAAATGTACCAGATTTTCCTCGATAAGCTGAATTACAGCCTTGTTTTTGATCTGGAAAATTCTTCAATGGCAGAGAATTCAGCACCTTGGGGAAATTTTCTTCTGACCGCAAAAATGAGCAAGGGCGTGCTGGATGCAGCCCTTCAGCTGAAAACTCCTGCCGGAAACGATGCAGAAGCGAAACTCTCACTGAACGGTCAGTTCGACAAAAAAAGTCCTTACTTCGATGTAAGGGTTCATACAAAAAACTTTCCCTGGAAGGAAAAGGTCTATTCCTTCTGCGGGGCTGATTTCTTTTCCGATGAAGTCAATCTGGACTTCGGTATGGTAACAAGCGGAAACAATTTTTCTGATTTCACTCTCAGGAGAAGCGTGAATGCAGAGTTTTCATTTAATAAGTCCTCTTACAGACAGAGCGATCTTACGGATACTTTCCGGTTCAATGAGATACTCGGATCCGAGTCAGGGTTTCAGATCAAGGGCGGAATGAACGGATATGCACAGGAGAGTTTTGTCCGAAACCTGGAATTTAATTCAGATTCCTGGTCATGGAAAGGATTCGGAAATTCCACCAAAACAGGATATACATTTTCAGGCTGGGGTGCAAACTCAGGAAAAAGCCAGAACTTCACAGTCAACAGGGAGAAAGGAAAATGCGTTTTACAGAAAAAATAATGATTATTTCAATACTGCTTTTTTCGGCATACTGCAGGGAAAAATCAGGAAAGGACCATTCCTTTCTGAAAAAATTCGATACAAAACCCGTACTGGGAATGTGGAGAGTGGTTCCTTCTATGAATTCCGAAGTCATTCTATTTGAGCCTGACGGAGGGGTCAAAGTTTTCCAGAATTCAAAGGAAGAAAAAATGTATGCCTATTCAGATTCCAGAGGAATGCGTCTGACAAGATCAGAAAATGATCCTCATGCTGTCGGCTTTTTTCTTTTTGCTGAAAAAAACGAAGGTGTATGGAATGGTGTCATGAATGAAAAGGTTGTCAGACTTGTCAGGATCGGAGAGGAGAAGAAATCAGTTCTAGAATAGAATTACCTGCAATTTCAGACGCTTTCCCGTCCCCTAAGCTTTTTTTGACCAATATGATATCCTCAGTCATTTTTTTTCTGTAGGCTTCATCTCTCAGGATCTTCATGGATTCTTCAGTAATATTCTGAGGATTGCAGTCTTCCTGCAGAAACTCTCTGCAGATAAATCTTTCAGAAAGAACATTTACAAGGCCTACATAAGGAATCAGCACAAGTTTTTTCCCCAGCCAATGAGTGAACATACTGTTTTTGTAGAGTATCACCATCGGTTTTTCAAAACAGGCAACCTCCAGTGTTGCCGTTCCCGAGGCAAGTATGACCATATCCGATTTTTCTATGCACCGGAGAGTGTTTTTATAATGATATTGTATTTCGAGCTCAGGATTTTCTTTTCTGATTTCTTCTATCGAATCCAGAATGTATTTTTCTTCCTTTTCACTGATCGAAGGGACAAGAAAAAGGACTGATTTATTTTCCTGTGAAAGTCTTTTTCTGATTTCAGAGGCGGATGCAAGCATATCTGCGAGAAGCCTTCTGATTTCTCCTGATCTGGATCCGGGCATAAGGCATACTGTAAAGTCTCTTTTGGGAAGAGAGAGTTCCTTTCCTGCCTGCAGCTCTGTCTGAATTCTGTTCACCAGAGGATGCCCGACTACCGTATTTCTGATTTCATGTCTGTCATATATTTTTTTCTCAAACTGAAAGAGCAGAAGCATATGATCCACTCTTTCCTTGATTTTGTATATCCTGTTGTATCTCCAGGCCCAGATCTGAGGCGAGACATAAAAAATCACTTTGAACCCAGGTATGGCTTTTTTGAGCATTTCAGCCAATGCAAGATTGAACCCGGGATAATCGATCAGAATTGCTTCAGTAATATTCTTTTCCTTTGCCGCATCTACAAGTCTTTTGGCCAGCTTTCTCAGTTTAAAATATTTCGAAAGTATTCCTGTGAATCCGATGACTGCCATATCTTCAATGTCCGCATAGGACTGAAGACCTTCCTTGAGCATTGTCTCACCGCCGATTCCGATGAATTCAAGGTCGGAATTCCTGGACTTTAAAAACTGAAGCAGTTCTCCGCAGAGGAGATCTCCGGAATGTTCACCTGCAACGGTGAGAATTGTTTTTTTCATGATCCAATATGCTCTTTTTTATGATTGAGATCTTCGGCACTGCTGTATTCTGAAAAGGATACAATATGTATCTTTTCCCTGTCTGCAGCGGCAATAAGTTCTCTC
>DAORDI010000270.1:0-7911 GCA_035345895.1 Leptospiraceae bacterium
GCACTGCCCACCGGACTCACATTCAATTCTCAGACGGGAGAGATTTCCGGTACTCCGGATACATCTTACCTTGTCTCCGGATTCCCTCTGACAACATTTACTATTACGGCACAGAATTCAGGAGGATTGCAAAATTTTCCCATCAGTCTGCAGGTACTTGCCTCAGGGGAAAATGTCTGGACAATCATTGACGGAGTTGCAGGTGCCAATACCTTCGGCTCGGCAAATTCAATGAAGTATGATCCTGTTTCCAATTCATTGTATGCAGTCGGAATGACCTCCGGAAATCTGGACGGAATCACCATTCCGAGCACCGGGGGAACCTATTCCGGATTTATTTCCAAGTACGATCTGAACGGAAACAAAATCTGGACAAAAGTATTTGGAGTGGCAGCCGCAAGCCATACATGGGTTCAAGGACTGATCTTTGATTCCTCTGGAAACATCTATATCAATGGATCAGCCGAGACGGGAACAATCAGCGGATTGACTGTGACAGCTTCGAGTGCAGGATACATAGCAAAGTTTGACCAGAACGGAAATCTGCTCTGGCTGAATTCCAGCCTCCCATCAATCCGACATGAAGGCACAGGAGTCACAATTGACGGTTCAGGAAACCTGTATTTAAGCACAATTGTAAGAGCATCTGCATTGCATCTGACAAACAACAGCTGGTCGGATGCAGGGCTTTCCATTGTAAAGTACAACGGAAGCACGGGAGCCTATATGACCTCCGTTATGCTTTCGAGTGCTGCAGGAACCTACAGAGGAATTGAGGCTCAGGCAATGGTGGCGGACAGTTCAGGAAACCTTTTCATCGTGGCGGCAACGAGAACTTCCACCTACTGTGGAACAAATACAGCAAACTACAATCCTGCTCTTTTCCGTTTTAATTCCAGCCTAACCTATCTGGGATGCACTGCACTCCCCGTCTCCGGCAACAATACATTTTCTGTAAGTCTTTCACTGGATACCGCACAGTCCAATGTCTATATCTCAGGATATGCAAACGGGGCCAGTTTCGAAAGTCAGACAGTGTCCGGATCCTGGGATGCATTTCTAACCAAACTCACAACCGCATCAGGCACAAAACTCTGGACTAAGCTGATCGGTGCATCAGGCTCAGTGACAACAGGAACAAGTACAGGATTTGATTCAAATGGATATGTGTATTTAGCCGGTATGACAAGTGCCAGCCTTGGAACTCAGACCATCGCCGGATCACAGGATATGTTCATTGCAAAATATGATTCCGCCGGAACTCTGCAGTGGGTAAAACTTCAGGGAATCCAGGGCGGGAGTTCCCACGGAGGATGTCAGATTCCGGCCAATCCTGGCGGGTGCTCAAGTGCCGTTTCCTTTGATTCCAACAACACACTGTATACATCCGGGGCGACAAACGGCACAATCAGCGGGGTTTCAAATCCGGCCTCACCGAATTCATCCCTTTTCCTTGTCAGAAACGTGAAGTGAGAAGAGTAAAATTTCCCTTGACTAAAGAAATTCTGCCTGCAGAATATAATTTACGGATTTCAGTGAAATCAATGAAATCTGTATCCAAAATCAATTGATCTACAGTCAAAAAGAACAGAAGGAGACTGTCATGAAAATTAACAGCCTGAAAAGAAATATCAGAAGAGGACTGACGCTCGTAGAACTGGCAGTGGTCGTTCTCATAATGGGAGCCCTCATCACACTGGTTGCATTGAACATCAAGCCGAATGAACTGAAGGATCAGACGGCAGGACTGAAGCTGAGAAAGGACGCGAGTGAACTGATGATGTTCCTCGAGCAGTACTCGGAAAGGTACGGAAAATATCCGAGTGAAGAACAGGGAATTATGGCTCTCGTGGAAAAGCCTTCCACTGGAGATGTTCCCGACAATTACAAGCCGATCGTTTCCAATAAAAAAGCGATCCTGGATCCTTGGAGCACTCCGTACCATCTGAAAACAGATGCGAACGGTGATCTTCAGATCATTTCCTTAGGAAAAGACAAGAAAGAAGGCGGCGAAGGAAAAAATCGGGACTTCAATATCTTGAAAGAAGAAGAATATCCGGAAGAATTTCTTCAGAAAAAATAACTTTCTGCAGACTGTGTGATTCAGTCTGCACAGTCTGAAATCTTATGAAAAACGTATTTCTCCGTTTGGCCGGAATCTCCGTACTGATGGCGGCAGTTTTTTCTGCTGTCATTTTATTTTATTCCGGAAGAGAGGAAAAGTCTGCAGAAAACAAGTCTCTCGGCACCAGGCTTTACTCTGACGGAAAATTTCTGGAAACCTATCTGGATATCTATAAAAAAAAATACGGAAGCCTGCCTACTGAGGAACAGGGACTTTCCGCACTTGCAGAGAAACCCTCCGTCGGCAAAATACCAAACAATTATAAAAGCATTATATCTCAGAAATCCCAGATTCTGGATCCTTGGGGAAATCCGTACAGACTCCTCTTTGATTCAGGCGGTCAGTACAGAATCATCAGTCTGGGGAAGGACGGAAAAGAAGGAGGGGAAGGAACAGCCAGAGACTTCAATGTTCTCGATGCTAAGGATTTTCCTTCAGAATATACTCCTGTTCTGAAATGATTCTGAATCTTTCCCTGCGTATTTCTTTTTTCATTATACTGCATTTCGTCAGCTGTGCGGCAGAAAAAGCGAAAACCGGACTCAGCAGAAATGCAGTCCTTGCTCTCGGAGCAGTCAGCGCATTGAACAGTTACAATTCCAATTGCAGGAACTATTCTGGAAAGACAAATCCTCTGTACCCTCTGCCTGAATACAGGCCGAATTTTCTTCAGTACAGAACCGTGTCCTATAAAAATCTGATTTTCGGAGATTCAACAATGGACATATCCTCAAGATATACAGGGTTCCTGTCTTCAGATTCAGCTTCTCTTGCTGTATCCGGGAACACTCTCTGTGATATGGCAGAACAGTATGAGGACATACTGCCCGTCACTGAGTCCTTTTTTATTTCGACAGGAGGCGGGAATGATCTTCTGAAAAAGATTTCCATGGACAGAATTGAAAGCACTGCGAACAGACTGTTTTCAATATTAAAAAAGAAGACAAAGGGAAAAGGAGCTGCAGCAGGAATACATCCTACGAGGATTGATGATGCAAACAGAAACAGGGATGAACTGAACCGAAGAATTCAGAAACTCGCTGAATCCTATTCATTCTGCTTCCTGTCCGTCGAAAATCTGATTAGACTGGATGCCGACGGAAAAGCATCCGAAGCAGACATGCTTGATTCAATACATTATAATGAAAAGATATCTTTTGCAGTAAAATCCAGACTCAGCTCCGTATGCGGCATCAGTCTTTAAGCTGCCGAACCGCTTTACTCCTTTTTTACCCCGTAATAGAACCGACCTTCCTTTTTTACCAAGTTTCTGAGGATGAGATTTTCAGCGATGATGAGCATACCTGAAACCGCGCTTTTCCTGTCTGCCTCAGGTTCTTCCCGAAGCTGACTCATCAGCGAATGAATGTATTCTCTTCTTTTTGGATCGAGAATTCCAAGCATAGATCCCGTTATCTTTGGATCTCCTTCCAGAAATACAAGGGCAAGAGTTTTGGGAGGAGTCTCTCTGCAGAGATAAAAAAGCCCAAGGTCGTCAAAATAGCTCAGCTCCTCAAACTTATGCAGATGATGTTTTACTTCGTGATCGTCGCTCATTCAGACTGCTCCAGTATTTTTGACTTGAGATATTTCACCAGATAGGAACTGTCAGGCTTCTCTCCGGAGGCTTTTTCAATCAGATCTTCCGGACTGAAGTATCTTCCATATGAATACACATTTCTGCCGAGCCACGAATTCAGGACAGATACATCTCCTCTGGTTCTCAGATTTTCCCAGAAGCCTGAATTGGAAGAATTGAATTTATGAAACAGCTGAGCACTGTAAATGTTGCCAAGTGTATAAGTAGGAAAATATCCGAATGAACCGCATGACCAGTGCACATCCTGAAGAACGCCTTCTGCATCATTTTCGATTTCCAGTGAAAAATACTCTTTCATTTTCTGATCCCATACATTCGGAAGTTCCGATACGGAAAGGTTTCCGTTGATGAGCTCTCTCTCTATTTCAAATCTGAGAATGATATGAAGATTGTACGTAACCTGATCCGCCTCCACTCTGATCTTGGACTTGGAAACAGAATTCACGAAACGGAAAAATTCATCAAAAGGCAGATCATAATGATATATATTATAATCTTTCAGCATTACGGGATAATAGTATTCCCAGAAAGCCCTGGACCTGCCCACCTGGTTTTCCCAGAGCCTGCTCTGGGATTCATGCATTCCGTAAGACACTGCCTGCGCAGCAGGTGAAGGATAAATCTCTGTCCCAGCCAGACCGTGTTCATAAAGTGCGTGTCCTGTTTCATGGAGCACTCCGAATATGGATGACAGAGGGTCAGTCTCGGAATACCTGGTAGTGATTCTCTGATCGTGCCTTCCCAGAGAAGTGGAAAATGGATGAGCACTGATGTCCAGTCTGCTCGATTCTGAACGGAGTCCCAGAGATGCAGGAAGTTTTTCATTGAATGTTTTCTGAAGCTCTGCACTGACCGGCTTTTTGAATGGAGAGCTGAACTCCCCTGCCTCTGCAACGAGGGGAATGATTGAATTCTTCAGACCTGCGAAGAGTTTCTTCAGACTCTCTGCTCTTGTTCCTTCTTCATATCCTTCCAGAAGTGCATCATATTTTTCAGTTGCATACCCGTAACAGTCCGCCATCTGCTGTGAAAGTTTTACAATTTCGGAGAGCACCGGCACAAAGTCTGAAAAGGAAGACTTCTTTCTCGCATTTGCCCATACGGACTGCCCCAGGCTTGTTACCCTGGAAAATTCTTTCACTAAATCCAGAGGAAGCTTTTTTTCTCTGTCTATGTCTTTTTTCAGAATTTCAATTTCTCTTTTTACTGAGAGAATATCTTTTTCAGGAAGACTGTAGGTATTCAGCTGGACTTCCAGATCAGAAATCAAATCTGAAAGTTTTTTTCCTACAAGCATCTCATGGGACTGACTTGCCAGGAGTGAAATCTGTTCGGATCTTTCTTCAGAGGCCTTTTCAGGAAGATTGACTTCCATATCCCAGTGGAGCAGACCGAGTATGTTTCTGAAATGATTCAGTTCTTTCCAGTATTTTCTATATTCAGACAGAGAATTTTCTTTCATACACCTTTTTTCTGATCCTTGGCTCTGGAATAAAGCAGAAATTCCTTCCTCTTTCTCAGATTGCACTTCGATTGCTTGACATTCAGATGTTGAAAAATAAATGTTCTGTATGCCATACGATATCTGCATGTGTCCCGGCGGTGACTGTCCTCAGAAAAAGCACTGTCTTCGATATACCGGAAAGGTCAGAGGTAGACAGGACTTTTTCGGATCAGCCCCTTTTGACAAAAAAACCGGTCTGTGTGATCATTTTTACGATGACAGACCTAAACACGATCAGATTCAGGAACTTGCCTACTGGATCTGGGAAGAAAAAAGAAGACCGGCATCAAAAGATCTGGAAATCTGGCTTGAGGCAGAAAAAATTCTTCAGGAAAGAATCAGGGATTACTGAAAATTTTATCTTGAGGTTACTGACTGCAAAAATTTCGCTGTATTTGCAATGAAATTTGTAAATCTTTTTTTAATCCTATTTTTTTTCCTGCAGACCTGCAGACAGAATGATGTAAAAGACAGAAAAACTGTATTTGACAGTGTAAGTCTTGAACTCAAAATTTCCGACACCCATAAAAATTATTTTACTGATGCACTGAAAAATGTTTATACCGGTGATGAAATCAAGACCTTCCTGAATGCAATGGAAGAAAAATCAAATCCTGTCTGCGAAATGAGCTGGGGAAAGAAGAAGTACGATGCCAATGTACTTCATTCATTTCTCAGAAAGGAAAACTTTACAAAGCCTCCCTTCAGCGATTTTTCAAAACCTGGGGAGCTTCTGGCAAAACTGATTTCCGGATGCTGGAACTTCTTTCTGATGAATGATGAATTTCCTCAGAACGACTTTGAAAAACTGAAGAGTTTCTATCCGAACGAAAGAAAAAAATGCTACAGCGTGGCATTTATGCAGCCATATATTATGCACTCAATTGTCGGGTGTGAAACACTGACATTCATTGATACTGACTGGAAAGTCCTTCACGCACACAGACAGATGATCGAGAAGTTTCAGCAGAACCGATTTACTTCTGAAGAAGAGGCGAAAAAGGCACTGTCCGAAATAAAACTCTCCTGGCTCGGAAACATCAATCCGCCCAGAGCAGAAGAAAAAATCGTCAATTTGGATACCTTCTGCAAAAATCAGAATGCAATCTGCCTGAAAAGTCTTCTGGATTTTCAGAAAAAATTCAAGGATCTGAAATCAGTGGATTTCCGGCTCACATATCTTCATGAACTGGATTTCACAAAAGATCCGGGAACGGTCTCAATGTTCTATATGAGCAATGCAATTGATCCTATGTACACCAATCCTTCTCAGTTCAAGTCATTTCTGGACAGAATTAAAGGATTTCTCGGACCTGAAGAAAAACTGGTACTGATGTATCATTCCGGTGCGAGGCCCTTGTACGGAATTTATGAGCTGAAAAATTCAGGAAAAGAGAAACTGGACATAGAGGCGAAATGCAGGGACAGATATCTTGACCCTCCTACTGTACAGAATCAGGGTTACTATTATACTAAACTGGATTACTATCTGACAGCCAAGAAGGGACCTCCCTACTGTTCAGCAAGACAGGTCGATAAACCGAAAAGCTGAAGTTTTTTTCTGATTTGCTGATTTACAGATCAGCGAATCAGTCATTACTGTCGAAATTATATACGTACAGGGATTCCCTGATTTAAGACGGAGTTTGACAGTAATGAACAAAGAACAGGCCGAGCTTTTCAGACACGGTTCGGATATCATTAACCAGTTTCGACTGGGACTTGTATTCTTCTTCCTCCTCGGCCTCATTGTCTCCTTCCAGGGCGCATCTGCTTCGCAGATCATCATAGCCCTATGCGGAATTCTTTTTTTTGCGGCCAGTTTCGGAATACAGAAATACTTTCTCTCTCAGGAGATTTTCAATACTGATATTCCGAAATATATGGTGCTCGCAGACCTTTTCTGCATATTTTTTACGGAAACTGGAATCACTCTCTCCGTAAATGATTCCCGAATCACTGTGCTTCAGTCCCCTGTTTTCCTGATTTATTTCCTTGTAACTGCATACTCCGCATATCTTTTTTCGAGAAGGTTTACTACAGCCGTAGGGATCATATCAGCAGTTCTCTCCTTTATCACAGGTCTGTTTCTGCTTTTTAAAGGAATCGGATTTGATGAAAAAGCACTGGAACACTGGGAACAGAAAAAAATTCCTCTCAGCATATTTATAAATCATGCAGTATTCATTCTTGCATTTACTTACATAGTCAGAAATTTCATAAGATACATATCAGTCCTTCATGAAAAGGAACAGTCCAATCATGCGGAAATGACAAGATCCAATCTGGCATTGAAGCAGAGCAGAAAAAAAATACTGGAAACGGCTTCAGCAGTAAAGGAATCCGCTGAAAAGACTGCTGAATTTATGAAAAAGTTTCAGGAAAAGATGGAGTTCCAGTCGGAAAAAATTTCTGCAATCAGAGAATCCATCACAGTTATGGAGTCATCGACCCAGGAATCTTCTGAACTTGCCAAAGAACAGTATAAACGTCTTCTGAATCTGAATGAAGAGAGCGAAATGCTTGAATCTATTCTCACAAAAGTCAATCAGACGATGAGCCTTCTTGCAGGAAAAATGAATGCCTCTCGGCAGCTCAATTCTGATGTAGTCAGATCTGTAAAGCAGCTTGCAGACTCTCTT
Organism: Leptospiraceae bacterium; assembly: GCA_035345895.1. Taxonomy (GTDB): domain Bacteria; phylum Spirochaetota; class Leptospiria; order Leptospirales; family Leptospiraceae; genus DAORDI01. The sequence continues at coordinate 7,872 of DAORDI010000270.1, forward strand.
GGGGAACTGCATGGATCCTTTGTCAAGGTCAATGAATTCA
>DAORDI010000271.1:0-7886 GCA_035345895.1 Leptospiraceae bacterium
GTAAGCGAGCTGCAGGTTTTTTAGAAAAATTAAAAATAGAGTTGTTGAAACTAATCTTTCAACAACTCTAATATCTTTCACTCCGGCTTATCCGGCGAAATACTGCCAGACACCGGTAAAAATAAGCCCAAGCAGAATGCCGATCCCGATGCCTGCAAAAAACAGAAGAACCGCTGCCTTCCCGGCAATCTCGTCTCCGATTGCTGCACCTGCCAAAGCTCCTGTAACAGCCATCAGTATTCCGGCCAAAACAGAATTTCCCGAGTATATCAGAATTTTTTTCAGAATTCCCGCCTCCTGGAAAGCATTGAATTTCACTTCCAGAAAATTTATAAGAGACAGAAGAGTCAGAGTAAGCAAGGTTCCGGAAATCAGAATTATCATTATTGAACCCCTGACTGTTCTTTTAAAAGAAGGTCGATCTTTATCAGTAGACTCTGATTTCCCAGGTCTTGAGCGTACCGAGAAATTCTCCTTCTTCCACGACTGGCGGTTCGTCATAATGATAAAGGAGCATCTTTGATCTGTATTCCTGAGGAAGTTTTTTCAGTTCATTGATATGAGGATGGACACCTGAAGGAAAAGGAGAAGTCTCACAGTCCTGATATACAATATCTGCGCGCTTATAATGTGTCTTGAGCTGGGGAGGTGTCATAAACTGAGTGTCTGTCGGCATCAGGATCATTTTATCCGATTCCAGGATCAGACCATAAGAAGGCATAATATCATCCCCGGCAACTATATGCACAGAGAGCATTGTATATATGCTCCATTTCTTCAGACCGTCTTCCATAATATATGAACGGTTGGGAATCATGATATGCACATCAAAGTAAGTGTCCAGATAGATTTCACGGACACCCTGAATTGTGCGAAGTCCCGGTCTTGCTGCCTGCCAGAGTTCCTGAAGGACATCCCTGTGTCCGAAAAGATCAGGCTTTGCGAAGTCAGGAACCTTGTACCTGCCCTGCCCTTCCTGCGCCTTTCCGACAATCTTGTCTGCAATAAACTCACCGTTCAGCCATTCCAGTTTTTTCTGAGAATAGGCAGGGTTGAAGAAAGTCATCAGCGCAATCCCTTCCACTCCGCCGATATGGTCTGCATGAGGATGAGAGACATAGTATCCGTCTATCTGATTAAAATTGAGACCGAATCCTTTCAGAGAATGTCTGACGTCTCCGCCGAAGTCTACAATCAGCCTGTAAGGCGGTTTACCGTCTCTTTTGCTCGGTCTGTCAAATTCTATGAGAAAATTTGCCTGCCACTTCGGCCTGTAGCTGATTTCTTTCTGGGAATTGATATACTCCTGAATGTCATTGCGGAACTCTGCATCCGGCTTATGTTCAACAGTCTTCAGAAAATCCTGAAGTTTAGCTGCATTCAGGGTCTCTTCATATGTCCCTGTGGCAAAAGCAGAATTGACCCCTAGGCTGATTATCTTCATAAAGGATATCTTATTTTCAGGGTTATTTCTTCAAGCTAATTTATTTACAGGAACGTTCTGAACAGGGAATCCGAGGCTTAGGACGATACAAAATTCACAATCTCAATCTTCTTTTATCTGAATGGGCGTCACCGACGTTCCATATCCCTAGACAGAAAATGTTCCAATGCTGAGAGGAACGTCGGTCGCGCTCTCCCCTCCCGTCATTTTTCTGCATTCTCAGAAAAATGACGCCGGGTCGATCCCTGACGCGGGCAGACATCCTCGCCTTCCATAACTGCGAACCTCTGCACCAGCCTGCGTTAATAGATAAAAGGAATATAACGATATGTATTTTTCCTGTAATTCAAGTATTCGGTGCCGTATTTTCCTTCGAGAAAATCTTCTTCACACCTGACCTGAACCTCAAGCAGAAAGAAAAATATGATATTCAGATAGGAGACAAGGTATGTAGGCCAGATCAGCCATACTCCGAAGTTCAGGATAAACAGACCGAGATAGGTCGGATTTCTGATCCAGCGGTACAGCCCGTCGGTGACAAGATCCTCACGGCTTCCCTCATCTATCCCAACCCTCCATGAATTTTTCATTTTCAGCTGTGCATACAGACAGAAGGAAAGTCCAATAAGTCCGACGGAAAATCCGAGAAAATCCCATTGCAATGAAGATAATCCTTCATAAGGAAGAAGTATTGAGAAATCCCTCAATTTTAATGAATGAAGGACAATCAGAACAATTACAAAAATTCTGATTATCCCGAACATCACACCCATAAAAATCTGCAGATGAGATTTTGACTGTCCTATCACCTCAGGATCGATCCCTGTCTGTTTTCGCTGAATGACTCTTTTAAAATTCCATAAACCGGAATACAGTATAAAAAGTATACTTACCAGTGCTGTTTCAATATGTTCCATATGAGTAAACTCTGTCATCTCAGGTTATTCGGAAAAACTTCACAATCTGCTGCAGTCTTTCTGCCTGACTGTTGAGTTCTTCTGCGGTGGATGCGAGTTCTTCAGAAGAAGATGCATTCTGCTGAGTGACAGAATCCAGCTGTGCCACTGCCTTGCTGATCTGTTCAGCCCCGGAACTCTGTTCACTGCTGGATATACTGATTTCTCTCACTAGCTCTGCTGTCCCATTGACAGAAAGAACAATCTCTGCAATCAGACTGCCTGTTTTTTCAGCTGTATCCACACTGCTCACGGCCAGATCACGGATTTCATTTGCCGAAAACTGACTCCGTTCGGCAAGCTTACGGACTTCTGAAGCGACTACGGCAAATCCCTTTCCGTGTTCACCTGCACGGGCAGCCTCTATTGCGGCATTCAGTGCCAGCAGATTTGTCTGATATGCAATATCTTCAATGATGCTGATCTTTTCTGCTATCTGTCTCATTGCTTTTATGGTGTCACGGACAGCCTGTCCTCCCTGCACAGCATTCATTGATGTGCGGGCTGCAGTCTGATCTGTCTTCTTTGTGTTTTCTGCATTCTGAGAAATTGCGGCACTCATTTCCTCCAGAGATGCACTGGTTTCTTCAACACTTGCGGCCTGTTCACTTGAAGAACTGCTGAGGGACTGAGCCGTAATGCTGACCTGCTCGGAAGCACTCAGAAGCATATCTGCACTGTTCATGACTTCCATCAGTATACTTTTTAATTTATTTAATGTATTATTTAATGATGTCTTCAGCTGATTAAACCCTGCTCCATATTCATTCCGCAGGGACTGAGTCAGATCTCCTTTTTCCATCGCGCCGAGCGAGTGAACCATATCCCGAATAATTTTTTCCATTTCCAAGTTCAGCTTCTTCTGTGCAGTAATATCTGTCGCATATTTTACTGCCTTGAAAGGTTTTCCGTTCAGATCAAAGATCGGACTGTAGGTTGCCTGAAGCCATACTTCCTTCCCGCCCTTTCCTATCCGTTTAAATTCAGCCTTCTGAAACTCTCCCCTGTTCAGCCTTTCCCAAAACTGCCTGTATCCCTCGCTGTTTTCAGACCCCGGTTCCAAAAACATACTGTGACGGCGTCCCTGAATTTCAGATAAATCATATCCCATTGTATTTAAAAATATGTCATTTGCACCGACAATGCTTCCATCCATCCGAAACTCAATGACTGCCTGGGACTTACGGATTGCTGCAATCTGCCCTTCATAATCTGCATTTCTCAGCTTCTGAGGAGTGATGTCTGAGGCATACTTTACAACTTTGAAAGGTCTGCCGTTCAGATCAAAAATCGGACTGTAGACTGCCTGAAGCCAGACTTCCTTTCCATCCCTGCCAAGCCTCTTAATTTCTGAAGACCTGAACTCTCCTCTTCTCAAGGCATCCCAGAACTGTCTGTATTCCTCCGTCTGCACATATGCAGGTTCTGCAAACATACCGTGGTGATGCCCCTTGATTTCCTCCAAAGTATAGTTCATTACTGAAAGAAATATTTCATTTGCAGTGATGACTGTCCCGTCCATTTTAAACTCAACAACCGCCTGTGACTTGCCGACAGCTGAGATCTGCCCTTCATAATCTGCATATTTCAGCTTCTGCACAGTGACATCCGATGCAAACTTGATAACCTTAAGAGGTTTTCCATCTCTGTCCAGGACAGGACTGTAGACTGCCTGAAGCCAAACCTCTCTGCCGCCTTTTCCAATTCTTCTGAATTCAGCAGACTGAAACTTTCCCTGATTCAGTCCCGTCCAGAACTGTCTGTATTCCTGACTCTGCACATATGCAGGCTCTGCAAATATGCTGTGGTGTCTTCCCTTGATTTCATCCAAGGTGTATCCCATAATATTTAAGAAAATGTCATTTGCGGTGATGATTGTCCCATCCATTTCAAATTCAATCAGTGCCTGAGCCCGGTATACGGCATTGATCTGAGCCTTGTAATTTTCGATCTCGGCATATAACTGCTTTTTTTCCGCAGTGAACTCACGTTCCCTTTTCAGATCAGACAGCACTGCCGCAAAGCCTAATCTGCTCCCGTCTTCCAGGATGACGGGACTTGAATCAGAACGAAAATTCCGAGGACCGATTTCCACTGAAACGGATTTTTCATCAGTTGAATTTCTGAAGAACTGCTTCTGAGGGATAAAATTTCTGCCCAGAATTTCCAACCCTGCGTCGGACAGGGGACTGCCTGCCTTCAGTCTGGAAATGTCGATTTCGGCTTCCGATAAAAGTTTTCTCAAAGCCCCGTTTGTATAAATGATTTTCTGATCTTCATCCACTGCAATAACACTGCAGGAAAGACTGTCGAGAACAGATTTGTATCTGGACAATTCAGTTCTTGCATTCTGCTCTTCTTTCAGTTTTCTTCTGACTTTCGTCCAGCCGAAAGGAAGCAGAATAAAGACTCCCAGGTTCAGGAAAAGAAAAAAGTATTCTGCGCTCAGTGCTGATGAAATATTCTCATTCAACCCCTGATCTGAACCGGAAACTGTAAAATGTTCAGTGATTTTTTTATGCATATCCCTGAATGCACAGACACGCCAAAATGCTGCAGAAGTGACAGTAAGCATAAAGAAAAGAAAAACTGCGAACAGAATGTTTGATAGACTGAATAAAGCGAATTTTTTTGTCATAGACCTCTGCCAAGCTGCAACTGCAGAGCGAACTGAACTTCAGCGGACACCCTGAGCACATTTAAACTGTATCGGCATTACAACTGTACAGAGAGGAAACCTAATGTCAAGAAAATGAAGTGTATTGAAAAAATCATTTCTGCTGAGACAAAATCCCTCGAAAATAATGAATATTCCGTACTGCTGACTGCTTTCCTTATGCCTTTGGCTGAATTTTCGATGACTAAAAAAAACCGTGCAAGAATGGAAACCGCTATTTTTACTGATTCATTGCAAGATGTTAAACTGCCGGATTTTCCTGATGTACAGTATATCATATTTCTGTAAGCTGAGTGATTATATCAATGTTCAGAAAAAGGAGATACTTGAGCTTATCTGAATTTCTAATGAAATTGTATACAATTCATTCACCTTACGCCTACGACGGCTGCATGACTGGAACACCTGCCGACAGCTTGAGGGCTCGCAAACTTGGAAGTTGCTGCAAACTTGGAAACTGCTGCAAACTAGAAAACCGCTGTTTTTACTGATCTATTTTTCCTACTGTTTTCTGAACATTACTGCGTTTGGACAGTATACGGTATTTGTGTAAGGTGAGTTATTCATTGCCTAAAAGCGGATTTACCTTATTACTGAATGCGGGCAGGCAGGGTAACCGAGGCTTTTACAGATTTTGGCAGCAGCTTCAGATTTTGGCGGCAGCTTCAGACGCTTCGCTATCGTTTTAATATCCCGGGAAAACAAGTCAGATGTAATATTTTACATTGTTTTTTCATTTTTCATCAGGTGCTGTTCAGAAATAAGCACTGCGGCACTTACAGCCGCAGTATGCCGAAAGACATTACTTTTTTCTCTCTCTGTATTTCACTGCCATTTCAATCCTGTCCAATGTTTCAGGATGGCTGTCGTAAATAAATGAAGGAAGAGGATGAGAATCCAGTCTGGACTTATTGTCTCTGGCAAGCCGGATTTCTGAACTGATGAAGGATTCCGGATCATCAGTCAGAACAAGTGCTTCATAATCCGCCTCTGCTTCCATTGATCTTGAAAGCCCAGCATTGACCGGAGATAAAACCGTCGAGACCAGACCGAAAATCAGGATGAACATCGGAAGAGAAGATACTGAATGAAACTCCCGGATCAGATCAGTTTCCTCTTTCAGCTTTTTCAGACAGAAATAGAGCAGCCCGAATTCCAGAAGAGAGAATATAAATTCATATACAATTCCTTTGATCTGGTGATTGTATTTCCAATGCCCAATCTCATGTGCAAGAACAGAAATTGTCTCCTCTTCCGAGTTTTTCTTTATCAGAGTGTCATAAAGATAAATCTTTTTATTGTCTCCGAACCCTACAAAAAATGCATTTGTATGATTGGAGTATTCACTCTCCTTGATGATGAAAATCTCCGATACAGGAATCTTTGAAGAATCTGCGAGTTTCATTATTTTTGTCTTCAGAGAACCTTCCTGAATTTTTTCCACATCATAATAGACAGGCAGAATCAGCACTGGATACACGACACTCATAAAAAGACCGAATATGATTCCTGCAGTCGGGACAATGAATATCCAGTAAAACTGCACCTTTTTGATGATCCAGAGTGAGGGAAGAACAGCAATTGTCATAAACACTGCCCCCAGAATAAAATTCTTGCACTCCCTCCAGAACCAGGCACCTACAGTCATATTCGAAAATCCGAACTTATGCTCAAGGACATAGGAAAAATAAAAATCCAAGGGAAGAAAAAGAACAGTCATTACAGTATATGCTGCCAGTACAAAAAGCATATTGGTCAGCCATTCCCTGTCCCTGCTCCATTTCTTTACAATGTCTTCAAGCCTTGCAGAAAGAGGTGAAAATGCCATGAAAAACATAAGTATGTTCTTCACTGCAAATGAACCCAGTCCTGCATAAAAACCGCTTCTGGAATACTCCTGACCGACTGTTATGTCCGCTTCAGTAAAAAATTTCAGAATCCTTGCCCTGGTTTCAGGAGAAGAATCTCCTTCATAGTTCAGATACTTCAGAACAAGCTTCCATACAAGTTCTGCAGCAAAAAATATAATCAGTATTTTTTTCATTATTTCAGCCCCAGCCGTCTGTATACAAAGTCCACTCTTTTCAAATAAGGTTCCACCTGGAAGATTTCGTCAATGTCATCTTTTTTCATTACAGAAGACACTTCAGGATCTTTCAGAAGTTTCTCTTTCAGACTTGCATGAATGTCCGCCCACACATCCATTGCATGTTTCTGAACAATTGCATAGGATTTCTCTCTTGTAAATCCGCCCTTCTCTATGAGCTGGAGCATTGCCTTCTGAGAATAAAAAAGTCCTCTTGTAACATCCATCACCCGAAGGGATGCCTCAGGGTAGATATGCATATTCTTCACCACATAGTTCATTCTTTCCAGAATATATTCCAGTGCTATCGTAGAATCAGGAAGAATGATTCTTTCTGCAGAGGAATGTGAGATGTCTCTTTCATGCCAGAGAGGCATGTTCTGGGTGGCGACCAGTGCATTAGAACGTATCACTCTTGAGATACCGGATATCCTTTCACAGATGACCGGATTTCTCTTGTGAGGCATAGCCGAAGAGCCCTTCTGTCCTTTTCCGAAAGGCTCTTCCACTTCTCTTCCCTCTGTCTTCTGCAGAAGACGGATCTCTGTAGCGAATCTGTCAAGAGTCCCTGCACAGATTCCGAGGACACTTGCATAAAATGCATGTCTGTCTCTTGTGATGACCTGAGTTGTGATCGGATCAGGTTCCAGACCGAGTCTGCTGCACACAAATTCTTCTATCTCAGGATCAATATTGGAAAAGGTGCCCACAGCTCCCGAAAAT
>DAORDI010000272.1:0-7878 GCA_035345895.1 Leptospiraceae bacterium
ATACACTGTATGTTCCGGTTCCTCCCAAAAAGTCCCAGAACTCTTCTGCAACTTTCAGTTCATTAGAGTTGTTGAACAATTAGTTTCAACAACTCTATTTTTAATTTTTCTAAAAAACCTGCAGCTCGCTTACGCGCGCAAACTTGAGAGCCGCTGCTGAGTTAATCCTACCGGAGGTTTCGCTAGCGTGGAAGCTGCTAAGGGACTATCGTCCCTTCGCCGGTTTGGAAGCTGGCTAAAATCCCTATTTAGCTTCTGATGAAAGATAATTTCTTGATTTTTTTCAACAAGTCTATTTTCGAGATCGATCATTCCGTGCTTTCTTTATCAGATTCGCATTCTTCTTTCCTAAACGATGCATTAGACTTTTTGATGATTTTGAATGATAAAGTATTGAAAGCATATGAGTGGATCTAGTAAGTGCTACATAGAGCTGATTGGCAATTTCCTCTTTGGAAAAATCATCAACTCCGGTCAAGATAACATACTTTCTTTCCATTCCCTTAAATCTAGTAATTTCAGAAAAACCAACACAGTTCTTTTCAAATACTCCATCATTTACAACTTTTATTTTGTACTTATTTATATTTCCTTTTTTTGTGAGACTGACAGAGGTTCCGACTGTTTCTGTCTTTGTTTTCTTGTATGGGGAAAGAACGATGATGTCTTCTGCGGCAAATTTTCTTTCCTGAACAGCATTGTCGATCATTTCAAAAAGAAGTTCCTTTCCTCCTTCTGCACTGCCATACGAAATAAACTGAGGCGTAGTAAAATCATCCAAATCAGCCTTGGATAATGACTTCCCTGAAAGATTACATACCAGATCATATATGCTCTTTGGCGTTCTTTTATTAGCGGAAAGCCTGTGGTACTTAGGATTGAATGATTTAATGTAATCTAATCCTTCTTTCATTTCTCCGAACAGCGCCTGGTCTTCATCATAGCAAACAAACCATTTGCCCTTGTCAAAACCTCCCTTCAGGAATTTGTCCAAAATAGAAAGTTCTGTGAAACTCATAACATCCTGTGCTTCATCTATAATCATAAAATCATACATTCCAATGTCTGTCATATTCCTCAGACACTGCTCTGCCTGTCCAGGAAGCATCTTTCGGACATAATCTTCCTCATAAATCCTTGAACTGGTCTCGATATCCAGACCCTGCAGCTTTGCCTCGCTTAATATTTTATTGCAGAAACTCGTCATCGTCTCCACTGTTACATGATTCATCTTATCCTTTTGGCAGATTGAATTCAGATATTTATTCAGGTTGCTTGATCTGCATATAAGAAGAGTCTTCCATTTTTTCCTTTTGGCAATTTGAACTGCTTCCAATGCCATCAGTGTCTTTCCTGAACCAGCAACACCGGACAGCAGAATATTCGGGTTCTCCAGTTCATCCAGAAGAAGATACTGCTCTCTTGTAAGTGCAATTATTTTCTTTTTGTACTCCTCCATCTTCCTTTCAAATGTAGGATAGTAATTTGCATTGTTTAGAATGATTTTTTTTACTTTTTCGATCGCTTTGTCAGTAATACTTTTTTCCTTCGTTTTCAAAAGGTTATCCAACCTTTTTCTCAACTTATCCTCAGTCAGAACCGTAATGAGGGAATTTTTAACTGAAGGAAAAGACTGCTGTTTTAAAAGAAAAAGGCATCCGAATATGTTATCCATCTTTACTGGCAGTTTCCCCCTGTTGTTATAAGCAAGATACTTCAAAAATTCAGGTCCCAGTGACTGCACCTGTTCTACTGGGTTTGCATAGTGTCTTTTACTCTCAACAGCAGTCCATTTCTTAGACTTTGAATCAAAAAAACTCCCATTTCCCTTTTTCAATCCGATACTGGGAATTTTTAAGTTCAATTATAAATACACCATAATGATTTATCAGAAGAAAATCAATTTCTCTATGACTTACACCCGGAAATTTCAGAATAAGACTGTAAAAAACTACAGCATCACCTGAAATCTCATCTCTGAATCTATAGAAAAAATCCTTCTCTCCGGATTTTATTCCATGAACAGGATCAGACAATGGCTCAGTATATTCAGACGGGATAATCATAGTGTATTCTCTGTTATTGAATTATGGGCAAGAATTGGTCTAAACTGATCTTTAAAATTCATATAAATATTTCCTTTAGATTCATTACATTTTGATACCAGTTTTCAGCAGAAAATACACGTGAATCAGAATCCCTCGATTCTCTTTGACTTGGAATTGTATTTCCCGATGGCGATGGCTATGACTTTTACTGGTTCTGCGCCTTCTTCTTCAGACTGCAGATGGATAGGTTCAAAATTCTTATTCAGAGGAAGCAGGATAATAGACTCGTGTTCCCATTCCGTATCGGGATTCGGTTTTTTTGTGCTCGTATACTTTTTGACAGTAAAAGATGTGTTTGTCTCCGGGTCAGTCCAGTGACTGCATTGGGCAAGGATGATTCTGTCCTGTCTTGTTCCGGAAGAATAAGTTTCGAAAACGATATAGTCCCCATCAAATATCTTAGGTTCCATCGAACGGCCTTTTGCCTGTGCAATAAACATCTTTTCATTCAGTCTGTCTTCCAGCTCTGCCCAGCCCTCTTCTTCAGTCTCTTCTGCTTGTCCGAATTTGCTGCAGGCTGCCTGAAAGGAATAGACGGGGAGAAGATTCCGAAACATTTTTTTTACATCATCTATTGAAGATCGTGAGATCAGCTTAATCGTTTCGAATTCTAATTGCATAGATTCATCCGGTTTAGGGATCGCATCTTCGAGAATTCTATAAAACAGCTTATGAATGAATAGTTGATTTGCCTTATCATTTTCCATAAACAGAATATTATGATTCTCCAGTTCTTTCTTGGATTTTCCCTCATATCCTCTGTCCGATCGCAAGTTTTCATACAATGTTGGAGTCACAATAAAAGAATGAAGCTGGACAGTTTTGTCATTCATTTTCAACTCTTTCTCTTTAATCGTCTTGTGAAAATGAATCTTTGGGTCTTCGAAGGAAATCTCCACTAACCCTTTTGGATCAATAAAAGCAATATTCTGGTGCTTTCCTTTTTTAATCCATAGAATAAAGTCCGGATAAAAGTTTGCAACATCGAAAAGACTGATTCCCTGTCTGCTGAGATTTCTCAGAAGATACGCTTCCATTCCTTCAAACCAGTCTGATTTCTCCTTTGCAAACAACTCAAATGCTTCCAGAAATATTTTTTCACTGGATGCTGTAATTGCAGATGGAGAAATATGAACCAAAACATCTGTATCATGAAAAAGAACCGGTTTATAAAGATGGTGATCGAGCAAAAGAGGAACAATTTTCGGTGAAGCAGGAGTGTGCTCTTTTGCTGAATTGTATGAAGTCTTTTTAAGTTCAGCATTGAGTTCAGTAAAATACTCTATCAGTTCCTTGTCTTGAGGATTTAGAGATACATTGTAATTACTGAATAAATTTCCGACAGTACCTGATTTGTTTTTTCTTTTTTCATATTCTCCGATTTTAATGTATTCCTTTTTGTCTGATTCAAAAGCATCTTTTTGGAAATGATAAAAGCGTGATATGTACTTCTGCAGAAGCGAAAGTGCAATCTCCTGCCAAGTGATTTCCTTGTTTTCGGCAGAAAGAGAAAATTCTTTTTCCGGAATCTCCAACAGATACCAGTTTTTATTCAAAAGCAGTTCCTTGATTGTTTTCTTCTGAATGAGCAGATTATAAAATCCTCTGGACTTTTTAAAATCGACTAATTCAAAGTAGAGCCTGTCCAGATTTAAAAACGGGATATGCCAATCCTGAAAAAAATGGCATTCATACTCTACTGATTTTCCGGCAGTGTCAGCATACTTGCTGGAAAAACCTTGAATTTTTGTGTACCAATTTAATACAATAGGTCTTTTCTGCAAAGCTTCAAGATACTTACTCTCCGGACCTGTCAGCATCAGTGTCTCTGTTTTTGAAAAACTGAATCCCTTTTTCAAGTCCAAAATTTTCAAGTCTTCAATGCCTTGCAATTTTTTTACGGGAATTTCAATCTGAGTTTTTTTTGATTCTTCTATGACCCCTTCCGCTTCAATGTATTCCTGAAATTTCTGGATATAATCTGCATGTATTCCAAAAATATTCAAAGTTTCTGCAAGAATCATATTATCTGGTACTTCAACGGAATCAGGCAGATGATTTAAAAACCGGCTTCTCTTCAGGCTGTGACTGTAGCCGCGAAGCCTTACCCCTCTCCCAAAAAGCTGAATGATCTGAGCTCCTTCATTTTTTCCGATATTCAACAGTCCCATACAGGAAACACGCCAGCTGTTCCAGCCTTCTGTGAATTTTTTGGATCCGATCAGAATATTGATCTGAGAGTCCCGTCTGTTTATGGAGTGAAACAGAGAAGAGCCGAATTCTTCTTTCTCGACTGTCAGAGATTTTCCTTCACAAAGATTTAAGAAAGTCGGAACATCTCCAATATTGATTACTCCAAAAAATTCTGAGTCACCTGCTTTTAATCCAATCTCGCCTGATGCATTCTTCAATTCTACAAGGTGAATTGAAGGCTTTTCAATCTTCGAATGAAATATGTGTTCAAGGATTTTTTTGTAAATTTCTTCGGAGCTTAAATTCAGACTTCGCAGATACAGGAGTTTACGGGAAAATATATCTTCGCCGGAACTGCTGACAAGTCCCGCTTTTCCTGCGAAAACCGCTGCTATATCTTTCTGAACGAGTTTAGGATTTTTCAAAACCCAGTTCAGAAACTGAATCAAATCGACAACATCGGACACTGTTTCCTCAGCAGCCTTTGTTTTGGATCCGATTACTGTGCTTCCCACAAACACCATAAGCGGATTTTCTATATAAAACAATTGCAGTTTATCCTGAAACATTTTATAATAAAGTTTTTGCTCCAGGAAAGTAAGCATACATGAAGTTAAGTATGCATTTTTTTTCTCTTCAAACTTAGCTTCCTTTAAATTGAGAATTTGGTATTCCTTTCCAAAACCATCCTCATAAAAATATTTATAGGAATAGTCAAATAAAATACATTTTGTATATTGCTGATAGAGTTCCGATTTCTTTGAGATGATCTGTCCAAAGGTAGCAGAATACTCAAAGGAAAAACCGTCTCTTGCAATCTGCTTTCTGTACTTCATCCAAGTTTCTCCGGTTGAACCTCTGTGACCTTCATCCACGAGAACTAAGTTTTTCCCTTCCAGGGATTCGACAGCAATGGTTTTTATACCTTTTACTTCATCAAGCTTGTTGACATCCAGAACTTTTATTCTGTCTCCATACAATCCTCCCTGTGCTCCTTCTGTCTGAAAAAAATCAGCATTCATTCCGGAAAGACGAAACTCTTCCAGATGCTGTCTGGACAGACCCTCGTTTGGAGTAAGCAGCAGAATGTTAACAATATCTTTCTTTTCATATTTAGAATGATAATATAAGTATTGCTTAATGTTAATGTGCATAAGAAGAGTCTTGCCTGAACCTGTGGCATTCCAGAATGCGACTACATTCAGGTCTTCATACTGAAAAGGTTCAATCTTTTCTTTTTTATCCAAATCTTTCTGAAACTCTTCCAAAAACACATTCAGGCTTCTTTTTAAATCGGAGACATTCTTCATATAAAGGTCTAAATACATTTCCGTGAACAGCAATGCCAGATACTGAAAATACTTCCAGCCTTCAAAATGTTCTCTGCAGGCAGATATTTCCTGAGTGTATTTTTCAATCCGTTTGGAATAACCAGCCAGATCATCCAATGAAAAAGGAACTGTCTGCAGAAGTCTGGATTTTAGAATCTCCAGGACCCTTTCTCCTGTATTTTCTTCATTGACTGTTTCATAGTGGTCCTGCATTCCTCTGCTCAGCTCCCTGAAATCCTTTGCTCCGAAAAAGGAATACAGGAAATGAACTAAAACTAATTTCTTTCCAAAGGGTTTTTCTTTTGGCTCAGCTATGAGTTCAGCTTGGTTCTTTTCATTTTTACTGGCTTTTGCTTTTGGCATTCTTCCTATCTCCTATTCCTTTTCGAGACTTTCGTGGTTAAAAAATCTTCCATCAATGGATCTCATGTTAAAAAAAACCGATTTTCTTAACACGTTCCGTTTCTCATGTTAAAAAAAACTGATTTTCTTAACATGTTATCGATTCAAAAATAATTCAAACAGCTTAGTGTTGATATAATAATTCGCTTTTCCCATTTTTTCCTTCTGTAAAATGCCGTCATTGGTCAAGTCATCCAAATACTTGGATGCAGTCTGACGCGAAATCTGCAGGTCCCTTTCCAGAAACTCAATTTTGGTATAAGGATGGTAAAAAAGATTGTTCAGCAAATCCTGAGAATAAAAATGGAATCTGCTTCTTATCCGATTTTTATACTCTTTCATCAAATCCCGAATACTTTCTACAAGAGTAATTGTTTCCAAAGAAGTTTGCTCTACCCCTTTTAGAATGAATAGAATCCATTCTTCCCAGCTTTGTCTGTCTCTCACTTCCTGCAATAAGCGATAGTAATCCAGTTTATTTCGAATGATATACCTGCTCAAATACAAGACAGGAATATCCAGCAATCCCTTCAAGACCAAGTATAAAATATTTATGATTCGACCGGTTCTGCCATTTCCATCATAGAATGGATGAATGGATTCAAACTGGTGATGAACAATTGCCATTTTTACCAAAGGGTCCAGAACAGAAATCGTATCATCATTTATAAATTTTTCCAAATTACTCATAAGCCGAATAATGTCTTCTGCATTCTGCGGCGGAGTATAAATCACTTCACCCGTTTGCTCATTCTTTAAATTTGTTCCCGGAAGTTTTCTAAATCCTGCTCGATTGGACTCAATTAGAGACTGTATTTCCATGATAAAATTATTTGTAAGAACCTCCCCTGCCTTTACTTTTTCAAATCCAACTCGTAATGCCAAAGAATAATTTTGAACTTCCTTTGCATTCGCACTCTGAACAAAATCCTCAAACAGACTCTCTCGAAAAATTTCATCATGGGTAGTTATAATATTTTCTATTGCACTGCTGTCCTTCGCCTCTAACAGCGGAAGCGTGTTTATGAGGATTGCTTGATTGGGTATAGTTTTAGAGATTCCTTTCAGCTCCGCCAGTCGTCTGTGTGCAAGGCTTGCCTGTTTTAATACAGCCTTGGTTTCTACATCTTCCTGCAAGGGCAGCTCCGGTATATTTCTTTCCATTCCAATCTCCTGCATTTTCGTGACTTTCGTGTTTTTCGTGGTTCCTGTTTTTTTAACCATCAAAAGCACGAACTGCACGAAAGGGTTTTTATACGTCTCTTACATCGAACATTGCTTTATGGAAATGTTCTTCCAGAAGCTCGGCATTTTCGATGATGCTGTCTCCGTTGATATAGAGTTTGTCAAAATCTTTCAAAGTGAATTTCTTTTCAAGATAGGTTTTCAGTTGTTTATTTGCGCCGACTGCATCTTCAGGAACCGTTCTCCATACGATCAGAATTTTTTCTCCGCTTCTCAGTTCCCCTTCAACACATTGCACAAGAAAGGAAGTCTTTTCCGTTTGCACTTCTTCCCGTCTGTGGTATCTCTTGACATTCACTCCCAAAAGATAGTGAAATGTTTCCACCAGATCCATATTTTTCTTTTTCAGAGCCCCATTTTCTAATATATCCATAGAATATGAAAACGGATCAGTAAATCCATCCAAGTTCAAGAGACTTTGGCTATCCTTTGTTTCCAGATCCAGAACATACTTTAGCATATATTCTTCTCTCTCATCACGGGAAGAGAATTTCAATTCTCCTGATTTATCTTCTACCAACAAATTATTCAACGCATCTTCATACGATTCGAGACGGAAGTATTTGAAACAATGGGAAACAGAACCAAAGGAATTTCCA
>DAORDI010000273.1:0-7846 GCA_035345895.1 Leptospiraceae bacterium
TGAAGCTGGATGAGGCCAGTCCTGAAATTGTGAAACTTCTGAAAGAACAGGATTTTTCAAAGAATATGACTTTAGTCAACAATTCGGTGACAGCCCTCGGAGAACTTCAGTCAGGGAAAGTGGGCGGGGACTTTCTGGAATCCAAATTCAGGGACAAGACGACTCATGCAAATGTCCGTTCGAATATTGCACTGTATTTCAGCAAGACTAAGGATACAAGGGCCGAGGCGGCTCTGATTGATGCCGCGTCCGATGAGGGTGAGGATCAGACAACCCGTGCCTATGCCGTCAATGCACTGGGGAAAATGAATTCCCATAAATCTATTCCGGCAATCCGTGAAATACTGAGCAAGATCAATGATGCAAAGGGCAAGTTTGAAGTAAAAAAACTGGCTCACCTGAAAATATACTGCATCAGTGCGCTTGTGGCACTTGGTGATTCTGAAGTGATGAAAGAGCTTGTCAGTTATGCAAAGGATGATGATCCTAACATCAGAATCCGTGCAATCAAGCAGCTCGCTGAATTCGATACAAAGGAAATGCGGGAAATGCTGGAATACAAGGCTCAGAGAGATCCGAGCAAGAAGGTTCAGGAAACTGCCAAAAAACTTCTGGAAGAACTCAAGAAGAAGGAAGCAGATTCTGAAGGTTCGAAAGCAGTCAATCCCGAAACTCCTGCAAAAAAATGAAAGTTTTCATTATAATTTCATTTTTCTGCATGTTCTCCCTCCTCTCGGAGGAGAAATATCAGAGTGATATCAGCATTCATGAAAAAAGAGTGAATGACTACAGAAAGGAAAAAAGCTTTCCTCCCGAATGGAAGCTGTTTTACAAATGTCTGGAATCTGATTATGCCGTTTTTTATGATCTGGACGGTCAGGAAGTGTTCTTTAAATACAGGAAAAACAAATTTGATCTGGATGCATCGTACAGAGTCTCAGGTCTTGTAGCAGGTCAGAGCTACAGAGTGTACGGAAGGTTCATCGGTCTTTTCATTCAGGAAAGACCTGACACAAAGGAAAAATTCCTTCCTCAGAAATTCATAAGTTCGCAGAATATCAATACGGATATGATTGAGAGCATCAACAGCAGACCTGTACACATTCTGCAGAAATATGAATCTACGGCACTGGATGAAGTCATTAAGTAGAAATCTCCGCAGAGGAGTCACTCTGATTGAACTTGCAGTTGTAATGGCAGTCCTCGGAGTGCTTTTTGTAGGCATATTCAGTGCATATCATACCTCTCTCAAGATTTCCAGAGCATCAGATCCCAAGCACGGTACATCCAGACAGAATATTTTTTTTGCACTTGAAAATATCCGTTCCACGTTTGCACAGACTTATCTCATAGAAGGTCAGAGAAGGCTGGTGTTCATCGGCAAGAATGAAGGAGTTCAGAATCAGAGACTTGACCGTGTGGTCTTTGCTGCAAATCATCCCAACTCGGAAGAGACAGGCAGACCTTCTGTCAGAGAAGTGTCCTTTTTTCTCCGTCCTATGAAGCAGAATTCTGAGTTTTATTATCTCATCAGACGTGAGGATGAGATGGTGGACAGGGATCCTGAATCGGGAGGAATCGAGCATATTCTGCTTGATCATGTGGTGAGTTTTCAGCTGAAATACTCTCAGAGAGGGGATAAATGGGTGGATGAATGGAACAGCAGGGATACAAAAAAAATTCCGAAACTCATCCGAATTGAAATCATTGCACTCGTGGGCGACACTGATATGAAATACGAAGCACTTGCAAATCCCGGGATGTTCTATAAATGAAGATTTTCCGAAAGAACAGAAGATCCGGTGCCATTGTCATTCTGCTCGTGATGGGAATAGGCACATCTGCCTTCATCACTGCAAATCAGTATGCAAAGGACAGAATGATGGAGTACAGGATTGCAAAGTCCAATGCGGAAGGTTTCCGAGCCTTTCTTCTTGCCCGTGCCGGAATGCAGGGAGCACTCGGTGCACTCAAGAAAATTCCGGAAGAAGCACTGTATCAGTCAGGCATTGCATTCAATCCTCCTCCGGTTCCGCTGGGAGGAGGCACAGTATATTATAAGCTGACTCCTGAAGACGGAAAATTCAATATCAATTATCTTGTGAAATCCTATGATCAGCAGCCGAATCTCAAGATGCTCGAAATGCTTCACAGGCTCTATGAGCAGCTGGGACTGCAGAGAGAAAAACTTTCGCCTATCATTGACTGGATTGATGAAAACTCCGAGGAGACAGGAGGCGGGGCCGAAATTTTTTATTATAACGGTCTCAAGCCCCCCAGAAAAATTAAAAACGGACCTCTTTACAGTCTGTCAGAACTGACCTCAGTGAAAGGTTATGACCGGAAAACCGTTTATGAATCGCTGAAGCCGAAGGACTATGACAAGAATAATTCCAAGGACTTTTTAAGTGAGGAAGAAAAACTTCTTCTGACCGATAATGATTTTGTACTCTCCAATAACATTACTGCATATATGCCTTACAAAGATACAAACGATGAAAGAATCAATGTGAACTCAGCTCCCTACCATGTACTGATGTCTCTCTCTGATTTTATGACCAAGCAGGCCGTGATGAAAATACTCAGATTCCGACTGGAAAAGGGAGGGTACATCAAAGATTTCAAGGATCTCGAAAAGTTTCCTGAATTTCAGGTAAAGACAACTGCCGGCTTCACTCTTTACAATGAACTTGCCGGTGACGGATCAGCAGTCTCATCCGGAAAAATAAAAACTAAAGGAGAGATTTACAGAATCATAGGGGTAGGAACAATTGGAAAAACGGTCAGGCGGGTGACTATGCTCTTTGATCTGCCTAATGATCAGGTTCTATTTTATTCTGAGGATTGAAAAATGATATTTGAACAGTATCTTGTAATAGACTACGGAACTTCATATATCAAAGGAGTGCTGTTCAAGCAGGTGCTCGGCGCAGTTTCCGTCCTGAGATCTGAATCCCTGAAACTGGTCAGATTTGAGTCTGATGAGGGTGATGAGTACGAATACAATATAGTCCGCTTCATCCAGAGTTTTTTTCCTGAAGAAACCTCTTTTATCATCAATCTCCCTGCAGACAGACTTTTCATCAGAGACATCATTGTGCCCTTGGGGACAGAAAAAGCAGTCAGAGAAGTCATTCCTTTTGAAGTGGAAAACATTGTTCCTTTTCCGATTGAGGATATGGTGGTTCAAGGGAGCATCTGGAAAGTGGAAGCCGACAGTTCAAGGGTCATTACTTTCAGCTCTCATTATTCGGATGTGGAACGCTTTGCCAGGCCTTTTTCCAGATCCGACGTCAGTCTGAAAAATGTCAGTACAGACAATTTCACTTTAAGCGCAAGCTGCAGATTCTTCTACGGAAAGACGATTCATGAACCATTTGCAGGTCAGCTCGATATCGGGGGAAAGATCTGCATATTCAATCTTCTGATGAAGGGTGCACTCACTCATTCCAGATATTTTTCAGGAGGAGGCGACTCTGTGACTGAAAACATCCGAAAGCTCCTGAAACTGGGACTTGAGGATGCAGAGGAACTGAAGCATTCCATCCGTTTCAGCATCATAGATCCTTCTCCCGAAGAGACGGCAGAATTTAAAAAGCAGTTTCATCTGAATGATTCACATATAGAAGCCATATTAGGTTATATCAAGGATACACTGAAGGAAACTGTTCAGGAATTTTTCAAGAGCATACATACACTTCACGGATCAGAAAAGCCTGCCTTTATTCTTCTGTCAGGAGGCGGTTCCCTCTTCAAGGATACTGAGAAATATCTTTCCGATCTCACAGGAATTCAGTTTAAGAGATATGATTTTCTGGAAAATAATGATGAAGTATTCATCAACTGTCTTTCAATGGGGTATCATTACAGGCTTCCGGCCAAGGATCAGATTAATTTTCTGACACCTGAGTTTTCCAGAAAGCTCAATAAAAACGCATTCAGACTTTCCAATTTCAAGGTGCATATTTCTCTGTCAGCGGCTGCATTTTTCATTCTGTCCACCGTCTTCATCACAGGGATCTTCATTGACAGGAAAAAGATAGATGCAAATCATTCTGTCCTGTCTCAAAGATACAAGGAAGGTTTCGGCAAGGATCTCGGAGAAGATGATGATCCTATCGAAAAGGCTCTTTCTGAGGTAAAGACAGAACAGAAGAAATCGGAGATTGTCAGACTTTTCCTGAGCAAGGACAGCATACTTGATCTGATTCACGAAATGACAATGCTTTTTCCTGCAAAGGAAGAATTCAATTTTGTAATGGACAATTTTATTTATGACGGAACGGAAATACAGATCCAGGGGAAAGTGGATTCGTATATCGATGCAGAAAATCTGAAAGAGGCTCTTGCCAAGTCAAAGAAATTCAAGAATTTCAAGCTGGACAAGAACCTGATTCCCAATGTTCCCAAACTGGGAGTGAACATACGTCTGAAAATGGAACTTGTGTCCGGAAGTCAGGAAAAGCCGAACGAGAAAAACAAAAAAGGGGACGGTGGCGGAAGTGCTGAGTAAGCTTGACGAAAGGGAAAAACTGGCAGTCATCAGTTTCATTGCAGTGCTCATACTGCTGACAGTATCAGTGATATTCAAATATCTTTATGAAATGCGTTCAGAACTCTCAAACAGGGTAATTGAATCAAGAGCCAGTTTCCCTGTTCTGGAAAGAGCAATCAAGGATTACAATTATTTCCGTTCACTCAAGTCTGGAGATGACGAATCCTCTGCAGTCATCCTTCAGAAAATCGACCAGCTGATTGTAAAGTATGCGATGAAGGATCAGCTTCAGAAAATCAGCGAAGGAAATGTTCCCATCCTGAAACAGTACAATAAATATACAATAGAGCTTACATTCAGATCTGTGGTTCTTCAGGATATGATGAAAATGATATATGATGTGGAAATGAACAAGCAGGTGAACTGCAAAGTGGATTACTTCAGTTTCAGGAAGTCCATTCAGGGAAAAGAACTCTATGACGTCAATATTAAGTTCGCATACTATTCAAGAATAGGTAAGAAATGATGGCTGATCTGAAGAATGCAGAAAATGAAGAACTGGAACAGGATCAGCTCGAAGAAGACGGCGAGCTTCTTCCGGACGAGGAGCAGGAGAACAAATCATTAAGCATAAAGGAAAAGCTGATTCTCGGCCTGCTTGGATTAAGTGCATTCCTTCTTTCATTTCTGATGCTTTTTCCCATAGAAGAAATTGTGCGTTTTATGATCGGCCGGGTTTCACATGAGGCTGGTTTTGTTCTGGATTTCAAAAAACTGGATTTTCCTCTTTTTGGAAAGAAAAGCTTTGATGCAGTCTATTTCCTGAACAAGGACGGGATTGAATTCAAGTCGGAAGAACTTCTGGCTGATCTGAGCCTGAAGCAGCTTTATTCTGCCAGACTGGACGGGGAAGTGCAGGCCACTCCTTTTGAAATAGATACCCATGATCTGACTGTAACAGGAAGTTCCCTCAAGTCCAAAGTGAATCTAAGCAATATTGATGAGGGATTTTCGGCTGCAGCCGGTTCTGTGGAAATACTGATGAATGCCTCAAAGATCACCAGGTTTCCTGTCATTCCGTTTGTGGGAGATCTTTCCGGCACTCAGATCAAGACTCTGAATATCAGCATTCGCAAAAACGGAGCCATTCTCAATCTGGAAAAAGCCCTTCTGCATCTTTCCATAGCAAAGATCAGAGTCAAGGGAAGCATCAATCTTTCTCCGGTTTTCAAGAACTCTCAGCTGAATCTGGAAGTCTGCCCTGAACTGGATAAAAAATATGCCGCTGAAAGATCCGATATCGCGAACGGTCTCGAACTTTTGAAAAAAGGGCCGGAGGGGTGTTTTCCTCTGCAGGGAACAATCTCCGATCCTAAAGTAAACATTGGAGGAGGTTCAGGGTCATCTTCTTCACAGCCTTCTTCCAATGTGAATCCTCCGCCTTCAGGTACAGCCAATCCTCCTCAGACAAATCCCGGAACGGTAAATGTCAATCCGCCTCCGCCTTCAGGCACACAGACAGCTCCGACACAGCCGCCGCCTCCCGCAAATTCTGCTGTCCCTGCGAAGCAATGAAAAAATCCTGACGTTTAAGGAAAGTCTGTGTCTATAAACGTCAATAAAAAAATTCTTTTCGTCCTTCTGGGGATGATACTTGCATCTCTTCTTGCTTTCATCGGATTTCATATTTACAAGGAAAGACAGCAGGCGCTCGAAACTGCAGAAAGGCAGAAGCAGAAAGAGCCTGAAAAAAAAGAACCTGAACCTGTAAAAAAACAGGAAACAGTGCAGGAAGCAAAATTCAAGGCATCCACATGGTTCTCCGACTATTCTGCGATGAAAAAAAATATACAGTATTATCATGAGGTCCATCCATTCATTTATCTGATGAAAGGAAGACAGCATAATACCGGAGAAATTACCTGCATCTGGACCAAGGAAAAAAGACTGGAAAGAGTGAAGGAGATGAGGGAACTCAATCCCAATGTAAAGATCATCCCTACCATTTTCCGCTGGGAAAATCCTGGAGAAAAAATTGCAGAGAATATCGGTCTTCACGGCCGAAACGATATCAGAGATAAACATATACAGATCATTATTTCAGAAGTGGAAACATACGGCTATGACGGCATTGACATTGACTATGAAGGAATGACCTGCAATAAGAAGGAAAAATTCGAAGAGTTCATTGTTCTGCTGAGCAAGGAACTGAAAAAAAGAAACAAGATTCTTTCAGTGGCCGTTCATCCTAAGACTGCATCTTCCAGCGAAAAGCTGGCGGCCTGCAAAGGAAGCTCCAGGAAAATCAAGCAGGACTTTGCTGAAAACTGGAGAGGTCCGATGACTCACGATTATGAGTTCCTGGCAAAGTATGCTGACAAGATCAAGATCATGGCCTATGAACTTCATCCCAGAAAATATCATAATCCAGGACCAGGTCCTCAGGCTCCGAATGTATGGCTGAAGGCGATTATTGAATATGCAATGGAAAGGGTTCCTGCTGAAAAACTGTATATGGCAATTCCCACATACGGTTATGACTGGGCGCTGAACTGCAAGTCAAGAGCAAAGGGTGTCTACTATGACACTGCACAGAAGATCAAGGCAGGCTCGCATCACGAATATCAGCCTACAGACATCGATGCAATCCTTGCAAAACATTCAGGTTCAAAGACATGGAAGAATCTGACAAGGTTCAAGTATATTCATGAAAACAAATCCTATGAAGATCCGAGCCTCTGGTACAGATCCGGGGGGTGCGACAGGGTTGCCTTCTATATGAACAGAAGAGCCTTTGAAGCAAAGATGACACTGCTCCGAAAATATGAACTTGCCGGTTTTTCTTTCTGGCAGCTTCTGAGCAATAACGATCCTGGAATCAATGATTATCTTTCTCTTCTGATGACTGACAAGCTCCCCAAGGTGAAGACAGCAAAGGAAGAAGATGCTGAAAGAAAGGAAAAAGAAGCTCTTGAGGAAAAACTGAAGGCGGAAAAACTCGCTGCAGAAAAAGCTTCGAAACCTGAGAAGGAAACTGCTCCTGAGAAGAGCAGGGAAAGGACAGCCGATTGACGGAATATTCCTCTGACCCCTTCCGTGCCGCCGAAATAGTGCGGGGAGGGGGAATAGCCGTTTTCCCTACGGAGACTGTGTATGGAATCGGTGCATCTTCCTATAATGAAGATTCATGCAGAAAAATATATAAAATAAAGAACCGTCCTTCCGACAATCCTCTCATCGTTCATTTTTATTCTTTGGAAGATGTGCTTGATCATATTGAAGTATCCCCTGAAATTCTGGAAAAAATCAGCAGACTTGTTCCAGGGCCTGTATCTTTCGTAGCAGAAAAGA
>DAORDI010000274.1:0-7836 GCA_035345895.1 Leptospiraceae bacterium
TAAAGGAACGGGAGATGCTTCAAATAATTATGGTGCACAGTTACTGCAATTTTGTGATAAGACTGATGTATCGTGTGTGCAGGAAGCACCTCTCTATTACTTAAACGGAAATGGAAACAGTGAAGTTTATTTGTCCTGCAGTAAAGAAATTCTTTATTACTCTAGCTATATGAAAAGTTCCAAATGGACGGTTATTGATACAACTTATGAAATTGGAAAAGTGATTGAATATAAAATGGATCAGACTCTCTATCCTTCACCTCAGTCAGAAATACTATTTTGGATAGGGAGGATCAAGAGTGATTACAGTGCTCCATATACCAACTTTCAAACTGGGATAATTACTATGTATCCTACAGATCTGCAGATAAACAGGAGGTCAGTACTGTGCGTAAATTACAATTAATATTTGCGATAATATTCTCTTTCAATCTTTATTCGAGCGACTTATCTGAGTTTATGAACCGGTTTGGATTGAAGGCAGAGAGAAGAATTAAGAAACAACAAAAAGAATACTTGCATCTCCAAAACAATACCTTCAAGAAAACCTGCATCTTTTACCCAGCACATGAAAGGATAGAATTATGAAATATCTGGTAATCATTATACTGTTAATCAACTGCACTCTGTTTCCAAGTCAGCAGAGTCAGGCAAGTAAAAATCGAGAACAGTTGGGTCATCTTTTTCTTTTATCCTGTATTATTCTCCCTCCTGCGAAAACCGAAGAAGTGACCGCTGTCGATAAAATGGACGGTACAATTGAAATACAGCAGAATACGTTTCGCAGTTGCGGATTTGGAGGGAAGACCTTAGAATCTTCAAAAGTCGGTTATTTAAAGAAGTGCATTCAGGGTCAAGTTTATAGATCCGCACAGAATGACTGCAAGGGTACAGGGTCTTCTGCTGATTATTATGGTGCACAGAAATTCCAATGGTGTCCGACGAGTGATGGGGCTTGTGATTATAAGGGATTAGGAGACTTCTATACAATTGATTCATCTTTAAGCCCTGCCGGAAATAGTTGCCTAAATGATGGACTTAAAAATATTCGATGGTCAATCTTAGGAAAAACAATAAGTAAGGATTTTTTGGTTAAACACATTAATAGAACCGATGAAATTCCACTAAACACTAGTAATTATTTTTGGAAAAATGACTATAGTCTAGCAAAAATTGATAGTGCTGTAAGTATTAATATATCAATTCCGGACTCTCCTTTGCTTCAGTCAAAAAATAGCTATAATTATGTTTTATGTTTTGGAGGGAATATATGAAATTTTTTTTCTTTTTTCTGATGCTTCTGTCTCAGATTTCAATCGATGCTTTTCCGGGAGATCATATTGCATTAACCTGTGTTCAGCATCTCCAAAACAATACCTTCAAGGAAACCTGCATCTTTTATCCAGCACTTGAAAGGAGAAAAATATGAAATATCTGGTAATCATTATACTCAGTTTAATGGTAAACTGCCTGCCTCAGCCTTATTCAAAGAATACTACACGGGCAGACAATATACAGCTTCTATATGTCTACTGCTTTGCAATGTACAATGCCCGGACAGAGGTGACAACAGTTACAGACAATCAGGACGGAACTGTTCGTATTCTTGTGGAAAATGTAAATCCCTGCGGACACAGAGAATTTGTATCTGATAAACTGTTTAAAAAATGTATCCAAGGACAGGTTTACAGATCCGCACAGAATGACTGCAAAGGCACAGGCTCTGTTGCAGATTACTACGGTGCGCAGAAATTTCAGTGGTGTTCGACAAAAGATGGTGCATGTCTTACAGCAGACCGTAGTGTTGATGTAAACAAGAGTCCGGCGGCGATTAGCTGTGATAAAGACACAATGGGAGGTCAAAAGTGGAAAATATTTGATTCCTATAAAACTACACAAGCGTCCATAGATAACTACAGAAAAAGAGAAGAGATTCCTAATGACATATTCTGGCTTGATACCCCCACAATATATCTAGGAACGTCATTGGCTGTCTATTTATCAGACATTGATACTCTTAGAAATGTTGATGTTACAAGTTATCAGTATCTGCTATGCTACAGACTTTTGAGGATATAAAAATGAAAATATTATATATTATGCTTACTTTTCTTTTTTTGCTAAACCACAAACTTTCAAGCTTTCCAGGCGATCATATCACCTTGACCTGCGTAAAACACTTGCCATATGCAGTTAAAGAGGGTACAAATATGGAAATTATAAAGGATTTAAATTTAATTATAGAATATAATGCAGGAGGAAACAGAAGAAAAGATGCTATTGCAAAAATCAGAACTGCCCTGAAAGCTGACCCAGCCTTTTTCGAAAGACCGGATATCATTGCTGAAATTAAACAGAGCATCAAGGACAGCGGATACAACAGGGATGTTCCGATTACAAAATGGGGAGACAGTCTTTCTGACTGGATAGATCATTACGGGTGGCTTCCGTATTCCAATTTTAATTATGGCGTAATGGGCTGGATGGATGCTGCTCAAAGCTGCAGAAATGCAGAACTCCGCAGCATGATGAAAGAAGAACTGGCAAGGAGAGGGAAATGAACTTTCGAATGTTCCTGCCTCTGCTCATTTTCTTAAACTGCTGGGGTTACGACAGAAAACGGGAAGAAAAAGAGAAGATGGATTCTCTCAAGCTCGGTTCTATCATCACTTGGTATGAAATGTTTGCTGCCCCGAAGCCTCAGTCTTTTGTAAAGGATCTGAATAATGGAATGGTAGCTTACGGCAGTTCTTATTTGGGAAAGGACAGCTATTCCTTCTTTTTGAAGAAATGCTTTCAGGGACAGATTTACAGGTCTTCTTTCAATGATTGTAAAGGAACGGGAGATGCTTCAAATAATTATGGTGCACAGTTACTGCAATTTTGTAATAAGAATGATAATTCGTGTATCAGAGAAGTTCCTTATTACGACTTAAGCGGATTCGGAAACAGTGAGGCATATGCTTCCTGCAACAGTGAAAAATTGGATTATTCTGGAATGAAAGCAAAAAACAAATGGAAGCTTCCAACGCCATATGAGCTGTATTTCATTATAAAATATTCAAATAATATTAATTATTTTCCAGATGTTCCAAGGGATTTGTTTTTCTGGACTGCAGTCACAGATACTAGTCTAAATGCAATTTATACCAGTTTCAATTTAATGAAAGAACCTGTATATACAGTAAAGGATGTACAGACAAATCGGAGGTATGTACTTTGTTATTTTCAAAATTTTTAATTTTGCAATGGGTTATTTTTATTCCGCTTAATCTTTATTCAAGGGACTTATCCGAATTTATGAACCGCAATAAATCGACAACGGACGGGAGCATATGGAAACTTCAGAGTAAATTTTTACAGCTCAAATGGAATCATTTAAAAAAGAGGAAAATAAATGTATAGAATACTGACAGTATTACTCCTTCTGCTATCCTGCGGAGGAAGTACGAAAGATAAAAAAGATGATACTAAAAAGCTATTGCTTCTGTATCTGGCGACTCCTGCAGGGCAGAATGCACTACACCTGGACGTATCCTGCATATACAAAAGAAAGAATATAGACTATTCACAGATCAGTCCAAGTCTTTACCCGGTCAAGGAAGACTATATGATGTACGGATGCTACGACAACAGCAGAAGTGATTCCTTCGGGATGAAGTTTGCTTGCGACAATCAGGCGAATCTGTATTCTGCGTCCATTCAGTACAAGAAGGAAAGCTGTGCCTCTTTTGGATTTTCGAGTGCGATACGGCTGCTCAGGGAGTCACCTCTTATGTGGACGACTATTCCTGCTATACAGGAACCGAGCCTGTGTATCTGTCTCCCAAACCTCAGAAATGCACATCTTCAGTCACTTCCGCTTTCACTTCGGCAGGGCTGTAAAACCCAGAACAAAAAAGTCTGACTCAATTTCAGTGCAGACGTTTCCCCTGCAGAAATTCAATGAGTGCGGGATTGATGAGTTCTGGCTTTTCATACTGAGGTGTATGACCGCAGGAATCCACAGTGAGCAGTTTCAGACGGGGAATATGAGACTGTATCTTTGCTGCGTTTTCAAACGGGATGACAGTGTCCTGCTTTCCCCAGATCAGCAGAACAGGCATTTCCTTTTTTCCCAGATCAGCATACTCTCTTTCCATCCTGTCCAGAGGCATATATCTTACAGTGGAAAGTATTGCTCTTTTATATCCCTTGTATACCAGCTGAGAAATGTATTTTTTCTGAAGATCCGAATAGTCGATCTCATTGTAAAAATTGGACTTGAAGCCTGACTTAAAGCTGAGATTTCCGAATACATTGGTGATATATTCCCCAAGCAGGGGAACACGGATGAGTCCTGCCAGAATACCTGTCTTCATCGGCATACCTGCAGGATCGATGAGAATCAGTTTTTCGATCATTTCAGGATGACGGTTTGCAAAATGAACTGCAATCGCTCCGCCCATCGACACACCGGCCAGATGAAATCTGTCGAGTTTCATCTGCTTCACAAAATCTTCGAGCTGAGATGTAAACAGATTCTCGTCGTATTTCAGATCAGGTCTGTCAGAAAAACCTCTTCCGTAAAGATCATATCTGAACACATGAAAGTGCTTTGCAAGCTCTGAAAAGTTTTTATCCCAAATGGGATACGGTGTAGAGAAACCGTGAACCAGAACAAGAGCCTCCCTGTTTTCAGAACCTGCCTCTTCATAATGAGTAAAACCCTTCTGAAGTTCGACAAATTTTTCAGAAGATTTTTTTCTGAAATTTTCATCCAGGATTTCCGTTTCCCCGTGACAGAGGAAATAAGGAAGAATGATGACTGCAGCAACGAGAAACAGGGAAATTCTTTTTTTCACAGATTGATTTTTTCCGTGACTGTCTTCACACAGTTTTCGACCTCAGCCAGATTGAATGCCTGATCTTCCTTCGGAACCAGATTTACAGTCAGACCTTTTTCCGCATCTTCACTGATACTCATCTCTTTGAGTTTTTCATATTCAGATGTTCTGCAGGAACACTTCCCTTCCATACAGAGACCCAATGCTTCTTTCACTGATTCATCTGCATTCGAAATTCTGATCTGAACAGAATTCTCTTTTTTTTTGATTTCGTACATTTCAGCCTCCTGAAAAATTCATTTGTCCAGATCACCCAGCTTATTCTCCCACTCTTCAAAGGAAAAAGCTGCCATATTTGCAGTATCCTGAATTTCGTCCGGTTTCTGAAGAATGAATTTCTTTTCTTTCTCTGACCAGGCCGCAAAGAATGTTTCATCATCCTCAGTATGAACGGTAATTTCTATTTTCCTGCCGGGAAATTTCTTCTTGATCACCTCCAGCAGAGATGAATCAATGCTTTCTGACTTAAAAATGATGGAAGATTCCATAGTTTCTTTTTATATTGTTTGCTTATTCTGTCAATAAAGTAAAAATCCTGCCTGCTGTCTGTCCGTCTGCTTTTAAGACAAAAATCCATCTGCCTTTGAAAATGAGAATAGAAAACCTGTGCACCTGATCTGAAAAAAACATCCTTTGACAGGAGACTTCCCTGCAGGAATCAGATTCAAGTAACAGATACAGTTTTCCAAAGGAAATGATCGGTTCGGAATCGCAGGCAGGCCGCTCGCAGATTCTGCCGGGATGCCGTCCGCAGATGAATAAAATGCTTGAAATTCTTTCCGCAGAACTGAAACTGAAAACAGGCCTATGAACAGAAATAATAAAAATAATTATAATAAATCATTTATATATTTGACCGCTATGCTTGCACTTCTTTCCTTCTGCAAAAAAGAAAAGGAGAACAGGACAGCAAAAAATCTCGGCCTGATGGGACTTGCATACATCAGCGGAACTACAATGACCTGCACGGACAGCCAGCTCCAGAAAACTCAGGCAGGACGAGTGTATCAGACAGGATTTGAATCCTCAACCGAATTTTCTTCCTTCTATTCTGTGCCTCAAAACTATCAGAGTGCAGCAACTCACGAATATGTGTCGGATCAGTTCCACGGAGGGAGCAAGTCCCATAAAGCCTATATCTATGCAAAAGGACCGACCTGCGCTTATCCGATGAACTGCAATCACAGAGGCTATCCGGCAATTCAGCTGAACAAACTTCCTTCCGGCGGATTCAAGACCCCTGTTTATGTGGAATTTTACACTTATATGGATATGACACTGAGCAAATCCTCCGACTGGTTCAGCTTTGCCACCTTCTCTGCAGATGCTTCAGATGCCTGGAGAAGAGTTGTACTCATCAATACTGATTCCAAAAACTATGCATATCTTATGCATGTTCCGAATCACAATCAGAATGTCTGGACATACCAGAATACTGCCCTGCCCTATCCTCAGAAAAAATGGGTGAAAATCTCCGCCTGTCTGGATTTTGATCCTTCAAAAGGTTCCGCAAAGGTATGGCAGGACGATGTTCTGATCTCCACTGCAAATGTAAGCGGCGGGTGCGGAGTTCTGGAACAGGCACATTTCGGACTGTATGCAGATCCTGGAATCACCCAAGGAACAATTTATAATGATGATTTACTGATAAAGGAAGTATCCGTATGTCCTTAAATCAGAAATTGCCCTGGATGAAGAAATCGAAGATTTTTCTACTGTGCTTTGTATCATTATACTGCAATGCATGGACAGGAGGGTATCTGAAGGATTATACCACAGAACCTGTTTTTTCTTCGGATAAGATGGAAACAGTGGCGGATTTGAATTACCCACCCGGAAATATTGCAGTCTCTTCCAAAGGAAGAGTGTTCATTACCTTCCACCCGGAAGGAAACCCGGAAATAAAAGTGGCAGAACTTTCAGAGGGAAAGGCTGTCCCTTTTCCAGACAGAGAGTTCCAGTCTAAAAGAAAAGATGCTCCTTTCTTTGACACAGTGCTTTCACTTCGGATCGATTCCAAAGACAGACTCTGGACACTGGATTTCGGCGGATTCGGATTCGGAAAACCGCGTCTGCTCGCATTCGACATAAATACAGGCAAGGTTGTCCATGATTATATTTTCCCTTCGGAAATTTCAGAACTGGGATCCATGCTGAACGATTTTCAGGTTTCCCCGGATGCCGATTACATCTATATTGCAGATGCCAGTTTCTTCCGACGTAATTATGGAATAATTATTTATGATATTAAAAACAGGATATCCAGAAAAGTCCTGGTCAATCATGAATCGGTAAAACCGGAAAACTATATTGCTGTCGTGGACGGAATGAGGCAGACATTCTTCGGAATTCTGGCAAATCAGCCTGGAGTGGATTCAATCGCACTGGACAAAAAAGGCCAATGGCTGTATTATTCTGCAGTCACTTCGGAAAAACTTTACAGGATTCACACTTCCCATCTTCTGAATGCTTCTATGCCGGCGAAAGAACTGGAGAACAAGGTGGAAGTATTTGCAATGAAAAGCATGAGCGACGGACTGACAATGGATCTGTCAGAGAATATCTACATTTCAGATATGGAACACGGTGCAGTAAATCTGCTGAGTCCGGATAAAAAACTGAAAACCCTGCTGAAAGATCCTGTGAAAATCAGATGGCCTGACGGGTTCAGCTTCGGACCGGACGGCTGGCTTTATTTCACCTGCAGTTCGCTCCAGTATGTGATACTGAAAAGCAGGAATTCTGTTCAGGAGAAATCTCCCTACCAGGTGTACAGATTTAAACCAGGTTATAAAGGACTGCCGGGACAATAAGTATAATTAAAGTATATTGAATAGATTTTAGCGTTTTTTATTTTTTGAAGCGGCGGTAAGATAGATTAATTTCCCTGTCTTCGCTCTTCCTTTTTCATAGACAGGCTTCAGACCTTCCGATCCGATCAGTTTCAATG
>DAORDI010000275.1:0-7809 GCA_035345895.1 Leptospiraceae bacterium
CATATTCTTCTGATACAGTTTCTCCGGGAAGTTTTCCTTTTTTTCTGACAGGTACAAAACCTACATTCAGCTGGAAAGCCACAGCAGCTCCGGTAATGAATCCTCTGGCCTCAATGCCTGCCACCTTTGTAATCCCTGCATTCTGATATCTGGCAACGAAAGTTCCAATTGTCAGAGCCAATCCTTCCGGATCGATCAACAGCGAAGTAATATCTCTGAACATGATACCTGGTTTCGGCCAGTCTGGGATGGTTCTGATTTTGGATTTAATAATAGACATAAGGCAGATGTAATTTTTCGCACTTCTCCTGTAAAGTCCTTTTAAAAATCAGTACTCCCAGCGCTTCCATTCCCATTGCATTTTTTCATCTTTTGAAAATATACGAATCTGCCAGTAAGGATACCAGTAGTCTCTGGCTCTGTCCTTGACTTCAATCGAGATGATTTTTTCCTTTTGAATATCCTTAGGCAGACTGAGCAGATAAGTCTGTCCCTGTTTTTCAGTTTCCTGCAGCTTCTCTCCCAAATAAATACGTACCGATGTGTTGGACAGTTTCTTTCCAGGATCAATCCTGATCCCGGGATTATGATTCTCTTTCTGTTCAAGACTTACTGAAAACGGATCGTAGTCAAAGGCCCCGTCTGCGTAAGGGGAGAACACCTGAGTTCCGTAATAGTATTCTGTCTCCGCATTAAAATCTGCAGCGGCCCCCATCGAATTGTACTCTGGGTTGAGGATATTTGCTCTGTGACCAGGACTTTTCATCCATCTCGAAACCATATCCTTTGCCAGCCCGGATTCATCATACCATCTGATGTCTGCATTTTTCCATTCTTTGTAAGTGCCTTGACTGTCAGTTCTGATAAAATAAGAAATTCCTGCTGAATTGCTTGTCAGACTTGTGATCACATTTTCTCCGCAGCAGACGTGATAACTTCCGGGCATTGAAATCGACTGTTCGAATTTTTTCATGCATTTTTCAACATCGGATCCGCAGGCTGCTCTTACCCTGTCCGACGGGTCTCTGAGCTCATTTTCGCTGTGCGACATGATTCTGTTCTTTGCCATATAGGTGCTGTGGATTTCGGATGCTTTGTTCAGGACCGGATCGTATCTTAAAAAAGAAAGCCCATTTCCGGTTCTTTCCAGATTTGTATAGTAGATTATATAAGCAGATACTTTTTTGAAATCAAGATCGGGTCTTTTGCCAATTTCTCTTTCAGTGACAGAAAAGACGGATTTCAGACCGATAAACAGGAATATAATAAATTTCATAATTATTAGACTGAAGCAGGGGATTGTGTAAGAGCTGAATTTCACTGCAGAGGGCACGAAATCTATGTTAGAATCTTATAGTAAATTATCTGCACGGCGTGCTGAGCAGCATCAGCATTCATAGCCTGATAAGGTGCGTGTTTGCGTTTTGAAATGATAAAATTTAGATTTTCCTCTTGACGGAATATTTAACCGAAAAATATTGGCTATAGGCGTACATTCCCCTTTAGCTCAGTCGGTAGAGCAAGTGACTGTTAATCACTGGGTCGCTGGTTCGAGCCCAGCAGGGGGAGCCAACGCCTTTTAATTCTGTGCGCTCCCCTCAATTTCTTAAATTCACATTCCTTCTAATGTATTTTTCATGTATCGATGACAATCAAATCAGTGCTTGGGAAAGCACAAAAAGACTTTTTCCAATTGTGGAAGCAAAAGCAGAACAGTGCGGAAACAGACCCTCTTATCCGCTTCTATTCATTCGAAAAAGCAGCAAGTCGGAGATAGAGCAGTGCGAAAGAGAGATGCTTGCAGCCAGATGTCCTTTCAAAGCTTATCCGTGGAGCTGTCAGAGACTTCTGTTTTGACTCTGAATATTCAGTAAAATCAGCCTTTTTTGTATTGGGAACTCCTTATCCCCCTGATTTTATTGAATAAACTCAAAAAAAATAAAAAAAAACCCTGATTTTATTGGCTAAAATAAATATTTTTCTTTTCATTTTTTTCCTGATACCGATTGTAAAAACAAATAGACCGTTAAGGAAAGAAAGCATGGCAGCATCCAAAGCAACACCGATCAAAAAATCACAGATAATTTCTGAACTTGCAGAAAAACTTGAAATGCAGAAGAAGGACGTTAATGCATTTCTTGATGCACTTACTGAACTTGCATACAAGGAAACTAAGAAGAATGGAGCTTTTGTTCTTCCAGGAATAGGCAAACTGATTCTGAGAAAAACAAAAAAACGGAAAGGAAGAAATCCGGCTACTGGTCAGGAAATCGAAATTCCGGCAAAAACAGTTGTAAAATTCTCTGTCTTTAAAGCCTGCAAAGAATCAATTGTTCCTCCAAAAAAATAAATCAGTTTATAAAGGCTGATATGATCTGTGCAGGCGATAATTCCTCTTGCACAGATCACCCTTCCTCTGTTCTTCTGTTGAATATGTCAAAAAATCCATTTCCCTTTTATCCCTTTCAGGACAGCCTTCTCGGACAGATTCTGAATCAGATGTATTCTGAAAAAGGCGAGCAGGAGAACCTTAAAAATGCTTTGAATGCACATCTTCTGAATGAAGAAGAAAGTTTTGTATTCACGGCCAGATCCGAAAAACAGATTTACTTTGAAACCTTTCCTCCTAAGGCAAGAAAATGGATGGAAAAAAAAGATACAGAAAGCTTTCATTCGGAGTTTCAGAGTCTTCTGAAAAGAAGAGGGGACTCTGCAGGTAAAATGGATATTGTCCTCGAAATTATGGAATGGCTGATTTCCGGATTTGAAGAAGATAATATGTGTGCAGATCTTTTGAATAAATCTGTGTTTCCCGGTCTGAATCTTCTTCCTGAAGACATTCCTGAAATTCGGAAAAGATATTTTTCCATTTAATCAGGCATATCATCCAATCAGTACAGTCTTTTATTTCTGTTTAATCTGTTCTTTTTCCTTGAGAAGAGGCAGATACACCAGAAATGATGTACCCTCACCGACTTTGCTGTTTACAGTGATGATGCCGCCGCTTCTGTTCAGAAGCTCTTCCACAATTGCAAGCCCAAGACCGGTTCCTCCGATTCTTTTGTTCGATTCTCCCGGCACTCGGAAAAATCTCTCAAAGATGGAATGCTGATATTTTTTAGGAATTCCAATTCCGGTATCTTCCACCTTTATCATGCACACATTCCTGGATTCCTGCATCATAGTCACTTTGATATGGCCTTTTTCGGTATACTTGATTGCATTTCCCACAAGATTGGATATGATCTGAGAAAAATCAATCTTGTCTGTTTCCATTATCAGTCCGGGCATCAGCGATTTTCGGATGGACAGTCCTTTTCCTTTTGCAAGAGGTTCATTGATCATAATGATTTCTTCGATGACTGATGCAGGATCAAATTTCTCAATAATCTTAGTTTCCAAAAGTCTGTCCTTTTTGTCGAGCTGAAGCAGATTGTCGATCAGTGCAATCATCTTCAGGATGTTCTTCTCAATTATGTTCAGTACGTTTCTGTGTTCATCATTAAAATTAAGATTTGCATCAGTTGAAATCAGTTCGAAAAACCCCCTGATGCTTGTCATCGGAGATCTTAACTCATGACTGATGTTCGAAATGAATTCATGCCGAAGTCTCATTGCTTCCTTGTTTTCTGAGTTATTGATGAATACACAGAGGTAAAAGACCTTTTCTGCAAATATCAGAGGGCTGATATAAAGGTCTGCAGACAGGTCATGCCTGTTTTTATGAAGCAGTTCCAGATTTGAGATATAGTTTGTTTCTCCTGCCTTCTGCATAAACGAGTGGAGCGGATGATTTTCATCGCAGTCTTTAATAACATCATATATTGTAAGTCTTTCTATTTCTTCTGAATAGCCGAGTTCTTCCTTGAAGCGTGTATTTGCATCAATGATCCTTCCGGTTTTCCTGTCAAAGAAAAGCATAAGTTCAGATGAATCTGTAAAAAGGGCCTTATAAAAACTGTATCCGAAATTTCTTACATGCTTTCCGTATTTTTTCTCAAAAAAGCTGAACTGATCTTTTTCCTCATTGTTCTCCGTCACTTTCAGTACAGGAACTTTTTTAATGAGTCTCTGAACAGGTACAGACTGATCCAGGATATTATCCATCATAATTATGATGGATCGAGTCAGGTTCTTGATGTTTTTGTTTTCTGGATGCTCCTGATTCAGAAGGAATATCAGATCCTCAATGCAGAAATCGGGCACTTCGAAACAGAAGAATTCAGGGAACTTTTCTCTGAGAAGTTTTGTGTCGGCCTTCTGAAGATAGGGGATCTGGTATTTCTGTATGATCCCCAGAAAAAAACTTTCATTGATCGGATTGCTGTTGGAGAGCAGTGTGATTGACTTCTTGACTGCTTCAATGATCTGTACAACTTTTTCTCTGTTCTGCAGTATAAACCTGTCACTGAAACAGAGGACGGAGCCGGGCACCTTGTCCACCTCTTTCAGTTTGTGAATATGAGGAGGGGAGGTGATGAACGGGAAGATCAGATTGTCTGCTACAAGACCGAAACAGTGCTCTGATGAATAAATCTGTTCATACATATGATACGGCATTTCCATTACGGATACTGGTGCTTCATTCACGTCCCCGAAAAATTTCCGTATCATTGTTTTTGCATAGAGACAGCATGGAGAGCCTTCATGAGGGACCGGAAGGATCATTTTTGGAGTATAGTCTTTTGACTGTTTGAAGAGATTCTTGTCTGTGTAAAACACCAGCTCACTCAGATTCAGAAACATTGCAGGGAAATACAGAAGGTTATGAGAACCTACAGTATTTGCTTTCAGAAGATAGGCACTGAAGAAAAACTCTCCTGCATCTGCTCTTCCGTCCTGCAAGGCGGCTTCAATACTGTTGTAACTGTCCAATATTTTTATCTCTGCATCAATTCCATTATCACGGAAATAACCGGCTTCATATGCCCAGAGCACCGGAAGCGCAGAAACACATCTGCTCAGATAAAATCTCATACTTCCATCTAAATTTTTTTCAATGACTGTGCAAGTTTTAACTGAATTTATTGTCCAGAAATCCGAAAATAGTACTGTGGAATTGGAAGGATTTTCATCATTTCAGACAGCGATGGTTCGTATGCAGGAGATTTCCGGTATGGTGGAACAGATGGAAAAGGAAAGTTCCGATAAATTTCTGGGACAGAAGCCTGAGTTTCTGAAAGAACTGGAGCGGAATGTAAAAGAAATCCACAAAAATGCGGAAATCCGTGAAAAAAAAGAAATTCCCATCCCAAAAACTGAATTTCTGAAACCGGAAATCATCACTGAAAAGGTTTCCAGGCTGGAAAATTTTTTCCCTACAAAACCTGCCAAACAGCTGAACTATCTTGAAAAAATCATTCAGAATGAATCTAAATCCAAAGGTCTAGACCCTGACTGGGTAAAGGCTGTAGTAAAAACAGAATCCAATTTCAACCCCAATGCAGTCTCTCATAAAGGCGCTCAGGGACTGATGCAGCTGATGCCTGAAACGGCAGAATCTCTCGGAGTGGAAAACCCTTTTGATCCTGAAGAGAATATTAAAGGCGGAACTGATTACCTGAAAAATCTGCTCGGAAAATTTAAGGACAGAGACTTGGCACTTGCCGCGTACAATGCAGGACCAGGCGCAGTGAAAAAATACGGCGGAATCCCTCCTTATTCTGAAACTCAGAACTACGTAAAGAAAGTAAACAATTACTACAAAAACAGCAAAATCTAGAATATCAGCATAGCATCACCGAAAGAATAAAATCTGAAATTTTCTTCGATGGCTTTCCTGTAAGCCGAAAGAACAAAATCTTTGCCTGCGAAACAGGATACAAGCAGAAGAAGACTGCTTTCAGGCAGATGAAAATTTGTAATTAAGCCATCTATAGAAAATATTTTGTCCCCCGGCTTGAGGAATATATCCGTTTCAGAATCTGCAGGCAGATATTTTTGGCTTTTTCTGTCATAGCAGGACTCCAAAGCTCGAAGAGAAGTAGTTCCTACAGAAATGACTCTGTTTCCCCGATGTCTTGCCGCATTGCAAAGATCAGCTGTCTTTTCAGAAACAGAAAATCGTTCAGAATGAAGTTTTCCTGTCATCATCTGTTCCTCTGTGAGAGGAGCGAATGTCCCGTAACCGACGTGCAGGCATACATCTGCAAAAATGATTCCCTGATTTTCCAGTTCAGTCTTAAGTTCTTCAGTGAAATGAAGCCCTGCAGTGGGGGCCGCCGCAGAACCGGCACTTTCTGCAAATATTGTCTGGTATCTTTCATTGTCAGATTCCTCCGCTTTTCTTTTGAGATAAGGGGGGATGGGAACTGTTCCGTCTTTTTCAAAAAAGTCCTCACTGATTTTTTCTTCGGGAATGAGAAATGATTTTCCGTTTCTGTTTGTATAATGAAATTCTATCCCTGATGAGGAGATCAGTATCTGATGCTCTTTCAGTTTTGCAGAATTCCGGATCAGGCAGTGCCATTCTGAATTTTCTTCGGTAAGAAACATGCATTCATGCTGTCTGCCTGTTTCTGTACGAAGAAATACTCTTCTTCTGCTTACCTTTGTTCTGTTGAATACAAGAAGGTCTCCCTGATTCAGAAATTTTCCCAGGTCATAGAAAAAAAAATCGGTTCTGAATGTTCCGTTTTTTTTATCTGCAGTAAAAAGTCTGGAATGATCTCTTTTTTCTGCAGGGTATACTGCAATCAGTTCTTCCGGCAGATTGAAACTGTATTCGGAAAGATCGATCCTCATAGGAAATTTTGTCCTTATCGATCAGTTTGTGCGGAGAGGATATCCAGTCAAGAAAATATGATCAGGTTTCGCATTTACTCATTGAAGCAACGTTGTAAAGAAAATCTTTTTAAGCGGGGTCTTAGCGGCTACCAAGCTAGCGGGGGTTGCAAACCCCTCGCCAAGTCGGGAAGCGGCTAATCTTCCCGATAGGGACCAACTTTCTCCTGCTTTTCTTAAAAGCAAACTTTTGAAAAACGGTATTTGTAACTACGACGCCAAATACTGAAGCTGGGCTGCCGAAAGGCTGAGCAGTTACAAATAATTGCGCATTTTTAGAATGCAATACATTGTATATATATGAGGAAGTTCCAGACCGGCCTGTCCGGCAAATTTTACTGTATTTCCTAAAATGACGTCGATCTCCATTGGACGTCGGTTCTCAAAATCCAGGAGCATACTTGTCTTGTAAGGTTTCATTCTGAATGTCATTTCTATGAATTCATCCGGTTGGGAATTTTTCAGAGGAATATTGAGTGCGTGTGCTGTCTTCAGTACTTCCTGCATTATCTTTTTTGTAAGATCCAGTGTGTGAGGATTTTCAAGAATATCTTTTGTGCTTGCACCTCCGCATAGAACAGAAAGGGGATTGAAGGGAGCATTCCACATCAGTTTTTTCCATCTTCCAAGCCTGTAGTCCTGAATAATCTCAGAAGGGACTCCGGAATCTTTAAATACGGAATAAATTTTTTCTGCAAGAGACATATCGGATCTTAGATACGGACTGACTGTGATTTGTCCATAATCCAGATGATTTACATACACCGGACTGTGCCGGTTGGAGCATACAAAGGCAAGTCCGGCAAATACAGGATTTTTGGGGAAGAGCTCTGCAAACTCCTCTTCCAGACCAATGCCGTTCTGAAGCAGAAGCACAGGAATTTTTTCAGGGAGGCCTTTGAGTATTGTTCCAAGCCTGATTTCCGGAAGAGCTTTCAGAGAGCTGATAATCAGATCAGGTCTGTACTTGGAAAAGTCAATTTCTGTGAACACATTTTCCGGTCTGAAGAAATAATTTCCCCATAC
>DAORDI010000276.1:0-7808 GCA_035345895.1 Leptospiraceae bacterium
TAAGCTGAACTGGCTTCGCCCTGATTCCAAATCCCAGGTGACAATTGAATATAAAGACAACAAACCTGTGAGAGTCGATACAGTTGTCATCTCCACTCAGCATAAGCCTGATGTCACTCACAAGCAGATAGAAGAAGCAGTCATCGAAGAATGTATCAAAAAAATCATTCCTGCAAATCTTCTGAACAATACAAGATATTTCATCAACCCTACAGGAAAGTTTGAAATCGGCGGACCTCACGGAGATACTGGTCTCACTGGAAGAAAAATCATCGTAGACACATACGGCGGGATG
The DNA here is from genome assembly GCA_035345895.1 of Leptospiraceae bacterium. Lineage (GTDB taxonomy): Bacteria > Spirochaetota > Leptospiria > Leptospirales > Leptospiraceae > DAORDI01. The sequence goes on from DAORDI010000276.1 coordinate 296, forward strand.
GGACGTCACGGTGGGGGAGCTTTCTCAGGAAAAGATCCTTCCAAAGTGGACAGATCCGCTGCCTATATGGGAAGATACATTGCTAAAAACGTAGTGGCTGCAGGTCTTGCAAAAAGATGTGAAGTGCAGCTGGCATATGCAATCGGCGTGGCTGAGCCAGTGTCCGTACTCATTGACACTTTCGGCACAGGAACAGTTTCTGATGAAGAAATCTCCAAGAGAGTAAAGGCAAATTTCAGACTGACTCCAAGAGGAATCATTGAGTCTCTGAAGCTTCTGGAAAAAGGCAGAACATATCAGGATACTGCTGCATATGGGCATTTCGGAAGATCAGGAAACACTTTCACTTGGGAAAAAACCGATCTGGCAGAGGCACTGAAAAAATAATGGGAGCTCCTACAACTTCACAGACTGGATTGAAAGCAACCAGAGACGGATACGGTGATGCACTCGCTGAATTAGGTGCAGAAAAGCCTGATGTCATCGTTCTAGATGCAGACCTTTCCGGGTCTACAAAGACAAATGTTTTCAAAAAGAAATTTCCGGAACGTTTCATCAATGTGGGAGTTGCAGAGCAGAATCTTGTCGGTCATGCTGCAGGGCTGGCTCTGACTGGATACACTCCTTTTGCCTCTTCCTTTGCCATGTTTCTGTCCGGCAGAGCCTGGGAAGTTGTAAGAAACAGTGTCGCCTACCCTAAACTGAATGTGAAGCTGGTGGCCTCACACGGCGGGATCACGGTAGGAGAGGACGGTGCATCCCATCAGTGCATTGAGGATTTCGGAATTATGAGAGTGATTCCTGAAATGACAGTCATCTGTCCTTCCGATTACGAAGAAACCAAGCAGGTAGTCAAAAGAATCTATGAATACAAAGGTCCAGTCTATGTCCGTGTAGGAAGACCTAATATTCCGATCCTTTCGAGACCTGCTGACTATCATTTTGAAATCGGTAAAGCAGAGCTGAGACGCAGAGGCAACAAAGCTGTGATCATTGCCTGCGGAGTAATGGTTACAGAAGCAGACACTGCAGCGGAAATTCTTGCGGCAAAAGGAATTGAAGTGAGCGTCATCAATATGGCTACAATCAAGCCAATTGATGAAAAGGCAATTCTGGAAGAAGCCAAAAGAACGGGGCTTGTCATCACCTGCGAAGAACACAATATCAAGGGCGGACTCGGTTCTGCAGTTTCCGAATATCTTTCTGAAGTACATCCTACAAAGGTCATTCGGATGGGAATGAAGGATGAATTTGGAAAATCAGGAACTTGGCAGGCATTGATGGACTACTTCGGACTCAGAGCAAAGAACATCGCTGAAACAGTGGAAAAACATCTCAGCTGAACGCGGACTGCAAAAAAAGAGAAGTCTTATCTTTCAGGATAGGGCTTCATTTTTTTAAAGAAAGGGAAAAGAAATAAACATTGAATGACTAATCCCTGTATTAAAAACGAATAAAATATCACTCCGATAGACAGCCTTTTTTGGAGTCTGCACTTTAGTCTTGCAGATCATATTTGTCATAACAAATGAGAAACATATTCAGGAAAATAATTTTCATTTTTCCAAAGGTCAGCAGTATTCAGTATGAGATTTAAGAAAATGCCTAGGATATTTATACAGAATTCAAGGGGATTTGAGGCTTATTTTTACTTTTCTCCTGCAAACAACAGTTTTTTTATTTATGAATAGATTCAGAACATTCGATAGAAAAGTAAAATAAACCAAACTCAGATTCCGTTTTTTTCAGTCAATATGATCGGGCTGTCCTCAGTCACAGCAATTGTATGCTCATGCTGTGCCATATACCCTCCCCTGTTTCCAATCATTGTCCATCCGTCCTTCAGAGTCACTGCGAATGATGAATTCGTGGAAATAAAAGTCTCAATAGCTACAACAGAATTTTTCCTGAATCTCTCCCTGTTTCTGCTGTCGCGGTAGTTCACAATTCCGGAAGGTTCTTCGTGCAGAAATCTTCCTACACCGTGACCGGCAAGATTTTTCACAACCTTGAATCCGCGTCTCGCGGCCTCAGTTTCCATGAGATGACCGATGTCGGAAATCCGGACTCCTGCCTTAATGCTGCTCACGGCCTTCTTCAGAATAAATTTGGAAGCTTCCACCAGTCTCTGATGACCATGTCTGTCCTCACCGACAACAAAGGACTCTCCGTTGTCCGACCAGAACCCGTCCAGTTCGGCAGAAACATCGATATTGATCAGATCCCCTTCTTTAATGACCTTATCATGATTCGGTATCCCGTGACAGAATTCCTTGCCGACACTGATGCAGGTCCACCCTGGAAATTTATATGCCTTATTCGGTGCTGAACTGGCTCCGAAATCCTTCAGAACTGATGCTCCGAAATCATCCAGCTCCTTGGCACTCATACCGGGCTGAACAAAATCTTTCATCGCCTTCAATGTGCAGGCGACAGCATCGCTCACTTTTTTCATCCCGATCAGCTCTGATTCTTCAGTTATCGACATATTTCCTGCCTCAACGGTTTGCTGCTGAGTATTGCAGCATTATTTTTTCATGAAAATTCAGAAATACTCTTTCAGTTTTCTGAATACCGGCATAACCTGAAATTGTGCCTCAGTCATACATAAACTGAAGGATACCGCGGCCCATCGGGAAACGGCATCTTTTTCTGTAAATATTTGAACTGATTTTATACAGGAAAATCAGTTCCCATTGAACTTAGCACATCGAATCTGGTTGAAAGAAGCATTCACTTCATTCCAGAACACATAAAGTTTTCCTCCGGCAATTGCTGCTCTTGGACTGACAGCCTGCTGGGCAGTACTTTTATTTATGCCGTTCGCAGTATTCCCGTCCACAAACTGCCAGGCAGGATTCCAGTCATCGTCATTGTACATCGCTACACGGATTTGTGATACCGCCGAACCGTTCAGTTCTGCAAAGATGACATACAGTCTGTCATTGTACACAATCAGGAATGGTTTCGTTGCAGTTTTTGTAGTATCCTTGTTCAGACCGGCAGAGGTATCCACATCATACCATTCGGGATTCAAATCGTCTCCGTTATACACACTGACTCGGACTCTTCCGATACCTCCGGATGTTTCAATCCATGCTGCATACAGAGAACCCAGATGGCTGACAAGAGAAGGCTGATTTACGTTGTCTGTAAGGGTCTTGTTAATCCCGTCAGTGACAGGTGAAGTTCCATCCACAGAGGTCCAAGACGGTGCACCAGTATCGCCGGAATACACGGAAACGTGGAGCTGACGTGCAGTTCCGTTCGATTCTGTCCAGGCAGTATAGAGTTTCGCATCGTGCTCTGTTGCTGTCGGCAGATCATTTCCGGAATTGTTTGCCTGCTGCCCTGAATTATAATTCAACCCAGTTGCACTTTCAGCCGATGTCCATGTTCCTGAATTATAATATTTTGTTCTCATTTGAAAAACTCCTGAACTGGCCTCGCTCCACATCGCATAGAGTTCAGTTTCAAACGGAAGCAGAATTGGACCATAGGAGTTTACAGAACCGCTGTATGAAAAAGCTCCTGCACTAGTCCAGCTAGAACCCCCGGTATATCTTTTGGACATCATTGTCTGGTTCCCGCCGGAAAATTCCTGCCAGACAGCATAAAGATCGGTGCCATTGTGAACTGCCAGAATTGGATTAGCAGCAGCCTGTCCAGTATTGGTGTTGATACCTGTAGCACCGCCCCCATCCACAAAACTCCAAGAGGAAACTCCGTCGAATTTCTTGACCCTGGTCTGTGAAGTTGCAGCTTCCCCCCAGGTCAAATACAGCTGCCCTCCGAATTCCAAACCCTTTGGATCATTTGCATTGGCCGATGTATTAAAATTCAGTCCAGTGGCCCCATTCCCATCCACAAATGAAAACGGAGGCTGGCAGGTCACGGCAATATCTTTCACACTGGATGTTCCGACTATTCCGGTATTGTTTGCAATAGAACAGATCACTGAGGTGGTCGGCTGGGAATAGATTCTGACATCATAGTCATAGTCAGGTCCCACAAGACCCGCAAATGTAAATGCAGTCGCACCGGCAGGAATGTCCAGAATTTCCCCGTAATAGTCCAGACTTAAGCCTGATGCAGTGAGTCCTGAAACGGTTCCTCCAATTGTCAGAGTTGCATTTATATCATCATATTCGGAATCAATATTCGTTTCATCATAAAAATCGAACTCCTCATCCAGAGTGGCTGTATCAAGTTCCAAGCCGTCCACCGTTCCGCCGTCAGATACATAATCAGAGACAGCCTTGAACAGCGTTCCAGAAAGTGACTTCTCAGAAAGGTCTACCTTAGAATCCCCGTTTCCAGAGATCGTAATCTGCTTTCCATTGGAATCTTTCCCGTCGAATTTACCGTCAGCCATATCATCGGAAAATGCTTTGATGACATCTTCCACATCGGAACCTTGCACATCCGGTATTTTCTTATCATTAACCACTACAACTTTATCTGATGTTTTATTTGCCAGTTTTGAGAATCCAGCAAGAAGCACTCTGGCATTCTGAGCAATCGGGTCTCTAGGATCATCAAAGTTCATTTCAATATCATTGAGATCAGGATAGTCCTTGTCACTGACCGATTTAAACTGTTTCAGAAAGTTTCTTCTGTTCTTTGAAATCGTAACATTTCTTCCCGTAACAGAACTCTGCTTTGTTCTGACAGACTTGGCAGTATATTTCTTGTTCAGATTGAAGCGAATTGTAGCTTCCTTGTTGCCCCGCACAACCTGTGCTTCCAGTTTGCTTGAATCAGTATTCGTTTTCAAAAGTTCGGTAATTCTGGAAGCTGCGATTCTGCTGAAAGGAGTGATATTGATTTTCTTTTTGGAAGTATCCGGTTCCTTCATCACAGTCAGTGAATAGAAGCTGCTGTCCGTCCAAGTTAAATCTTTTTTGGACGCCTCATCGTACATTTTCGTGTTTGCAGAATAAGGAACCACAAATACGCATACCGGTTTTCCTGTTTTCTGAAATTCCACAGAATAATTCCCGGAAGAGTCTGTAGTATTTTCTGCAATGGATCTGTCCGAGGATTTGCACTCACCATTGGTCCGAAGGGGAATAATTTTTACGAGTGCATTTTTGATCGGTCCCTTTGTGGCCTTTCCGGAAATTGTACTTTTTTTATTCAGGTACGCCAGATGAAAAAAAGACTCCAGAAGTTCTGAATTTTTCCCTGCCTGACAAGCCTGAAAAACAGTCAAAATGATTAGAAAAAAGGAATATTTCACTATCTTTTTCATATAAACGGGCACCTCGGACACCTAATATTTATTGGACTCCCCTTTTTTATGAGTCAAGTCCATATTTTATAAAAATTCCCAAAAAACTGAGAGTTCTATCTCATAAACAAGCAAAAATCAGACCTTTCTCAAAAGGCAAAGTTTTTTATTGCGAATCCGTTCCCTTGCAAAAAGCTGTGAACAGCTCTGCAAGAGCACAAAAATTAAGATTTTTGGTGATTTTCCGAAAGGTTTAGTATGAAGTTTTTACTTTTTTCAATAAGTTTTTTATTTATTCAGGCCATTGCCTCAGCTAAAGAAGCTGTGATTTTAGGAACACTGATCGGATCGGGTCAGTATCTGGAAACAGACAAGGGCGACACTTACGCTCTGCAGCATTCAGACCTGGCAAGAGAACTCACAGAAATTACCGGCAAAAAAGTACGGATTTTATGTGAAATTGAAGGGATAAACTGCACGCCGGTCAGATATGAAATTGCACCGTTCGCTTCCGAAACAAATCTTCCCAAATGGACAGTAAAACCGATTCCCCGATACGTTTTCAAGGGAATGACCGCCTTTAATCCTACTGTCTCGCCGGACGGAAGTGTACTTTTTTGGACAGTGCTCCTTGAGCAGCATGGCCACAGCACTCAGAAGATCTGGTATTCAGAACTGGACCAATATGGCTTCTGGAAAAAAGGAGTTCAGATGGATGCTCCCTTGAATAATAAAGCGCCGTCTGCAGTCATTGCATCTATGCCGGGGGGAAATGAACTTTTTGTATTCGGAAGTTATTCAGATCAGGAAATTTATATGGATCTGAAAAAAAAGATGGACCATGAAAAAACTGAACTGCTTAAAGCATCCAAGACTCCCAAGGAATTTGAGACAAAGTACGCTCTTCTGAAAGAACAGTATAAAAAAGACTTGGAAAAACTCCAGAACAGGGTTCCTTTGTACAAGAGTTTCAAACAGAGCAAGGGCTGGTCAATCCCTGAGGTCATCAATTTTCCTGATTTTTACAATATGTACAGAAGTGAAGACAATCATATGCTCCAGGTTTTCGGCGGTTCCTCACTGGCAAGCAGCGGAAGAGTGCTTCTTTACTCTGCAAAACACAAGGATTCGATAGGCAAACTGGATCTTTATGTTTCCATTATGGATGATAAGGGAATGTTTCCTCTGGGAATCAATTTAGGACGCACAATCAATACACAGGCAGAGGAAATGGCTCCATTTCTCGCATCCGACGACAGAACTCTGTATTTTTCGAGCAATGGACATAACGGTCTGTCTGTTTATGTGACTCAGCGTGTAGGGGAAAGCTGGACGGAATGGTCTGATCCTGTAGAAATTTCCAAAAACCTGAAAGGAGTGAATTTCTTTTCCATTCCTGCATCGGGCAACTGGGCATATATGAGCAGACAGGGACAGCTTCTGATGACGTTCCTTCCTCAGGAAGTCAAGCCTGATCCTGTCATCCTGGTAAAGGGAAAAGTGACTGACGACAAAGGAGAGCCTGTGGGAGCAGAGATTATTTATGAATCGCTGACGACAAAGGACAGAAAGGGCAGCACAATCTCTGATCCGAACACAGGACATTATTCTATTGTACTTCCCTACGGAGACAATTACGGTTTTTTTGCGCAGAAAGAAACTTATATGCCTGTCCATAAAAACTATGATCTGAGCAAAATTGAAAAAAGCAGCAAGGAATACAAGGAAGTCATCGTTGACTTCACTCTTCCCAGAGTCGAAGAAGGCCAGGAGTTTGTAATCAATAATCTGTTCTTTGATTATAACAAATCTGATATTAAAAAGGAATCAGAAGCAGAGCTCGACAGACTGGGCAAGATGATGAATTCCAACAAGGAAATCATTGTTTCACTCGAAGGGCATACGGACAATATAGGCCGGAATGAAGACAATGTGGCTCTCTCTCTCGCACGTGCAAAGTCTGTTGCAGAGTATCTTCAGGAGAAACACAGCATTCCTAGAGAAAGGTTCAAAGTTTCCGGGTACGGAGAAATGAGACCTTTAGTTCCGAATGACTCACCTGAAAACAGGGCAAAAAACAGAAGGGTTGTTTTCAAGATTCTGAAGAAGAACAAATAGAATACCTTGCACAGATGGAGCATTTTTGGCGGGAACCCGGCAGCTTGAGGGCTCGCAGGGTATGGAAGCGGCTGCCCCTCGCCAAAAAGATGGCTTAACTCCCGCAAGCCTGGAAGATGCTGTTTTTACTGATTCATCGCAAGCTGTTAAACTGCTAGATTT
>DAORDI010000277.1:0-7738 GCA_035345895.1 Leptospiraceae bacterium
ACAAATTCTCATCTTCACGAAAACTTTTCTGCAGTGCAGGCGCAGGATTTGCGTGCCCTTCTCAAACACATCAAAACTAACATCTATGTTCAATGAACTGGGAGATAAATCCCGCTTCAGTTCAGGAAATATTCGATGCGGTCACGCTACTGTCGCAAGTAGTCAAGTCAATTTATTGATTACCATTTCTAGAGTTTCTTTTAATTTCTCATAAATTATTTTCTTTCTATCAAGCTCTAGATTCAAAATATATTTGCATAATTTTGTTTTAGCCAGACTTTGCCTAATTATCTTTGCACCATAGTCATCATACTTTGGGGGGCTCTCCTCATAGAAATCTTCAAAGGGAAAGTCAGAACTTAGATTTAGTAGATTTTCTATTCCTTTTTTATAAGTCAAGTTTTCCTTATTTTCATTCATTTTCATTATGAATATCTTTTTTTCAATGATCCTTTCCTGTACTTTTACATCTGTATCGTACAAGAAAAATACCTTACTTTTAATAAATTGCTGATTTGTTGACAAAAATCGGATTGCTTGCGTTAAAGCTGTATCTCCAGAGCCTTCACTTTTTCCATCTTGTTGCTTCCCAATGCACTTAATTCTAACTTGGGAACCAAGACCCCAAAACAAACGATAAGCATCAGTCAAGTATTCCTCATCTGTAATTCCTTCCACAAAAACAATTGGAATCTCGCTTCTATCGTTTATTATCTCCGAAATTTTAAAAGCACTTTCAATAATTTTTTCAGGCTCCCAACCGTAGTATTGATTTACGCTCGATATTTTTATTTTTTTCAGGTTTTTATCCTTTTCCAACATTATCAACTTATCATTTAATAAACTTTCATCGTGTATAATAAAAGGAGAATGTGTGGAAATAAATAATTGAGCATTCGGTTGTCCATTTTCATCTGTTAATATACTTTTATAAAAACCAGAAATCTTTATTTGCCATCTAGGATGAAGACTTATTTCGGGCTCATCGATAATTACTACATTGTTATTTCTTGTTCGATTACGTAATAAAATGGCACCTCTGAACAATACTTGTTTTTCTCCTGAAGATAGCCTTTCAATAAAAACATCTTTACCTAGTACATTAAATACCAGCTTTGATTCAAGATCTAGATTCTCTACTCTATCAAATTTAATATCTCCTATAAATTCAGAAAAGGCATTTATTAATTTATCAACTCTTTTGTTTACATCTGCTTTGTTTATAGTAATTTCATTATCATTTGACTTCTTGACCCTTTGAAATAATTCATTTGTATCATCTCTAAACAAGTCAAATATGTACTGGGATACCTCACTTGCAGTATCAATCGATTCGATACCAGATTGAAACGTCCCGGCTCGTATAACATTCTTTATATTATCGCTTGATCTTGCGGCAGAGTCATTAAAAAAAAATGGGGGTTCATTTCCAAAAAAAATTGCTTCATTATAAATTACTGTTGATATTTTTTTCAAACAATTAATAATATTCTTATTATCTTCAACATTCTTATCATCCGAAAATGTAATTAGAGGAAAAAAATATTTCCTTTTAGGGAATTCTTCTTCACGAAAAACAAACTTTAGTACTAATTCTCCATCACAAGTGTATGAATCCGTTCCGATATTTTCAGCAAGAAGATCCGACTCCTTCTTTGACAATTTGTATGTTATGGTTCTACTCTCGAAGTTATGACCATTTTTAATACTTTTCTGAAAATCTTTATTTCTTGATTTAGATCCTACTGGAAGCTCAAAATTTAATGAATCAAAAATAATGTTTAAGAGACTAGTTTTACCTACACCATTTTCACCAGCTATTACAATGGTGTTATGAACTTGCTCAGAGTTTTCCTTTTGAAAACTAAATGATAGCTTTCCGAAGAGCGGGCTGTTCTCTAAATCAATACTTTTGATAAACAAATTAAACCTCTTGTCATTAAAAATTTGGTACGACTGCATCTACCTTACTACTCTCCAGTCTCCCCGCCCGACCCACCTTACTGCCCCTATTCTCCCCGTCTACCAATTTTGACCCAAAGAAGCATTTTTTCAGAACGTATATCCGCTCGTTTGCCACAAACAAACGATTTTTAATCTCAATACCGTTTTTATGGATGAACTGGAAGAGTTTTTTAACCACGAAAAACACTAAAATCACGAAAGGAAGAAACCACAGTTCTTTATTTTTTCGTGTTTTTTGTGCCTTTCGTGGTTGATTCTTTTATTTTCAGAACCTTGAACCGAACAATAACCATCTTGCAAAGACGGGTCTGAGACCCGTCTCTACATTCCCACAGAAAAGCATCCCCCTCAGCCCCTCTCCGTTGCGGCATCTTCACCCGCCAATGGAGAGGGGAAAGCGGAGCTGGGGTGAGGTCGGCCCGAAGGCTGTCAGGTAAATTTATCCTGAACACAAAAAATTTTCTCAGTGCTTACCAGAAATTTTCTCAGGCTCACGAAAACTTTTCTCAGGCTCACACAGACCAAAACTCAGGCTCACAAAAACTTTTCTCAGTGAGTTTATAAATGATGACAGGCTCTTTTTTTTATTTGACAGGGCTCAAAATTTTCAAACGAAAGGAGTGAAATGAAAATTTCAATGATTTTGCCGGTGAAACGGCGGAAGGAGCAGTTCTCTGCAGGTTTGTTTCGAACATAATCTAATTCAGTGAAGAGTTTAACCACGAAGAACGCGAAGTTCACGAAGGCATAGAACCCAATTCCTTTTATTTTTTTTCGTGTTTTTTGTGCCTTTCGTGGTGAATCCTTTTTCTTTCCAGAAGACGGATCTGAGATCCGTCTCTACGGGCTTTAAATCAGAAAAATTCTAACCTTAGATCAGAAAAATTCTAACCTTAAATCAGAAAAATTCTAACCTTAGATTAAAAAAATTCTAACCTTAGATCAGAAAAATTCTAACCTTAGATCAGAAAAATTCTAACCTTAGATTTTTTTTGTCTGACAGGCTGTCAGAATTTTTGACGAAAGGGTTCTTTTCCCAAAGGAAAGTATTCTCATCAGCCCCTCTCCACAATGTCAAGAACAGCGCGAGCGGAGAGGGGTGCCGGAGGCGGATGAGGTTACACACACCGATGTTTTTATATCACAGCAAATTCTCTTTCAGTTTGGCGAGGATTGCAGCCTCATTTTTGCTGACTGCGTCTCCCAGTCCGAACCAGCCTTCTTTGGCAGTTTTTGCGATTTCTTCCGCGCAGTCATAGATGGCCTGAAAGAATTCACCTCTTTCCTCGTGACTTTTGTCTTCCAGGATTTTTTTTGCAATTACAGCCACGATCATACAGGCATAACTCAGTCTTTTGAACAGTCCTGCCGCAGCACCCTCTTCCTTGAGTTTTCTTATAGAAGGAATCTCCAGATATGCTTTCAGTTCCGAATTGGAAATTCCCTTTCCTTCAAAAACGGAATAAATCTGATCCGGGATCTGCATCACATTTGTCATATCGATTTTTTCAGGATCTAAGGTAAAATATTCCTGCACAAGTGAATTGGAAGGATATTTCTTTACAATGCCGTTGAAGATAGACTCCATTGCCCCGAATTCTTTCGCAAAGGATTTGAAATTGGTGAACATATTATCTGCAAGTATGATGGATGTGGAACCGAACAGAGCCGAAAGCTTCAGGCACTCTGATTCAAACTCTGTATAATTTTCTTTGGAACTGCTCATTTTTGTTTCCTTTATCTGTATGTAAATGTTTTACGCAAGAGTAATCAGGGATGTTCTTATGTAAACTTTTTTTAGGCAAATTCGATTACATCGAATTTGAATCTGCTTTTAAAAAAGGAAAAAAATCATTTCCGAAATTGGTAAAAATATTTTGATTGAAACTCGGAATCATTGGATCAGCAGAGCACCCATACAGATTCATCAGTGCAGATCCGGTGTTATCAGACTACAGGGAAAAAAATACAATATGATCGCAGCAAACTACTTCACAGCAAACGAAGACATTATTCGGCATTTTGATAAAATCATCAACTGGAAAGAGCTGATTGATAATTATGAAAATAATTTTCAGGATGCGGAAGAATACAAAAAGACAGGGAATGAAAGACTTTCTTTTGCACCGACAAATTACGAGGAAGCACTGGACTACTACAGATCCAGTCTGAACACTGCAGGTGACCTCGCAGGAAATGAACTTTCTCAGCAGGTCAGAGAAATTGAAAAGACCGGTCTGAAGTACGACAACGGGAAAGTGATTTTTCCTGAGCAGATGATCAAGGCTGTGGAAAGGATCAAGGAAGCAGGCATTCTTCCGTACAGCATCAGCCGTCATATGGGAGGGCTGGGACTTCCTTTCACGGTGCAGTCTATCGCAATGGAACTTTCTGCCAGAGCGGATGCTGCTTTTTCGATTGCAGTAGGCTGTTTCAATCTGGCAGAGACGATTGAGAAATATGCTTCCAAGGAAATGGTGGAGAAATATGTTCCTCTTCTTGCAGAAGGAAAACTCTGTGCTGCGATGGCGCTCACCGAACCGAATTACGGTTCCGATCTTCCGAACGTTCAGACAAAAGCGGTGAAAAATGAAAACGGTCAATGGACGATCACAGGAACAAAACGTTTCATCACTCACGGATGCGGATTCGGCGATATTCCTTCCGTCATTCTGACTCTGGCAAGAACTGGAACTCCGACCAGCGGAGCGAGAGGACTTTCCTTTTTTCTCGTTCACAGCAAGGATGTGCATATTGCTTCCATTGAAAAAAAACTGGGACTCCACTGCTCCCCTACCTGTGAAGTGGTTTATGAAAACAGTCCTGCAGAACTGATCGGCGAAGAAGGAATGGGACTCGTCAAGTATTCGATGGGCATGATGAATACGGCCAGACTCTCCATTGCAGCACAGTCTCTGGGCATCGCAACAGCAGCGTACTTTGAAGGTAAAAAATATGCATCGGAAAGAGTGCAGTTCGGAAAGCTGATTCAGGAAATTCCTGCTGTAAAGAAAATGCTTCAGACGATGGAAAGGGAACTTGCTGCAATGCGCTGTCTTTTGTATGAGGCAGGCAGATCAGTGGATCTGTATCTCTGGAGATCGGAACATCTGAAACATTCCGGCACATCCGAAAAAGAAATCAAAAGAGACGAGCAGATCAGTCTCTGGGAGAAACTGGCGAATCTTTTCACTCCTATGTCCAAGTACTATATTTCGGAAACTGCAAACTGGATGGCATCAAACGCTCTTCAGATTCACGGGGGAAGCGGGTATACCGAGGACTATGATGTGGCGAAAATCTACAGAGATGCAAGGATTACGAACATCTATGAAGGAACTACTCAGCTCCAGATTGTTGCCTGCATCGGGGGAATTGTAGCAGGACTGACTCCTAAGGGAAATCTCAGAACCTATATAGATCTGGAACTCGGAAAATTCAAACCGTCCCAAAGACTTATGGAACTGAAGAATTCTCTGGAAAAAATATATACAGTGTATTCTGAAAAGAAGGAGAGCTCTTACAGAGACACATATGCATTTGAAATGGTGGAATCAGCAACTCGATTCATCAACGGGCTTCTGCTGGAAAGAAGCGCTTCCCGTCTTTCAGATGAGGAAAAGAACAGCAGACTGAAAATGGCAGACGATTACAACAAGGACAGTCTCGCAATTCTTGCCGCCAATCTCGTCCGTGTAAGCTGATTCAAAATCGGATCATTTCCTGTAGAGACGGGTCTCAGACCTGTCTTTGCTGTGAACCTTCGTTTTCACTTGGGTTCAAGGAACCGGCTCTTTTATCTACCTCAGCCTTCAGCCTGCTTTTATGCCAGACTGCTAAAATTAAAACTACAGGTAATTTGACTAAAAAATAAATAATGTATGGAAATGATTTCAAGCTAGTTTTACGAAGACCGGTATGATCTGCAGAATAGGAATCAGGTTTTAATGACAACTTCTGAACTTTCTCGATTACTTCATTAGCCAGATTTTTTCCAATTCCTTTCTTTTGACTTTCATACCAGCTGACTGCGTCTCGTAAATCCTGTTCTGCCTCTTCCGTAAATACAACCTTCTTCATTTATTTTTAAGCTTCTCTCCCAAATCCTTTTCAAGGTTCGAAATCACCTCATCCAAAGTAATTCCAGTTTCGGGATTTTGAATATATTTATTTACTCTTTTTTTCAATTCAGCCTGATCTGTTTCTGAAAGCCCAAGCTCAGATGGAGCGTGTTTTTCCCAAAGAAAATCAATATATTCTAAAAGCTGAATGGCTGTTTCTTCAGGAAAAGAGGATATCTTAAAGAATAATTCTTTATAATCGATCTCTAGTTTAGATGTTCCCATAAGATAATTCTTGTTTTCTAAAAAAAGAAAGCAAGCTTTTTATCAGAAATCTCGTCGGGGCAAACTTGTCAATGCACAAGGAATCTTTCGTAAAATTCAGGATTCTTCAGAGAATCTTTTTCAAATTCAAACAGATCGACGTTGTACCGGATAATGAGTTCCTGCACTCGGAAAAGGACATTTTTCAGCCGGATCATTGCATTTTCATTATTTTCATTGAATGTGACTACGAGATACCTGGAATGAGAAAATGTATAAATCAGATCGTATTCTGAGATAAAACTGCGGATAGTCCTGTTGATTTCCTTCACAATCCCGTGAGTAAACTGCTCTCCCATAATCCTGCAGTACGAACTCAAATCCTCCAGCCTGTATACAGCGGCAAGCATTCTCAGATCCGGTTTTTCTTCTGTAATCTTTTCAATCTGCTTAGAGAAATGTTCTTCAAACAGTGCGGGAATATTCAGCACATTCGATTTTGAAGATTTCCTGTAATGGTATATCCCTGCTATATATTGTATATATTTATGCACATCTTTCCAGTCTGACACCGCCTTTGAAGGAACCAGAATCAGTATCAGATTCTCTCCGTCTGCATAGGCAAACTGGCTGAACTGAATCTCTTTTACAGTATGTTCCTTTACAAATCGGATTTTTTCCTTTGCGGGAGGAAGGGCGGACAGGCATTTTTTCAGTTCGGACTTGGAAACAATTTCTATTCCAAATTCAAAAAGGATTTTCTCACCCCTGAACACATGCACCTGGTAAACGGAATTGATGACTGAATTGAATACAGCCAGTTTCTCCAGTCTGTTTTCTGAAAACTTATGAGTCACAAGAGAATTTCTGTATAGTTTCCACATAGGCGCAGATGTCAGTTCTGCATTTGACTGTTTCTCGAAATATTCCCTGAGTTTAAAATCGCTGACCCCGTTCATCACGCATACAGGTTCAGAGTTTCTCAAAAAAAGGTAAAGCTGTTTTTCTGAATTTGAATAATTTGGGATTGTGAAGGGAACGCTCTGAAAATAAATGATCTGGTATGAACAGATTCCTGATCTTTTTTGCAGTTTTCGGCACCGTTCTCCTGACTGGTTATTTATACATTGCAATGAGGATCAGCCAGTCCTTCCAGATTTCCGGCATTCCTAAATTCGCACTTTTTACCTTCCTGGGAATCCTCGCTGTTCTGACTCCAGCGTCTTACGGCCTTTCCTTTTACGAGGTGGACCCTGCCAAGGAAAAAACCCTTGTCCTGATAGCATTCAGCAGTTTCGGTTTTTTTACAATTGCAGTCAGTCTTTTTGCGGGCTTCGACATTCTGAGCTGGATTTTAAGTAAAACTCCTTTTTTGGAAAATACATTCTCAGGTACAAAGGAACTGCATCAGGACTATCAGATTTCCAGAAAGGAAATGTTTGATCAGT
>DAORDI010000278.1:0-7709 GCA_035345895.1 Leptospiraceae bacterium
AAGTTATTTCTTTCTTCCGGAATACTCAGTGAACATAATGATATTTCCTTCACTGTCTGTGGAAACGACCTGGATATATCCTGGATGTTTTTCCAGTCCAGGTCTGTCATTCAGGGCTGGGATTCTGGGAAAGCTGCATCCCTGTTTTTTCAGATATTCATAGACTTCGGCTGCTGAGATTACCAGAAAACTTGCATATCCGTTCGTTCTTTCTTTTACGGGAATCCTGTCCTGTTTTAATGATGATGTAAATATTCCATATACTGTATTATTGCTCCAGTATCCTCTCCAGTCCTCGTCCTTGTAGGGTTTTCCGAACCTCATTTTTTCAGTGTAAAACTTTTCTGCTTTTTTCAGATCAGTAACTGGATGTCCTGTGTAGTCAAGCTCCAATCCGATGCTTTCACTGCCGCTCGCTCCTGCGATACAAGTGAAAAGAACTGAACCGGCAGAATTGAAAATATGCGTTACAAATGCTTTTTCCGAAAAAGGATGATTCCCGTTTCCTTTCAGCATTCTTTCGTAACTGAGAACAGTGAATTTTTCCAGAGAGACTTCGAGAACATTTTCGGAAGACCATTCAGCTGAAATTCCTGAATCCGAATGATCATATTTTTTCCAGTAAAACTGTTCGAGATTTTCAGAAATCTCCTTTCCTCCCTTATGCACGCCTCGTATCCCGCTTCTGCTGCAGTCGAACCAAAGTCCTTTTTTTCCGTGAAATTCTGCAATTGTATTTGAATCTTTTTTCACCCAGGCTTCCGCAATTTTTTCTGCAGTCCGTACAAATTTCCCTTCTCCGGAAAACTTTACTGCTGAAGAATTTCCTTTTGAGGAAGAAAAATTTCTTTCGGTAATCACGATTACATTCCCTTCGGTATCACTGATCAGTGCAGACAGGTCATTTCCTTTCTTCTTCGGTTCTGAATCTGTATTCTCCAGAAATTTTACATCATGATTTTTTAATTTTTTTATTTCCTTCTGCAGATCTTCCGTATAAATGACTGCATATCCGTTCGGAAGGTCTTTTTTGATTTCGGAATATCCATAAAGACCGGAGCTGTCCAGAATGAATCCCGGATCCCGGAGTCCGAAAAAGGCCTGTGTCTCAGTGATCCAGTCCGGCTGACCCAGAATTGCAGAGTAGAATTTCACTGCACGGCCGAGATCCTTTACCGGATACACATAATCAAAAATGAAAGTAGGCTCACTTCCGCATTCATCGGAATCCAGATCATAGTCAGTCGACCAGCCGTCTGTATGATGAATCAGTTTCCATTCCCCATTCTCTTTTGCAAGCACCTGAATAACCAGTCCCTGATCGTCGTACTCCCAGAGGCTTCCTCCTTCAATTTCAATCCAGTAGTACAGCCAGGCAGAAGAAGGTGAGGATTTATCATCTGCATAGATATTCAGATTTCTGACTGTCAGTTCATCAGATATTATATTATTCGGTCTTTCAAAGAGCTCCCATTCTTTCTGAATTCCGGAAAGAACTGCATCAGTACCATCCTGAATTGTCCTTGCTCTCTGGCTCATCCGTCTGAAGGAAGGGGAGAACTTCCCGGAAAACTTTTTCTTATCCAGATGCAGATAGGCTTCCCAGTGTTCCCTGATCAGATCTGCAATTTTATGGATCTCTTCCTTCGGCAGATCAGAGTCGCAGAGTTCTTCACTAATGTCCAGGATTACTTTGGCTTTCATATTCAGCTCCTTGATCCGACTTATACTGGGAAATTACTTATCTCTCACTGATCCTTTCTTCACTTCATCATAAAGATCAGTAAGATTCAGTTCCTTTATCTTTCTTTCTAAATATTCCAGATCCAGGGCGTTCTTCTGTACTCTGTAAACTCCTGCAGCATCCCGAAGCTGTCTTTCGCTTCTTCCTGACTGAATGCACCAAATCAGTTTGGAAATAATCAGGTCCTCCGCAGAAAGCATAGGAAGTTCTTCTTCAAGAAACATTCTGTTTATCCTTCTGGAAAATTTCTCTTTTTCATAAGCCTCATTTTTGATGATATAAAAATCTATTTTATCTCCTTCTTCAGTATCCAGCAGATTGAACATTTTCTTCGATTCCATTGCCATAAGGATCAGTTCCTCATCCAGATAATACTTGGGCGGCTGAAAAGAAGAAAGCAGTACAGGAATATGCTTTTTTTCCAGTTGAATTACAAGATCGATATCCTGAGTACTTCTGGGTTCTCCGTAGAGACTTGATACGAAGGAACCGACAATCATAAACGGAATATTCTCTCTTTTTAAGACTGAAACTGTTTCTTTCAGTATTCCGAGTTGTGACATTCGGCAAGCCTCCGCAGATAAATTTGATGGATTTCTTCAGGCGTCTTTTCAGGGAACTGAATTTCAAGTCCTCTTTTCAGGAGCATCCTTGTCATTTCGGTCAGTTCAAAAACTTTTTTCGCTTTTTCATCGAAACTCATCTTTCGGAGAGTTTCGATGTATTTTTCCTCAGAATTCATGATATTATATCTCTTTTTTTTCGTTGTCAGATTTCGGATTGAGCTGCTTTTCAATCCTGCCCACTTTCATTTTGAGTTCAGCCAGATTTCGGAACACACTCTGACTTTTCATGAAGTCGCTCATAGGCATAAGCGGAGTTCCCGCATAAACACCTGGTTTCTTGACATCGCTCATTACTCCAGGGCGGACGAGCAGGATGACATCGTCAGCGATAGTGAGGTGATCGAGCACGCCTGCCTGACCGCTCATAATGACCCTTTTCCCTACCTTGGTGGAACCTGCAACGATTCCCCCTGCAGTAATCACTGTATCCTCGCCTACAATTACGTTATGTGCAATATGACAGAGATTGTCGAATTTGACTCCTGCCTTGATTCTGGTTTCAGAATAAGCCGCTCTGTCAAAACAGCAGTTGGTGCCTATGCGGACATCATCTTCAATGACTACAATGCCTGTCTGAGGAATTCTGTGATAGTGCTTTTCTGAATCTGTAGAAAATCCAAAACCCTCACCGCCTACAACTGAACCTGGATGAATCAGTACCCTGTTTCCTATCTGACAGCCCCAGCCGATGAATACATTTGGACAGAGGATTACATCATTTCCGATGACTGCATCTCTTTCAATGACTACGTTCGCCTGAAATACACAGTTTTCTCCAAGCTTTACATTTTTTCCAATCACAACCTTGGGTCCGATGACGCAGGATTCTGGAACACTCACTGTTGGATGAATGACAGCTGACGGATGAATTCTTCCCCATTCTTCAATGTCTCTCCAGTTTCTGTCTGCATACTCTGTTTTGATTTTGGCGTGAGCGAGACCTACATTTTTGGAAATGAATACTGCATCTGCTGAATCCTTTACCTTGTCCGCAAATTCGGCTGATGTGACCACTGCTGAAGGTCTGTTCTGAATGACAAACTCCAGGAATTCCTTTTTGTCCAGAAAGACCAGATCTCCGCTGTGCCCTGTTTCGACTGGAGCAATATTCTGTATCTCTGCTTTCCCCTGCACTGATTCGAGCAGACCCTGCGGCTGAAATTTTTTCAGTATTTCTTCTGTGTGAATGTTCATAGTCCCTTTCCAACGTGATATTATTAGAGTTGTTGAAAAATTAGTTTCAACAACTCTATTTTTAATTTTTCTAAAAAACCTGCAGCTCGCTTACGCGCGCAAACTTGAGAGCCGCTGCTGAGTTAATCCTACCGGAGGTTTCGCCAGCGTGGAAGCTGCTAAGGGACTATCGTCTCTTAGCCAAACTTCTGAAGATGGCTGCCGGTTCGGAAGCTGGCTCGGCAAAATCTGAAACTGCCTAAATCCCTATTTAGCTTCTGATGAAAGATAATTCCTTGATTTTTTCAACAAGTCTATTATAAATTCTATGTACTATAGAATTTAATTTTCTGCTTTTATAAAAGCAGAAAAATCTGTTCTGCCGAGAACCTGATATAATATGGAATTCATATCATTGAGATGATCCGATGATCATCAGAAATATGTTCCTGTGTTAAAGCTAATATACAGAGTGTCACAGTGCTTTTTTTAGGCAAATCAAAAATGATGAATTCCTTTGACAGTTTTCAGTCCAGAAATTTTTCAGAGATATTTTTGCTGCTACGGTCCATACACACATCGTACATGGTGTCCGTTTGTCTTAGTGCTTGGTGCCACACTGCCGCCGTTGAAATTGACATGCCAGGCACCTCCCAGTGCCTGGTAAGTGGATGACCAATAGTAATAACCATCAGTATTCGGGAATAAACTGTTGGTGGACGGCGAGGGATAATTTCCGACCCCGCAGGCGGTACTCGGCATAATGTTGTCATTGCACATAATCAGCAGTTTCAGTTCATTCAGAGTAGGAACCCGCCAGCCTGTCTTGCCCGCAAAGTTCAAAGAATTGCAGGTTGCATAAGCCCCGCTCGTTCCGGTTCCGTTCAGAGTCCAGGGAGGATTTCCTGTCCCGTCGCTGTTGCAGCTGTTGTCATTTGAATTGCAATAGGTATAACCGCCATAAGTTCCAGTGCACCCGTTTGTTGCAGAATTCCAAGTATACCCCTGACTGCATTTCATAAAATACAGGGTCTGAGCAGAATAGGTTTGACCGCCGAATGTTCCTGCATTGACTTCCATACGGACTGTCCCGTCTACCATATCCGTAAAGAGCCCCCAGGAAAAAGACAGTGCCTCATTTACGGCTATTGCTATCGTTGCTGATGTCCTGGCGACGGAATTGACTGCAGTAATTGAGTAACTGGAAGCGGTTTGTGTAACTGTCGGGGTCCCGCTGATTGTACATGTCCGATTGTCAATCGACAGTCCGGCGGGAAGACTTGGGCTGACAGTGCATCCAGTAACGGTTCTGGAAAGAGCGGGAGTCAATGTGAATGGAACATTCTGAGGCAGCAAGAATGAACTTGCTGAATAGGTTAAGGTGAGGACAGCAGGTGATATCAAAGGCACTGTCTCCGGAACTGGAACGGAAAACAGGGATGCTATCAGTGAGCGGAGAAGTCCGTCAGGGCTGTTCGAATCAAATGGAGATTTTTTTGTCCCCAGACAGCGTAATGATAAAAACAGGATTAAAAAACCATAAAGAAATTTAGAAACAGGAGAAAGTTTCTTTTCTGTTTCTGTCAAAACCTTTTCCTGAACGGAGGATATACATTCATTTTCTACAGTCATTTTTCTTCTCTTTCCAAATAGTTTGTCGGCGAATGTAAAAGTCAATTTGAGCCGCACGCTCAGCCGTCTCTGCTCAGTCAGGGTTTTCGGCCTGAATTGACAATTTTCTTACACACGACAATACCACTTTTCGTCCTGAAATATTTTACTTCAACTTTTTATTTCCGGGTCTTTGACAGCGAAGCAGCGAAGCGGCTCCTTGAATTCGGTGCTGCAGTTTTTCAGTCCTGCACTCTTGATTCGGGAAGTCTCTTTTTCAGGTTTTCGAAAAAAATGTAAGTGATCTGATTATTCCCTGAAGCTGAAAGATCAAACAGATCTTCTGTATATGCCGTCGGAAGGATTTCCTGTGCAGGAATTTTCTTCTCATCTATTTTGACTGAGTCCCAGGTCGGACTTGCAAAAAGCGCGGATCTGTTTTCTCCCTTTTCATCCTGATATTCCACTAAGACGACTGGAAGCAGCCAGAAAGAACCTCTCGGATTGTAAATTACACGGTATTTTTTTAGGGATATTTTTGTTATGGAATCGAATCGAATGTATGTATGGCTGTCAGGTTTACAGCCAGAAGCACAATATTCGTCTGAAAATAATTGGAAAAAGGAACGTAAAATACATCCTGCTCAGATCGGCCTTCGAGATATCTGCTGATATTTTCATTCATAGGTCAGTATTCCGTTTGGTATCTTCAGGAGCAACTGATATGCAGATTCCAAAGGCATTAGAAATTCAGTAGTCCGTTCCAGGCAGTAAAGGCCAGAATCAGCTAAAATTGATATTGACAGTATAAATAATCTTGGAAAATTGATATTGACAGTATAAATTATGGAATTCAATGAACTGGAAGAAATTGTTATAGAGCAGAGGGTCGAATTTGAAAAAAAAGACTCAGGCTTGGAGCGTATTTATGAGCTGAAAAAATATCTGAATTCAAAACAGATTACCGTGCTTTCCGGAGTCCGAAGAAGCGGAAAATCCACCCTGCTGAAACAGATTGCAGATAGACTTGGAAATTACTATTATCTGAATTTTGATGATGAGAGGCTTCTTGAATTTTCCGTGGCAGATTTCAGCACTCTTCTTTTAGTCTGGCAGAAACAGCTCAAGAGCAGAAATATTCTTCTAGATGAGATACAGAATATTGCAAACTGGGAGAGATTTATCCGCAGAATTCATGATGAAGGCTATAAGGTTTTCATTACAGGCTCAAATGCAAAAATGCTCTCAACTGAACTTGCCACTCATCTGACCGGCAGATATGTGAAAGTGGAAGTGTATCCTTTTTCTTTTCGGGAAATGCTGAAATGGAAGAGTATAACCGGTGAGTATTCAACAGTTTCAGAGAAGGCGGAAATTATTTCCACTTATGACGTCTACCTGAAACAGGGCGGATTTCCTGACTATATAAAATATGAAGATTCAGAATTCTTAAAAAGAACCTATGATGATATTATCTATAAGGATATCATTGTACGGTTCGGGATTAAGGAAATTAAATCTTTTCGTCTTCTTTCTAATTATATTTTCAGTAATTTTACAAAAGAAATCAGTTTTAACGGACTGAAGAATCTGCTTGGATTCAAAAGTTCTGTTACAGTCAGAGATTATGTTTCCTTTCTGGAAGAATCCTATCTTGTATTTGAACTGAATAAATACGATTTCAGTCTGAAAAAACAGTATGCTGCAGGAAAAAAAATATATGTAATTGACAACGGGATGAGAGAGCAGATTGCTTTTTCGAACTCAGAGGACAGGGGAAGACTTCTGGAAAATCTGGTTTTTCTGGAGCTGAAAAAAAGAAATAAAGAAATTTACTATTTTAAGAACAAGCACGAATGCGATTTTATTGTCTTCGAAAGGAATCGGATCAGTTCAGCCTTTCAGGTGACTTTGAAACTCGGTGAGAATAAGGACAGGGAACTGAACGGACTCTATGAAGCAATGGATATGTTTGAACTGAAAGAGGGAACGGTCATCTCAGAATATGAAGAGAAGAAGATTACAGTCGACAAAAAGAAGATCAGCGTTATCCCTTACTGGAAATGGTGCATTTTGGGGTAACGTCCTCCGCACCGTAAGCAATGCAGGCATATATGTCTGCCTCAACAAGTCCAGGATAGTTTTCTAAAACAGACTGTATTGTTTCTCCGGAGGCTAAAAAATCCAAGATTAAAGAAACCCATATTCTGTGACCTGCATGCAGGGTTTCCCAAAACAAATGTTGGGATTGACTGAGATTCTTGACAACAGTTCCTGTTTATTCATATTCCCCTCAGTGTTAAAGAGTATCCAGTCGGGAAATTATGTCAATCGTTTTATAGGGGAATGGAGTCCGAGTGAGGAAGCTTGAATCATTCGATCTTTAAATAGTGGTTTTCTCTCATAAGGTTTTCGTTATCTCTGAAAAAAATTTCCTTTCTCAGAACATTTTTTGTTGCAAATTTTCTCAGCTTCATATCTGTATGAAAGGATTATGATTTTCAAAGATTCAAAGATTCAAAGATTCAAAGATTCAAAGATTCAAAGATTCAAAG
>DAORDI010000279.1:0-7649 GCA_035345895.1 Leptospiraceae bacterium
TTGATCCTTCCGACATAAACTGTTTCCTGAAAAGAGGAGATGCGTATCTGTATATGAAAGAATATGAGAAGGCAGAGGCAGATTATACTGTTTCCATTGAAGCGGATCCACAGCATTTCCCATCCTACTTTGCAAGAGGAAACAGCCGCTATTCTTTGAATAAGCTGGATGATGCAATCAACGATTTCAGCAAGGCACTGGATTTATGTCCTGAACTTACGGATGCGGTTTACTGGAAAGCAAGAATCCTGCAGAAAAAGGGTGATTATAAAACGGCAGTAAAATGTTTCAATGAGGTTCTGAAAGCAAGACCGGACTTTGTTCAGGCTTATTACTGTCGAGGAGAATGTTATTCTAAACTTGGAAATGAGGATGACGCGAAGCAGGATCATACAAAAGCTTATGAACTCAATCCCTCGCTTACAAACAGTCTTGACGGGCTTGACACACTGAAAGCAATTTCTTTTTGAGATATAAAATAATGCTGAAATACTTTACTATAATCAATATTTTTCTTTTTTACGGATGCGGGAATTATCTGAAAGACAATGCTTTAGTCAGATACTTTACCAAGGAACCTGGGCGGCCTCCTAAAGTAAAAGTCAAATCAGCAGATGGAAAAGAAGAAACTGTCCAGGTTCCGGACAGATATCGAAAAGTATATGTGCATAATTTCCAGAACAATTCCTACGGCCCCGGACTTCATGTGATGCTGACTCAGGCCTTGAAATCGGAGATAGACAGAAGAGGACGATTTATTCAGACCAGAGACAAGTCCGAGGCAATGTTCAGAATTTACGGTTCAGTGACTCATTACCAGAAAATAGGAAACATTATGGACTATGCAAACCAGCAGATCAGTTCAGAAATCACTATGCTGGCAAAGATAGAACTTCAGGATTCGACAGGGGAAAAAATACAGCTTCCAAGAGATGAAGCAATGGGAAGAGCATATTACTCTGAACAGATTGGATACAGAGAGTCGGAAGAACAGGCCCAGCTCAGAATGGTAAACAATCTTGCAATGAGACTTTCTGAAGAAACGGAAGACGGGTGGTACTATCATATCGTAAACACTTACTATCCTCCTGAAGAGAAAAAAGAATGATGGAATTGTCTAAGGCAAGATGCAGGCATTGATTCAGTCCTGAGTATAAGATCACTCAGGACTATTATATGCTTGTCGGTTCGCCCTGAGACTGAACATTCAGAAGTCTTTTTGCTTTTTCATTTTCAGGCTCGATAAGAAGTGCACGTTCAGTCATTTTTTTGGACCGTTCATAATTTCCTGTGAGTCTGTAAATATCTGCAAGGTTGACAAGATTCAGTACATTGAATGGATTCCGTATTCTGTGTCTTTCTCCCAGCTCTGCCGCTTCAGAAAGTTTTCCTGCTTTCTTCTTTAAAAATGAATTCAGATACAGAGCCGATGTGTTTTCAGGAGCTGTCTGAATCAGTCGGTCCAGGTAGAAGGATGCTTTTGCATAATCTTTCTGATGAATGTAGATATCAGATATTTCCTTCAGTGCGTTCGGATTCTCTCCGTTTTCTGCAATATATTCCAGATAAAAGAAAAGAGCTGATTCTGCTGATTCCAATGAATCATTATAATTGGATACATGATATTTCGGATTTTCGTATTGGACAGGAATGCCGAAGAATGTGATTTTCAGAAGAGAAAGGTCGTCAGTAAGTTCTCCCTTTTCATTCAGTCTGCTTTCTATTTTATGCAGGTCCCCTTCGGCTTCATTGAGAGTCTGAAGAATGAGTCTCTCATTTTCATTGATGACCCTTACCCCTGATTCCACTCCCAGAAGTATGTCATCTTTTCCGTCTGAACCGCAGATCAGAGCATCACCTTTGCCCATTTGAAAAAGCTTGACCTGAAGACTTCCCTCAAGTCCTTCAATCCCAATCTTCCTGGTCAGAATCCGATCTTCTATAAATTCAGATTTTCCATCTCTATACAGTATAAAATATGGATGTTCTGCATTAATATAATAGACAAGACCAGATCTTTCTTCCACCAAACCGATGATTGCCGAAATCAGCATAGAACCGTTGAACGATACAAATACTTTCTGAATTTCCTGAAAGCAGTTCTTCAGCCAGATTTCAGGACTAAAACCCGGTCCGCCGGACATTGATTTGGTTCTTTCTATGACAGCCCTGAAAACGCTTCCGAAAACCAGTGCGCCGCCTGCACCTTGGATCGATTTCCCCATTGCATCACCGTTTGCAAATACAATGAATGACTCACCGCTCAAAGAGAAACTGTCAGAGATGCATATATCTCCGCCGATTTCCTTGGATTTCTTTCTGAACAGAAAATTCTTTTTCTGATGAACGAGTATCTCAATCTGAATATTGCCGCTCCCGCCTTTTATAAAGTTTCCGGAAAGAGGCTCAAGCAGAAGTGAGGTCAGATAATAATCACCGTCCTGCTGTTCCTTGAGCTTCTGAACGATGGAAAGAGTATTGCTGAGTTCCTGAGTTCTCTGCTCAACTTTTTTCTCGAGCTGAACAGTCAGTTCTTCAAAGCCGTTTGTAACTTTCATAAATTTATCAGCCAGCAGAAGTACAATCCCGCTGACGAAGACAAAGAAGGCATAATTGGAGATTTTTGGAAAATGAATGATTGATCTTGAACTTAGAATATCAGTCACAAGTCCGAAAGCCAGAAGAATCATTCCGATGATGATATATTTTGCATCTTCATTTCGATTTCTGATCTGTCTGATAATCATATATATGCCATATCCCGCCATAATGATGCTTAAAATCTGCCAGACAGCCATGCAGATTCTCATTACTATAAGCGGAGAAACAGCTGTCAGAAAAACGATCAGAACGGAAAAGGCCAGAAAAATCCTGAAAAGTTTTATCTGTCTGTTCTCGAGAAAATGGGAAATAAATGCAAGCAGAAGCGGAGATGTAAAGAACAGAAAAATATGCTCCATTTTTCTGTGCAGAAATACTCTGTCATGAAAGAAAATATCCCGAGTCACTGTGTTTGAAGTGAACCAGTACAATGATACTACAATACAGAACAGTCCAAAATACAGATTATATCTGTCCTGAGAACGTTTACGAAAAAGCAGCAGATGATATATCCCTGCCGACATATATACGGAAAGAAAAATAAATGCAATGATTTCAGAACTGTTTCTGTCAGTAAAGACCAGATCTGCTCTTCCTATTTTCAGTTCATCCATAAACTGCAGAGGAAAATCTCCGTTTGTGTAAAGGACAATCTGAAGATAATTGTCTTTGGGACGAATCAGTCCTGCAGGAATTTCGCGAAGAAAAGGACGCATTGCTGCTGTTTTATAGGGATCTATTGAACCCGACTGTCCGAAATATTTTCCATTCATATAATAGATGGAGACATCCAGAACCCTTCCGGCATTCAGAGCAATTCCGCTTCCGCTTTCCGCTATCTGCGCTATTTCAACTGGAATTTTTTTTCTCAAAGTAACTGAATTGAACGGCTGCTCATCCTTGAGCTTCTTTGTAAGATTCTCCGGCAGAGATATTTTCTTCCATCCGGATCCGTCTTCATCAAGATAAGCGGGATCAAATCCAGTCTTGTATTCCCATTCTTCAGTGAGAACAAAATTGTCCTCTTTTTTCTGTTCAGTGCATCCGAATGCAGCGGCCGCAAGGATATATATAATAAAATACTTTAAAGTACTCATACAGAATCATGTCCAAATTCAATAAGGCTGACAGGCAGAAGTCTGTTTTTCCTGCAGGCAGAAAAACAGTAATGAGAGGATGAAATATTTTCCATATCGAATACTGATAATTTATAGAAGATGATTCCTTGTCAATATGCTTTCAAGATCCGAAATCTTAATCGGTTTCAGAATGTATTCCTCTATTCTTATGCTGGTCATTCTGATTTCTTCCTTCCTGAATGCATCAGCTGACATAATGACTATTTTAGGCGGGTTCTGCAGACTCGCCTGTATTATTGCAGCTGCCTGCTCTCCGTCCATCTCAGGCATATGAATGTCCATAAAGATAAGATCATAATCGGTACTGAGAGCCTTCTCTACTGCGGACTTTCCGTTGTCTGCAATGTCTGCAGAAAAACCAAGTTTTCTCAGCATTTTGACTGCAAGTTTCTGATTGATCGGATTGTCCTCAACAAGAAGTATTTTTGCAGTTCTTGTTTTTTCCGGGTCATACCTGACGTCAGATATGACTGACTGATTATAATCTTGATTATACAGTCTGAGAAGTCTTTCAAATAGAACTTTCTGTTTTATAGGCTTACTTAATATAAAATCGAATATACTTGGATCAAATCGTAAACTCATCTCATCCAAGTCTGTCGATGTACATAGTGCAATATGAACGGATTTTCCATAGTGCTCTCTTATTTTTCTTCCAAGAGTCAGTCCGTCCATTTCAGGCATATTAAAATCAAGAAGAAAAATATCTGCATTGATCTTTTCCAACGAACCTAGGGCAAGCAGAGGAGATGAAAAGCAGTCCGTCTTCATATTCCAGTGGTTCAGGAGACTCTGAAATATTTTTAAATTCACCTGATTGTCGTCTATCACCGCAGCCCGTTTGCCGTTCAGTGCCGGATCAGATGAACTAAGATACTTTGGATCCTGAACTGCAGATCTTTTTAAGGGAATTTCAAAATAAAATACTGAACCTTTCCCGGGACTGCTTTGAACCCATATTTTCCCCCGCATCTGCTCTACAATTTTTTTAGAGATGGCAAGACCAAGTCCAGTCCCTCCGAAATTTTTGGTTGTAGAAGCATCGACCTGACTGAATGACTGAAACAGATTTTTCTGCTTTTCCTCAGGAATTCCAATCCCGGTGTCCTTGACAGTAAAAAGCAGATACTGATGATCTTCGCTGTCCTGTTTTACAAGAAGCTCAAAATGAATTTCTCCGTTCATAGGAGTGAATTTCACAGCATTGCTCAGAAGATTTATAATAACCTGCTTGAGTCTTTTTTCATCTATGAGAAGGAAACCTGGAACATCAAGGCTGATAAACTTCGTCAGTTCCTGTCTCTTTTCCTTGAGCTTGTACTGAAACATCATGACGCATTCAGAAATACAGTCTCTGATTTCCGTATCCGTTTCATACAGCTCCATTCTGCCCGCTTCTAATTTAGAATAATCTAATATATCATTGATTATACTTAGCAGGAGCTCTGAACTTGAAAGAAGACTTTCCACAAAATCTCTCTGCTCATCATTGAGAGAGGTGTGAGAAAGAAGCTCCGCCATACCGATTACACCGTTCATAGGTGTTCTGATTTCATGACTCATACTTGCCAGAAAATTTGATTTTGCAATGGCCCCTTCAACTGCAAATACAGCAGCTCTTTCCAGTTCCTCATTGAGTCTCTGAAGGTCTTCTGTTTTTTCTTTCACTTCCTTTTCCAGAAAGGAGGAAATTGAGGATGAAGTAGCCTTCAGTGCCTTGATCCAAGGCAGAGCTTCATTCCCCCATTCTTCAATCGGTCTGATTTCAAAACTGCAGCAGGGATCTCCTTTTGCAATGCAGGATGTCTCGACTGCAATCAGCTCCTTTCCGAAAAACTTGGATGCCCAGCCTGAAGCATAACCTGTCAGAGTGAAGCAGACAGGATTTTGACTTTTTCCATAAGTATTTATATAATTTTCCGCTTCATACGAATTTTTCCAGATCCCAGTCATATAAAATTTTCCAGCGCGCCTGTCATACTCAATCTTCAGAGGTTCAACATGAACTATCCCCTCCCACATATGAATGACCGGACCGGATGTAATTTTGTCCTCTTCAGTATCCCAGTCTCCTTTTTCTGCTATTGAAACATAGTCATCTGTTCCGCACTGCCAGCCAAACTGTGAAGACAGTGCATTAGAATATTCAAATCCAAAATGATGAACTAAAAGTCTGTGAAGAGAAGCAAAGGAATTCTGGGAAAAAATGAGCATTCTCTGACCATTCAGAAGGAGTTTTCCCTCAGATGGAAGGAACTGCAGCATAGCCTGGACGTTTATATTGTCAGATTTCATATATATATAATGATAATTTCATTTAACAGAAAAGAAGTAATTTATCTCGCCTTGACTGCAGTAAATGAGACTGACTATTGATCTGCATACTATTCAAATTTTTGCAGAATAGATTCAATCAGTAGTATGTGACAGAAGGATCACTGAAAATGCAAGAACTTTTCATTTTTGTTTAAAAATGGATCAGTCTCAGGGTGGGAAAAACGAAATTCAGACTGTTAAAAATCATTTGACAGTATAAATTCTTGCAAAAAAATGTTCTCACCGAAGAGTCATGACAAATGAACTGAATCTGCTGCTGAGTGTCATGGATACTATTCCGGATCTGATCTGCCTCAAGGACACGGAAGGCAGGTACATTCTCTGTAATAAGGCATTTGAAAGATATTTTGGAGCATCTAAAGCTCAGCTTTCAGGCAGGACTGATTTTGATTTCAAGACAACAGAAACCGCAGAAGCCCAGAGAAGACAGGATAGCGAAATTCTGGAAAAGGGAGAAAGTTCCATTTTCTATGAATGGATCACTTTTTCCGAATCGGGAGAGACCAGCCTGGTTGAAACCATAAAAACTCCTATGAAAGATGAATCAGGAAGGCTCATTGGGATACTCAGTATCTCAAAAGATGTCACTGAACAGAAGGTTATGGAAGAGAAACTGAGAGAAGTGAATCTTCAGCTTCTGTACCTCTCCGACAAGGATGCACTGACCGGCCTTGCAAACAGAAGAAAGTTTAATGATCATCTGGATATGGAATGGCATCATGCAGTCAGAAGAAAGGAAAGCATTGCACTGATTATGCTCGACATTGATAAATTCAAACAGTACAATGACGCTTACGGACACCTGGCCGGTGATCAGTGTCTTTATAAAATCGGAACACTGATGTCAAATATTATAAAAAGACATACTGATCTTGCGGCAAGATACGGCGGTGAGGAATTCGGAATTGTTCTCGGAAATATCGATGAACATCACACTTTTGAAATGGCAGAAAGAGTCCGAAAGGGAATATTTGAACTGAATATTCTGCATTCTGCATCAAGCTATTTCAACAGCCGGAATGAACCGGTTGTGACAGTCAGCATAGGAGCAGCCGTTGTTATTCCTAAAAGAAACTCCGAGCCTGAGGAACTCATTCTGCTTGCCGATCAGGCGCTTTACAAAGCAAAGGCGGACGGAAGGAACAGAACAGTTCTATATACTCCGGAAAATTCCTGATATTTATCATCCTTGCTGAAAGATATGCATACAGCATCAGTAATAATACAGCACAATAAAGGAAAACTATATGCCTGAAAGACCCTACATCTATTATGATTTCACTCTGAGTCTGTGCCCCGTCTGCCTGAAGAGGATTGATGCAAAAATTGTAATGCAGGATTCAGGCGTATATATGATGAAAACCTGTTCAGAACACGGAAGCTTCAAAGTACTGATCGAAGAAGATGAAGTATATTACAGAAATATCAGAAATTATGCAAAGAGAAGTGAAATGCCTCTGCATTTTGGAACCGAGGTTATTCATGGATGCCCAATGGACTGCGGTCTCTGCTCCGACCATGAACAGCATTCCTGTCTGACTGTCCTGGAAATTACAGACAGATGCAATCTGG
>DAORDI010000280.1:0-7636 GCA_035345895.1 Leptospiraceae bacterium
CAGACCAAGGACTGTATCACCGATGAATTCAAGTCTTTCGTTGGACTCATTTGGAGTAGAGTTTTCATTACTGTATGATTTGTGAGTACATGCTAAAATAAGAAGCGGATTGTTTAGAATTTCAGATTGAAAATGAAAAGAGGAGTTTTTTTTTCGCAAGAAAGATTTAGAAAAGAAAACCGGACAAAACGTCCGGTTAAAAGGATATTAACCCTTTAATTTATCAATGAATTTGGCAACGTCGCCAACTGTCTGGATTTTTTCTGCATCTTCGTCAGAGATTTCGATTCCGAATTCTTCTTCAAGTGCCATAACGAGCTCCACAGTATCCAAAGAGTCTGCTCCGAGGTCATCAATGAAATGTGCTTCAGGAGTAACTTCAGATTCGTCAACTCCGAGCTGCTCAACAATGATCTCTTTAATTTTTCCCAAGTCTGCCATTTGTAAATCCTCCGGCTTAAAATAATTAGTTTGTAATAATTGCCATAATAAACAGCTCTACGAGCTCTTTTCAGGCTAGATTCAATTCAATGAACCGTCAAAAATTACGCTCCAATTTACGATTATATTTTGCAAGTCATAAACAGAAAATTTCTTAAAAAAAGTTCATACATTTTTAATAATTTGAAATGAAATTAATTGCCGAATCCAGTTCAGATTGCCAGTAAAAAAAACTAAGGTTATCGATTGCAGCTATCCGAATTGCACTGCAAATAAGAATTTACAGAAGATGCAAGCTCTTCAGATTGAGAGAATTAACATTTGACTGATTGGGTGAAAGGATGAAAAAAATTGAATGTGAGACTGAGGTGAGCATCTTTTTGGAAAAAATGAGGAGGGCAATTGCAAAGAGCAGTATGAAAGGAATTGTCAGCTTCGAATGTTCTGAAGAAGAGTTTACTGTGGTATTTGAAAGAATGGGAAGGAGCAGAATTTTTTTTCATCTTCAGAAAACTGAAAACGGATTCAAGGCAGATTTTAAGAAAGAGGATATTGCCCTCTCTCATGCTTTCTTCAAGAAGGAAGTGGAAAGAGATCTTACAAAAATTATGCAGAAATTCGGCGCTTCAGTAGACTGAATCAGAGGAAACGCGCTGCAATAAGACGCAGCAGAAAACTGAGCGGATTCAATATTCCTGAATCTATAATTACGACTTTGCCTTCGGAATTTGTAAAAACAGTGCTTGGGTATTCCTTGATTCTTGCAAATTTCCAAAACTCTTCATTCACAGGTACGGCTACAGGATAGGGAAGGTGCATTTCTTCCTGATAATTTTTCAATTTTTCAGGATTGTCTCCTTCTTCAATGCTTATGAAATCGGTATTCATTTTTTGGGCGATTTCAAAGCTGTAACCGGTAAAAGAATGATTGGCTCTGCAGACAGTGCACCACCATGCCCAGAAATAGAAAACGGCAGGATGTCTGATCTGATTTCTTTCATTATAAGCATATTTTAATGATTTTTCAGGAATTTGTATTGTGTCTCGGGCCTTGAACATGGAAAGAAAGAATCCGAAAAGGACAAAAATCAGGAGCGGAAGAACAATCCCTGTGATTTTCTTCATAGATGAAATATTGTCATTCCAGGCTTGAAATACGTGAGATATGTCACTAGAATTACCCAGAGCAGACCTGTGATGAGGACTGATTTATCCGTCAAAATCGCCTTGGTGGGATTGTGTCCCATATTCTTTATATATATAATATAAAGACTTCGGAGTATGGCATATACAACGATAGGGATTGTATAGACCATTTTGTCTGTTCCCAGATTCTGAATCGTGCTCGGACTGAATGTATACATTACATAACTCATCAGAGTCATCGTCGCAGTAATTCCAAGCATCATATCAAGAAAGTTTACGGAATACTCATCCAAAATTTTTCTGTGAGTCTTTGCCCCTTCTTCCATCAGAATGATTTCCCCTCTTCTTTTGCTGAAACCCCAGAAAAGTGCCAGCATAAACGTGCAGAGCAGAAGCCAGGATGAAAACTGTACATTGATTACAGCTGCACCGGCAACAGCCCGTATCACAAATCCTATGCTGATGGACATTACATCCAGGATTACCAGATGCTTCAGGTAAGAGCTGTATGTCAGATTGAAAAGGAAATAGAATATCAGGAGACCGAAAAATATCTGAGAAAGAAGAAAGGAAAGAATCAGAGAGACTGTCAGCATAATAATCATCAGTGTCAGTGCAACTCCCGGATCAATCGCTCCGGAAGCAAGAGGTCTGTTCTTTTTTTCGGGATGCATTGCATCTTCTGCTCTGTCCATATAATCGTTGAAGACATACTGGCAGCTGGCTACGAAGGAAAATAGAAAAAAAGCTGAAGTAACCTTCATTACTGCATCGGGATCATTGAGTTTCTTGCCGAAAATGATTCCTGCAAAAAGGATAAAGTTTTTGATCCACTGATGCGGTCTTATGAGTATTATAAAATTTTTTATCATATCAGTTTTCGAATTGTGCAGATTTCCTTACTGCTCTCATCTGTACTCTGATTTCAGAAACGTTCTTAATCTCTTCGAGCTTGAAGAGGAGAGAAGGATTTTCACCGGTAGTTACAAGTTCAATAGGCTGTCCCTGAAGCAGTCTGCCGAGCGAAATATTTCCGACAAGAATAATGTTTCCTGATTCAGACTGAATTTTGGATGCATCAACAGTGAGATTTTTGGTGAACAGATTCTTTCCATCCTTCGAAAAGAAGGAAATTTCACGTATCTGAATTCTGGCGTCCTTCTGCTTAAGAGGATCAAGACGCAGACTGCCGACAGTTTCAGGCTTTTCCAGACTGAATTTCAATGTGTTCCAGCTGCCAGGTCTGAAAGCGGCCTTCCTTCCGGGAATGTCGGATACGACCGGGGTTCCTTCTCTTTTGTCAGATAAAGAAATCTGAGCTGAGTCTTCCTTGAGAGGAGATTTCCGTTTGATTTCTCTGAGAGCAGACACAGCCAGAACAATGATGATGACTGAAGACAGAACGGACTGAAACAATACTCTTTTTCGAAAGTTGCGAATTGGATCTTTTAATTCCTGTTCGTAATGAGCAAATATTCTTTTTCTGATTCTGTAAAGAGAATCACTTAATATTTCTTCCGCCTTTTCTTCAGTTTCAGAGTTCTCTTCATAAAGACTGACTGCACCGATTTTTTCAAAAATGGAAAACAGTTCAGAATCCGGAATTTTTGATAGAGCCTGAGTATAGTCTTTTTCATCATTTATTTCTGTCTGATGAAAGAAAGAGAGAACTGCATTTAAAGCCTGAATTTTCAGGGATCTTAAGAGAATCAGTGCTTCAGGAATTTTATCATTTGAACTGCAGATTTCAGCCGCTTCCAGCCTGGAAAAACATCCATCCAGATTTTTTTCGAGAGATTCCCGTCTCTGTCTGTTGGATACTGTCTCTTCCGTGTCTGCAGGCCTTTTCCAATCCAGTTTAAAGTATTCTTTTAATTGCATTCATTGCTCCTGAAGCGTTTTCATTGAACAGAATTTAGATTCTCCCTCTTTTTGTCTTTTAAAAAACTTTCAGCTCGGCGGCCTGAACGGACGTCAATAAGAGTTTGACTTTTTAATGTTTGTCTTTTCTTTTGACAGGCAAGTGTTTTAGTCGACCCGGAGACTGTATGAAACTTTACTTTATAATTCTGCTGCTGTATTTTTTTTTCAATTGTGCTTCCAGTTCAGTAAAAGAGGAAAAAAAGAAAAATTCGGAATTACCGATCATTTCTCTGCCAGTCAAAAATGAACGGAAACCCGTTCCCGGTCCGGAACCTAAATTGGAAAAAAGGACACAGAATCAGGAAGAATCTGATAGTCTGAATGCGGTTTACCGGGGAAAAAAAGACAGGGACAGGAATGCTCTTTATACTGAATTTGCTGATAAGAATTCATTGAGGCCGGGAAGGGTCATATCGGAAAAGGAATATGTCCTGAATGCAGCAGCCAAAGCAGTGATCGTGCAGGGAGATGTATTCTCATTTCTTTCCCCCGGCAAGGAAAGAAAAGTTACACCCGGCAGTCTGATTTATGACGGAGAAATCATCAGGACGGGAGAGCGTTCTTTCTGTGAATTGGAAGCAGTTCAATCTTCCGGATTCAGAATTAAAATCAGCAGAAACACTGTATTTAAAATGAGTGCCAATCTGAATAATAACGGGGATAATCCAGTGCTCGGCTATGGCAGGATTTCTGTAAAAGTCAAAAAGGAATCCGAGGGTTTCAGAAGTGCTACACCGAACTGGATGGCAGGAGTCAGGGGTACAGAATTTGATCTGGTGCAGAGTGAAAACGAGAGCCGCATTTTTCTTTGGGAAGGCAGACTGCAGCTGTCTCCGTACATTCCTGAACGTGAACTGCTGGGGCCTAAAAACAGCCTGGAGGATCTGATCCATACAAATCAGGTGGATTTAAAGGGGGGAGAGAAAATTCAGCTTTCCAGAGACAGGCATACTCAGTTTTTCAATGAATCAGGGCTGAATTCTGTTCTTACAAAGGCAGGGCAGAGCGGTTTCTCTGCAGAGGCAGAAAGATTTTCCAGAAATGAAGATTTCAGAAAGAAATATCTCAGTTATATGGATGAAGCCAGAAGATCAATCCGTCCTATTGCAGAAGAGGACAGAACTGAACCGGAAAGCAGAGACTGCAGTTCATCGTCTCTTCCTAAAGAACTTATTGATAAATGTTCGGATACCCATGTTCTTCTTGCCAAAAGAAATAAAAGCGAGGATCTTCTGTACAATTATCTTCTTCTTGCCGGGGACAATTATCTGGCAAGACTCAGGGCGTACGATTTTTTTATAAAAAACTGTGATGAACCGTATCAGCCTGCGATAGAAAAAATGCAGGAAATATTAAAAAACAGGCAGACAGACAAAATAGAACTTGAGTATGCTGAAAAAACACTGGAAAAATTTAAATTCTGTTCAGGGCAGCCATGAAACATTTCATTATATCTCTTCACTATATGAAACCAATAGAGGAAATTGACAGACACTTAGTTGAGCATCGGGAATATTTGGACAAGGGATATGAAGATGGAATCCTGATGGCATCGGGTCCAAAAAATCCTCGTGAAGGGGGAATTCTTCTGGGAAGGTCAGAGACATTGGAATCAATGAAAGATTTTTGTCTGAATGACCCTTTTTCCATCCATTCCTGTGCGCGGTATGAATTTACTGAATTCATACCGGTGAAATTTCAGGAAGAATTTAAAACTTGGTTTCACCCTGATCTGAGTTAAAACTGAAATACGGAAGCAGGAATCGAACTTTTCTGAGCCAGATTCTTCATTTTGATTTCCACAAGACCGCTTTCCCTGCCGGTGGATTTGTCCGTTACTCTTGTAATCATTACCAGAGGAGGGTGCTTGGCAGATTGAAACTTTTCCGGTACAGAAGATTTTGCCTGAGTCCCGGCACTGATATATTCTATTGATTTCAGTCCTTTATCATGAAACTCATAAATAAATTCTTCCGAATCCTGAACAAGTTTCAAGGTTTTTGTTTCTTTTTTCAGGAATGCCTTTTTCTCCTGAATCTCTTTCTGAAAATTCAGTGCAATCATATGAAAAATGACCTTAAATGGAACTGTGACCACTTTTTTCCCATTGGAAGGATCACTTATCCTGATATCTCCCATCGGCTGACTGTGGATTTCCGATTTGCCGGCAGACTTGATTTTTATGGTGGAAGGATCTGACAGTATTTGAGAAACGATCATTCCAAAGAAAGGATCTTGGAGCTGTATTTTCAGTTTTTCCTTTGTTTTATCAAAAAAAATAACCCCGTTCAGATTGCTGATGTCCGCACCTGTCTGAATTTTCATTGAAAAGTCTGAAGAAAAAGAGGAGGAATTTTTCTCTATTTCAGCAAGAAAACTTCTGAAATCCTCATTTTTGGGACTCGAAAGAAGACTGAATCCCTTCAGTCCTGATTCTTCCGAGTAGGCAACATCTTCCTTGATTGCCGATTTGTCCATGCAGAATGCAGCAAATATAAGTATAAAAGCAACATAAAGTTTTCTCATTTTTTTTCTCCAATTTCTTCAAGTCTCTGTCTGACTCTGTTTTTTTCCTTGAGATCCGTATAAAGTTCCAATGCTCTTTTCCAGTGCTCTCTGGCATTTTCCGGTTCTTTCAGTTTTACATAAACCTCGGCAAGATGATCGAATACAGCGGCATCTTCCTCTTTTTTTTCTTCCAGGATTTCCTTTGCGAGAATCAGATGATGCAGTGCTTCTTCATATCTGGAGAGTCTGTAAAGAACCCATCCCAGACTGTCCTGGTAGGACGGATTGTCCGGTTCAATGTCTATCGCCTTCTGGATCAGCCGGATCGATTCGGCAAGTTCCATATTCTGTTCAGCGTAAAGATATCCTAAGAAATTGTAGGCCCCGCTGAAGTTGGGATCGAGTTCAATTGTCTTTTTCAGATCAGACACTGTCTCCGGTATTTTTCCAAGTTTCTCATTGGACATTGCCCTGTAATAATAGTATGTGGAATTTTTTTCGTCGGAGAGAATCGACTTTTCATAAAACGGCAGGCTTTCCTTGTACCGGGTGTTCAGATACTGATTGTAACCCAGATTAAAATTGACCATGGCCGAATCGGGTTCATCACTCAGAATTTCTTTCAGAATCCTGTCGGATTCTTCATATCTTTTCATTTTTGCAGAACGGAGAAGAATCGCATTCCTCAGCTTGTAATTGTTCTTTTCTCGGCCGTTCAGAGCAGACTCTTCAGCCTTCTGCATATAGTGTCTGGCAAGATTGGAATAGCCCAGTTCTTCAAATGAGATTCCAATATACTCAAAGTCTTTTGACTTAGGGTATTTTTCTTCCAGATCGGGTCTTGTACTGACAGCCTTTCTTTTTTCCTTAGTGAGTTCGACTGCAAGGGCATACTGCTTATAAACTGATGCAAGTTCAGCTGCTCTTTCCAAGGCCTTGATCTGCTGTTCCGTCTCTCCAGTCTTTTTGTAGAGATACGAGAGAGCTGTGTAGAGTGAAAGTCTGATCCGGTTTTTCTCTGCCATTTTTTCCAGGACAGGCTTGATTTCCTGGTAATCACCCTTCATCAGACGGAAAAGTGCACCGAGGTAACTGTTGTTCTTCAGTTTGCCGTTCTGCTTCAGGTAATTAAAATACCTGTATGCCTGAAATTTATTTTCAATAAAATAGATCTCTGCCAGAAGGTAGTCAATAGAGTAGTTGTGCGGCAGTTTTTTCTGAAGATCCAGGAGTATGTTCTTGGATTCTGCCAGATTTCCTGTCTGACTGTACAGAGTAGCCAGAAAATAACTGGACTCGTAGTCATTGTCCTTGTACTTCAGATAGTTTTTCAGATAGTAGATTGCCCTGGAATAGTCTCCTTTTTTACTGAGAATTTCTGCCATTGTCTTCAGTGTCTGGAGTCTGTATTTCGCATCCCCTTCACGCTTGCGTATTGCATTCCAGAGGGAGCCGAAATAAAGAAGAGCTTTGGACTCGTTTCCCATTTCGAGAGAGAGACTGCCTAAAAGGTACAGCATATCCGAGTCATTCGGGTAAAAGGAAATGATGCTTTCGAGTGCGGAAAGTGCCTTGGGATAGTCCTTCAGCATTATGTTTGCTCTGGCTTTCAGAAGTC
>DAORDI010000281.1:0-7617 GCA_035345895.1 Leptospiraceae bacterium
GTCCGCCTAAAAACACCATTTTGGTCTTCAGATCATTTTCAATCCAGGATTTCAGAGCACGGTCAGATTTCATACTACTGAAAAATACACGTGTTTGTTTTTCAGTCAAGTGAAAAATGGAGGCAGTGAATGACGAATGAAAAAAAATTCAGAATCGGGAAAAAAAGTCAGAAAAAAACTGAGGGAATCTCCTCTTTAATTCAAGTTTGTTTTGAAAATACACACCCAGATCATAAACTCTCTCGGAAACGCAGTGCCCGACTCCTTCAATTCGGCACTGCTTTCCATTTTTTTATGAATCGGGAAAAAAGTCAGAAAAACGGGAAGGAAGGATGCTCTTTAGGAGTGGTAGGTGATTTTTTGTATTTGACTCTGCCAATTTTTTTAAAGAGGAAACTTTATGGAAACCATTTTAAACTTGTATCAATTTGTCAGGGAAGCGAAAAAATGCTTTTTGTTTTTAGTTCTGCTTGCGGTCATAAATTGTGTGACAACATCAAGGGTCAGTTCAGATAAGGAAAAGGAGATCAAATCGAAAGAGCATGGATTCATTACAATCAAATTTAGAACAACAGGTATTGAAAATGATTACGGCTATGGTCCGGTGATAGATGGATGGAGAGTAAAATTTCTGGTAGACCAACAGGAATTTTTTTCTGATCTTTTTAAGGATGGAGAAGATTATACTTTTCCCGTTTCTGCAGGAAAGCATAGTATTAAATATTTTTTTGAGAGAGGCAGACTCAGACCTTTTGTAGGAACAAAAATTTATTCGAGCAGAGATGAAAATCAAGGTATGTCAGACTCAGATCCCCGTACTTTAAACATAGATATACAGCCGGATACAAAACATACATTGATATTCAAGCAGTCCGGCAGTCCTATATTATTTAAAACAATGACAATCCTATATTTGATGCCTTGGATGTGGTGGATTTACCCTTTAATCTGGCCTGCTGGAATGGGTCCGGTTTTTCATAATCAGGAAGTAATTCTTGTTCCGGAAATAGAAACTTCTGTAAACTGAATATTAATTCATAAACACTAGGGCTTTCTTGTTGAATGGTTTTATAGGCTTGTCCCAGTGTTTTTTCCTTTGATTCGTATAGTGCTTGGGTTTCGAGATCGAGCATTGTTGTTGGATTCTAAATCAGTTAATAAACTATGCTGATGACTTAGATAGGATTTTTGTAAGCAAGCCTTTCCAATATCTATTTGAATCTTTACTTTTTAACAACTCCCAAAAAAAATTCAGAAAAAATCCGAGGAAAATACCTCTTCAGTTCAGGAGTAGAAAATGAAACTAAACAGACTTATTGTTATGTTATGGACAGCATTGCTGTTCATATACTCCTGCAGTTCCGGAGAAGTTCTGATTCAGAAAAAACTGACTGGATCGGAGCAGATATTGGGAAAAGCCAAAGGGGAAGGCTGCGGTTCGATGTGGATTATTTCAACTGCATACAATTTTATCCCTATAGGATTGAACGGCAGAATTCAAACTGCATACGACAATGCTTTGAACAGTGTTTCAGGAGCAAAAGGGTTAATTAATATCTCCATTGAAGAAACATGGACTTGGTATGTGCTGGGAACTGCAAGGTGTACAACAATCACAGGAGATGCTGTCAAATGAAAAAGCTGATTCTATTGATTATCTTGCAAATTTTATTCTGGGGATGTACATCAACGCCTCTTTCCATCAAAACAGAACTGAATAAATTTCCGGTTCAGGGAGACTCTAAAAGAATTTCGGCAGAAGCCTGCGGTTTTCAGTTTCTTCTTCTTATTCCGATAGGGATCAATGACCGCCAGGTTCGTGCATATACTCTTCTTCAGATGCAGGCTGTCGGTGGAACTTTGGATGAAATAAAAATGGAGGAATCCTGGATATATGGATTGATTGGGACATCTTACTGCACTAAGTTTTCTGCTGACCTTTACGGCAGACAATAACTCGTCAGTTATGAAAATGTAGCCTATTCGGAAAGCAGTGCCCGACTCCTTCAATTCGGCACTGCTTTCCATTTTTCCCCAAAAAAAATCAAAAGAAAACTGCTCTTCAGAGAAGAAAAGCAAAAGGAGTTTTCTATGAGAAGAGAAATATGGTATGTATTCGTAATTCCGGCATTTATTGCAAATTTTAACTGTATTTCAGGAATGCTGAAAAAAGAAATGAAACTGACGCCCAGTGAATACAGACTGCTGATTCACGATAATCCAAAGGCAGGTGATTTTTCCGTTTATAAGAGCATAGCTAAAAGTGGTTTGGAGCTAACTTATTATCAGCAGATTGAGAAAGCGGAAAATGGCGAAGTAATTGTAAAGAAAGGTCATTCTGAGGCTTCTGGCCTGCTGAGTGCATTTAAAGAGATTCTATTTACATATAAAACAGATGTAAATGGATACACTAAAGAAGCCTTCATAACAGATCTGAATGATAATGTGCAGACTAGGCTGAAAACGGCCTCTCCTGAAGGCACGGATTTTGAAATGTCCGGAAAAACATACAATTATAAATATTCCGATTATGAATATCTGGATGGATCGTTTCGGCTGAAGAATGATCCAGAAAACAAAGATTATCGGGTACGTTTCAATACCCTTTATAAATATAAAAAATCTGGAATTGGAAAAATTGAAACTGCTCAGGTAAAACTGTATTTTACACACCCAAACACATTTTTTCAGGCAGATCGAATTTATACATTTACCGTCACTGAAGCAGGATTGCCTGGGTTTAGTGCATCGCCGGCAAGATATATTCTGAATATTGTCGACACCGATATCATAGAAAATGAATCACCTTCAGGGACAACACTTCGGTATTCAGGGATGATGACAACAAAACTGATCAGGACAGGCAATGGGAAAATTGAACAGTAGACAGAGTGGTTTTTACGGGAAATGATTAAGAATAATCACATTTCAGAATTATTTCTTCTTTTCCCGGAAAAAGATCAAAAAAACGGAAGGTGAAAATGCTCTTCATTATCGGGAGAGTTGTAATTGCAAATGAAAGAAAAGAAAAGAATTTGTTCTCGAAAACTTGTTTCCTGGATTTTATGTTTTGTATTGGCAGGGAGTTTTTCTGTGTCGGCTGAGGAAAAAACAGGGGTCGGATTTAAGACGCATTATAAAAAAAGAGAGCACACTGGCAGAAAGAAATTTGCCCTTCTTGTTGGAGTCAAGGAATCAGAAAAAAAGGGATTCGGCACTTTGGCCAATGCGGAGAAGGATATTGCCGAGATTGAAAGGAATCTTGTGCAGAAAGGGGATTTTACAGTAAAATCCTTCAATAGCAACCCTAAGTTGAAGGAAGTGACTGACTGGATGGATAAATTTGTGACAGATCTTCCTGAAGGCAGCGTGTTTCTGTTTTTCTTTTCGGGGCATGGAACTGCAGCTCAGGATGGGAGTACTCTGATGTACTTGTATGATTCTGATCAGAGCAATGAGGTCACGGCTCTGAAGGAATCAAAACTTCTCGAAAAACTTTTGAAGAAAAATGAAGGCTTGCCGGTTGGTAAAAAAATTGATATTATTCTGTTTATCAATGCCTGCCGTACTGCGAACGATGAAGCAATAAAAACTATCAGCAAGGAATATCAGAATCGTGAACAAGGGGCAAATGTCACCCGATTCTACTCCTCCCAAATCGGCCAAAGGTCCATCGATAATTCCGATAAGGCGACAAACGCTCTAAGTCTGTTCACTTTTCGTTTTGTTCAGGCAATTAATAATTCTGCCATCCCTAAAAAGCCAGATGAAAAAGAATCCAATAAACCCTCAGAACAGAAGGTATCGAATGCAGAAGATACATCTTTTTTCGGAGCAGACTCTACCGTAAACGGTGGAAATGGAGACCGTAAAATCACCCTCGTGGAAATTAAGAAATTTATGGACAGAGTGTTTAAAAACGAAATCCAGAAACCGGAAGATTTTATTGCCGATGGAATGCAGGACTTTCCTTTAGTGGATCTGAACAAGTCGTATGATACCTTGAGATATATTTGGCGTTCCGCAGTGATGCCCGGTTGGGGGGAATGGAATTATGGAGTTGATTATAATGAAAGAATCAGCGGTAAAATTTCTTATTATACGATTTTTGTATATCCGGTAATCTATGTCGGACTGATCGGAAAGACTGTCGCCGACTTTCGAGTCTACAGCAACCGGCAGAATGCTTTTCGAAACCAGCCGATTCTTCCTGCACAGCCACTGGGACAGGATACATTTATATACAATTTCCTAGTTTTTAATGATAAAAAATATAAACTGGAACAGGCAACTGCCAGATACAATGAATCTGCTGCAGTTCTATTCGGCTTCTGGTTTTTTAATGTGGCACAGTCCTGGCTAGTGCCCTGGCTGAACAGCGGGTCTGCCCCGTTTTCCGCTCAACTGGATATGCGCCCTGTTTACGGCAGTCAGGAACTTCTTGCAGGCTCCGCGAGATGGGAGAAATACGCAAGTTTCGGATGGAAAAATCAGTTTTAACGATTCCTTAGCGAGCGTTTTAAACCGCTCGCTAAAGTGAAACCGCTCGCTTAGAAAGACAACACTCCTAAGAGTTATGCTAAAATTTTCAAAATTGCTTTCGGAGGATATATGAAAAGGACTTTATTAAAAATCAAATCCGGTTTTTTGATCGGGGTTGGGATTGCACTCGGCTTTGCCACTGTAACTATCCTTGCAGTAGCAGTGGGAAATATCAACACATTTACCTCAGGCACACCGGTGAACGCAGCAAAGGTCAATGAGAATTTCGCGAGCCTCAAAACAGTGTTGGAAAACATCAACGATCC
The DNA here is from genome assembly GCA_035345895.1 of Leptospiraceae bacterium. Classification (GTDB taxonomy): domain Bacteria; phylum Spirochaetota; class Leptospiria; order Leptospirales; family Leptospiraceae; genus DAORDI01. The sequence goes on from DAORDI010000281.1 coordinate 4,809, forward strand.
TCCGATTGGCAGCATTGTTGCCTGGCACGAAAATCTTTCTGGTGTTCCAAGTCTCCCTTCTGGCTGGGTACGGTGCAATGGACAGACTTTGAGCGACAGTCTCTCTCCTTTAAACGGCCAGGTCATTCCCAATCTCAATACACCGAAGAATGCCTGGAACAGCAAAGGAAGTTTTCTCAGAGGAAGCGCAACTTCAGGCGTCTTTGAAGATGACAGTTTTCAGGGACATTGGCATAATGCTTATTGGGCAACAGGTGCAACAGGTCCAGGGTATGATATTCCTGTTTTAGGGACTGGTGGAAGTGGTGGTGTTCATCAAAATCGATTTGCACAAACTCCAATTGATGATGGTGCAAACGGTTCCCCCAGAACAGCTTCGGAAACCCGTTCTGTGAATATGAGTGTGGTCTGGATTATGAGAGTGAGGTGAGGCAATGGCAGAAAAACAAACTTGACAATGCTGAAAACCATATTTACGATAGCAGTATGCAGGACAGAATTCCCAGGTATCTCAATCCCTACACAGATTTTGGATTCAAGAAACTCTTCGGAGAAGAGGGAACAAGGATCTTCTGATTGATTTTCTGAATCAGGTTCTGCCGGCTAAGCGCACCAGATTCAGGAACAGGCCAAAAAGGCGACTGGAATTTCAAGCTGTAGCATATTTATCTGGTAGCTATTCTGGATTTCAAGTATGACGAAAAGCAGGAAATAAAAAAATTCCAAAGATATGTTCAGCTGAAAGATCAGGACGGAGATTTGTTTTATGAGAAGCTTCATTTCAAATTTCTGCAGATGCCTCTTTTCAACAAGACAGAATCCGAGCTGGAAACCCGATTTGACAAGTGGTGTTATTTCTTAAAGAACCTCGAAAACTTTGATCATATTCCCGCCATTCTGAAAGAACCCATCTTTGAAAAAGCCTTCCATACTTCTGAAATCAGTGCCATGAGCCGAAGTGAATACGATGTATATATGGAAAGTCTGATGAGTTACTGGGAGTCCAAGGGGATGCTGGAAACAGCTATGGCAGAAGGTGTGGCGAAGGGCAGGGAAGAAGAGCGTCAGAAAAACAGGCTGGAAAAAATCGAAACAGCCCGAAAGTTTATGGCACTGGGCACAGCAGTGGACGATATCTGTAAAATCACTGGTCTGAATAAAGAGGATTTTCTGTAACAGAAATTCCCTGTTCAAAAGCACATTTATTAAGTCCTGCTGTTTAGTTTTTCTCCCATCCTCACTTAGGAGCTTTTCTTCAGAAAAAACTATCCTTATCAAAAAAAACATCAAAAATAATCTTCTGAATCTCCTCTTTAGTCAGAGGTGTATGTATGAAACGTTATATCTGTGAACTGAAGAATCGACTGCTTTTGTACTGTCGAAATCCGGAGGTTCGACTCTCTTTGAAAAAGGGATTTGCAGGAGGAGTCGGGTTTACTGTCGGAGTCTTTGGAGTGGCAGTTCTCTCTGTCAGCGTGACTCTCAATACGTTTACCTCGGGTACACCGATCAACGCTGCAAAGGTCAATGAAAATTTTGCAAACCTGAAAACTGCAGTGGAGTCCATCAACGAAGTCCCGGTGGGAACCATTATTGCTTACGGCGGTATAAATGCACCTTCCGGCTGGTTCATTTGTGACGGCACTCCAGTCAGCAGAACAGCCTATTCTGCCTTATACGGAGTTATCGGCATCAATTTCGGTGCAGGAGATGGGAGCACAACCTTTCATCTTCCTGATCTGCGGCATCGGTTTTTGAGAGGCTGGGATAATCAATTCAATTCAAACAGAGATATGGACGCACCCAGCAGAACAGTGATGAACAGCGGCGGAGGTTCTGGCGCCCAACTTGGCAGTGTGCAGGATGATGAATTGAAGAGTCATACACATGGTTTAAAAAAAGCTGATGGAAATACGACTGGGGGTGGGGGAAATGCATATACTAATGTGTATTCAGTATGGCCGATTTCAAATGATGTAATTATGGCGTATGGCGGTTCAGAAACCCGCCCCAAGAATGCGTATGTAAATTTCATTATAAAGTATTGAGGAAGTGGCATTATGAAACGTTATATCTATAAACTGAAAAAGGGAATTTTTACAGGGCTGGGAATTGCTCTGGGGATTATTCTTGGAATTGGATCAGCTGCGCTTTTCTCTGTCAGTGTGGATACAATCTTTTCCTTTTCATCGGGAACCCCTCTCAGCTCAGCACAGGTGAATCAAAACTTTGCAAACCTCAAAAAGGCAGTGGAAGGAATCTCACCGGTTGAACCGGGAACAATTCTGTCCTTTGGAGGGGAAACGCCCCCAGATGGTTATCTGCTTTGCAAGGGACAGGCAGTAAGCAGAACAACCTATGCCTCTCTCTATGCAGTCATCCGAGACAGTTTTGGAAATGGAGACGGTTCCACTACTTTTAATGTTCCAGATTTCAGAGGCAGATTCCTTCGAGGCTGGGACGATGGGGCAGGCAGAGATCCGGACATCGGTTCTCGCTTAGTGATGAATCCGGGCGGCAATGCCGCAGGAGGACTGGGCAGCATACAGGATGATGAGTTGAGGAGTCATACGCATACCTATCAGCAAGATACATGGAGCTGCAATTATGCTGTTGGAGGTGGATGTGCTTTTGTGGGACAAACAGGGTCAGTTTCGGGAGCATTTGGCGGCAATGAAACTCGTCCGAAAAATGCGTATGTAAACTTCATTATTAAGTATTGAACCTGTCTCTTTCAATGGATGCCGGATGTTTTTTCTATCCACCCTTTCCTGAGAGGAAAGGGGATTTATCAGATAAACATCTGCTT
>DAORDI010000282.1:0-7535 GCA_035345895.1 Leptospiraceae bacterium
GCACTCGGAGCAGCCGCAATCAATGCGAACACCCCTGCGATTGGAGATGTTCCCGGATTCGGAACACCCGGCGAGGGCGGAAGTTCTCACGCAGGTTCTGCAATTGCATCTGGTGCAGGTACTCCGGTGGAAGGCATGTACTTTTTCCATAATGACAATATCATGAGCACGAAGGTTCTCTCGAATGCTGCCGGTGAAGCAGTCACAGGCTCGAACGGAGCTTCCAGACTCATTTACAATCCTTACGGAGACATCAATACAGACTATTCCAAAGGCCCTGATATCGTTCGGCGAAAGTATACAGGCCAGGAACTGGACAACGAATCTGGACTTTATTATTACAATGCAAGGTATTATGACCCGGCACTGGGACGGTTCATCACAGCAGACAGCATAGGCAACGTCGGAGGCCCGAATGGAGACAATCGGTATATGTATGTTTCCGGGAATCCGATGAAATTTAATGATCCTGATGGGCATAAAGAAACTCAGTGGCATAAGAATATGATGAAGGATCTGAAGGCTGCAATGATCGACAAGGCAATTGATGTCGTAGGGCTTCCAGCAGCGGCATTGTATATGCTCCAAAAACAGAAAGATAAGCGTGATTATTATAAGAAAACAATGATTGAGCGTAATGCTGCTGGCTGGTTTGACAGACAGGTTGTGAATCCTATTCAGCACATGAATGGAACGGAGCTTTTGATAGGTGCTATAGTAGTTGTTTTGGTAGTATTAGCTACTGTTTTTTTGGGACCTGCCAATCCTTTTTTAGGTGCTGGTTTTGGTATATTAATGACTTACGCAGGGAGAGGAGTTGGACGTACACTTGGTGGGTATTCTGATTCAGATTGGAATCACTTAAAATGGAATTCTGAAAAAGCAGACAAAGGAGAGCAGATTGGTGAAGATGCCGCTAGTATTGCTGGCAGTGGCACTGGTTTCTTTAAGGATGGAGCTTTTTCTTCCGTGGGAAAGCTAGGGATTTGGGCTGCATTTGAAGTGGGAGGGGCAATTACCGGATATGGTCTTGGGGAATTAACTGAAAAGGATGTTCGACGCTGGACTGACAATGCTTCCTTTAAAAATCCTACAGGCAGAAATGCTGACAGAGCATCAGCTCCGGAAAAAATACTCAGAAAAAAAGCAGGTTATTATGCCTCAAGCCATATGTCAGTCAACGAAATAGCTATAGATGTGATTAAAGAAATCATTTCAAATGACATATGTAGTAATTTTCAAAAAGACAATTGTACAAAATGAGGATTCTGAAAATGGCTGTTTTTTCACTGCACTATTTCATGGATGTGGTTCAATTCAAAAATATTCAGTAAACAGGATTAACGATTTTATGGATATTTTCAATTTTGGTGTGGAAGAAAATGTTTTTGGAATACATTTTATATTGCCTTTTCAGGATACAAGTAAGGGGAAAGGGATTGGATTAAGGAGTGGAAACTTAGGGAGATATAAGCTTGGTTCCAAAAAAAGAATGAAATTTTATAAGTTTGAAATGAAGAATAATATACCATACCGACTTATTTCAATAGATGAGTATGAAATCGGAGAATTTAATTTTAACATTGCCTCGTTTTACTATGAGCCTTCCGAAGGAAGCAGAAGAAGCAAGAATTATCTTTCTTTGGTAGCCTCATTGGCTGTTACCTGCAGAAACAGATACGAATACGTTTTAATCGAATTCGACGATGCAATTCAAGGTTGTTCTTTTGTAAATGGTAAACCAACTTATCCAGTTGAAATTGGGTTGGGAATCTACTATGGATTCAGGTTTGGTATAAATTTTGTAGAAATGGCGGATTTCGGAGCAGGTTTTTTCGGTTTTGATTTTATGAATGACGACTATGATTCAAAGAATGGAAATTAAAGTATTACTGTTGAGTATAATGACTTTATTGACTGTATGTAAAACAGGTCATAGTTCTTTTTTTGTGGAAGTTTTTTCTCCTGAAAAAAAAAGAATAACAAAGGGATATTCGAAGATCAATTCTTATCTGCTGATTGATCTTCCTAAAGAAACAAAAGAGAATTTTGTTTATTATGGAATAAGCATTTTAAGCCTTACTCTGGATGGAACCCGACTGCTTTATCCGACAAACATTATTTCTCTAGAAAAATTTGAAGATAAGGCGTATTCATATAAAAATGCTTGTACTTACTGGTTTCCGTTGGAAGCAGGTAAAAACGAGATATTGTTAGATATCGTATATCCAAATTCTAGTTCATCTCTGTTTATGGCTAATTATGAACTAGTTAAAAAATTTCAGTTTTCAGAATTCGAAGAAAAGGTCTATGTTAAACCTTTTTTGGAGTTCGGGAATCGAGACAGCTCCTATTTATTAAAGATTAGAGAAAATCCGTCAGAAAACAGAATATTATCCTGCAAAACTCCAGAAAAGATGTTAATTTGCCAGGAACCTAAAAATTAAATGAGACGATATCGGCTGGCAGGAAGATGAGAACTAATTTATTCATAAAATTATATATATTCTTACTCTCATTTCTTCTCCTTTCCTGCGACAGCACACCCCTGTCCAAAGGTTCCAAGACAGAAGACTTGAAATTGCTTTTCTATTTTGTAAACAGTGTGGGATACAGCACTGCATCCGTATTCTGGACCTGTTCTTCCTCATCCAACGGATATATTGTCTATGGACCGAACGGAACTGAAAATACAGCGTTCAGTCTGAAGCAGGGGAAAACCCACGTTGTGAATCTGACCGGTCTTCCCACAGGAACTACAATCAAATACACTGCATTCTGCAAGACTGACTTGAAAACTGTATATACATACTTTACAAGCTTCAAGACTCTGACTGAGGTTCCGACAGAACCGACTGCAGCCACAAGAAACCGTTCCATCTGGATTCTGGGCGGTGTGGGAAATTCCAATTCCCTTGTGCAGCAGGTGGATCTTTATGACCCGGACAATGACAAATGGTATGCAAATTATACTTCTCTGCCGACTCCGAGAGCCTATGCGCAGGCAGCTGCACTCGGAGGAAAGATATATGTGATGGGAGGAATTGCTTCCAATCTGAATACTCTGACGAATGCAGTGGAGGAATACAGTCCTGATACGAATACCTGGAAGACGATGGCATCTATGCCGCTTGCAATTGCGGGAGGAGTGACTGGGGTTGTATAAAAGAAATAGACTTTGAAAGGCCTTGATAATCCATATAATTATGTATGATTATATCATTATCGGGGGAGGATCTGCAGGATGCCTTCTCGCGAACCGCCTCTCTGAAAATCCGGACAATCAGGTCTGTCTTCTGGAAGCCGGGCCTCCAGACAGTTCCAGCTTCATCCACAACTGCAATCCAGTGAATATGCTCTATCTGATGAACAGCAGAAAATACAACTGGCGTTATCAGGCTGAGGGCAATGAAAAAACAGGAAAACGCCGTTTTTTCTGGCCTAGAGGAAGGACACTCGGAGGATCCAGTGCAGTCAATGCAATGATATATACAAGGGGTCATAAATCTGATTTTGATCACTGGGCAGAACTTGGATGCAAGGGCTGGGATTATGAATCAGTGCTCCCGTACTTTATGAAATCCGAACTGCAGCACAGGGGAGAGGATGCATTTCATGGAACAAAAGGCACAATGGATGTCATTGATCCGACCTTCCATTTTCCTGCAAGCGAGGCTTTTGTCGAGGCCTGTGTTCAGTCAGGGATTCCCAGAAACCGTGATATGAACGGTTCTGAATATGAGGGAGTGGATTTTTTTCAGATCAATCAGACTCCGAAGGGAAGACGCTGTCATTCTTCAGTCTCATTTCTCGATCCTGTCCGGGGCAGGAAAAATCTGACTGTAATTACAGACGCCCATGTGCGCCGGATCCTTCTGAAAGATAAAACTGCTTATGGTATAGAATATTATGATTTAAGCGACAGAAGGAAACTGAAAGTTATTGAGGCAAGGAAAGAAATTATATTAAGTGCAGGGATAATCGGTTCCCCTCAGATTCTGAAGCTTTCTGGGATAGGTCCTGCACCTGAGCTGAAAAAGTTCGGGATAGAAATCATTGCAGATCTGCCAGGAGTGGGAGAGAATCTGCAAGATCATCCTGACATCATTATCCGATGCAGAGACAAGTCAGGCACTTCACTCACTGTGTTTCCCTGGCCGTATATGGTTCGTTTTCTGTCGAGCTTCTATCAGTCAAAAAAACCTTTCATATTCACGCCTACTGATGCAGGGGGATTCATTAAATCAGATCCGTCAGTCAATGTTCCTGATCTTCAGCTCCAGTTCGCTTCTCTCAGAATGCAGCCTCATGGAAGAGGTCTTTTCACTCCTGCACTCTCCGGGTTTGTTCTGCATATCTGTCATATGAGGCCGAAGAGCAGAGGAAGGGTTCTGCTGAATTCTGCTGACCCGTTCATCCCTCCGCGAATAGAGGCAAATTATTTTGCAGACAGTTTCGAGCTTGAGGCTCTTGTGAACGGAGTAAAAATCGCGCGTAAAATTCTTTCACAGCCTGCACTTGAGCCGTTCTTCGGAAAGGAAGAGATTCCGGGAGCAGCTGTTCAGTCGGATGAGGAGATCCGAAGTTTTATTCTGCAGAAAGCAGAATCGGTCTATCATACTGCAGGTTCCTGCAAAATGGGAATTGATTCGCTGTCGGTAGTTGATCCGGCTCTGAAAGTGCACGGCATACAGAATCTGCGTGTCATAGATTCATCTGTAATGCCTACTATCACAGGAAGTAATATCCACAGCCCTACGGTTATGATTGCCGAGAAGGGAGCGGAGTTGATACTGAAAGGGAATTAAAGCGGGATTCTATGAGAGAATATCCATAAATTCCAGAAGATAGACGGGGATATAAAATATCCTGTTTTCTTTATTCCATGCCAAAGTATCCTTGGTTATGAAAATAAAGTACGGGATATCTAAATATCTTTCTGAAAAGTTTTTCATTGCAAGAGTAATTTTTCCCTGAACCCTGTTTGTAAATTTGATTTCTATCGGAATGAACGATGAATTCTTTCTGCCGATAAAGTCAATCTCCGACTTGGAGACAGTTCTGTGAAAAAAAAGATTCTCCATCTCGAATATTTTTCGGAAAATTCGAAAACAGTATGTTTCAACGTCCTGTCCGGAAAGAATATCATAAGAATTGGATTCCGGCGTTTTCATTACATACTTCACGATTCCAAAATCTTCTGTATAAACCTTCGGCATTTTTGAAATTTCTTTTCGAAGATTTGAAAAATACGGAGGAAGAAAGGAGAACAGAAATGTACCTTCCAGAGCGTCCAGATACCAGCTCACTGTTTCAAAACTGATATTCAGTGACGAAGAAATCTCTGATTTATTCAGCAGATTTCCTCTTTGAGAAGTAAGAATTCTGATTAAATTATTGAATGCAGAAATATTTGAGATTTTTAAAAATCCGGAGACATCTTTTCGAAGATAAGTGCTTATCAGTTCATTCAACAGTTTTATTTTTTTTTCATGATTCTTTTCCAAGGCTATTTCAGGATAACCTCCAAAGTTCAGATATTCTGCGAATTGGTTTTTGAGTTCTTGTGAATAGATGCTGTCAAATTCTTCCGCTTCTTTAAAACTGCTCAGTGAAAATTTTCGGTCAAACTTCCATTCGGAATTCCCTTTTAAAAATTCCCTGAAGCTGAATGTTTCTATTCTGAATTCAATTTTCCTTCCTGTCAGAAATTCAGTTGATTTTGAAATTTCCAGACTGGAAGAGCCTGATACAATAATTTGGCATTTTCCTTTCAGGCTGTCATGCAAAGCTTTTAAAAACAGTCCAGAATCATTCAGATACTGAAATTCATCCAAAATTAAGTAAAAAAAATGATTATCAGACTGATCCAGGAAAAAATTTTTTAAATTGGATGGACTTTTGAACAGAGGATTGTCCAGTTCCTGATCGATTGAATAAGAAAAGAACTTCTCTCTTCTTTTTATGAGTCCCTCTTCTATATGTCTGAGCAAGGTGCTTTTTCCGACCTGTCTGGAACCTCTCAAGATCAGAATTTTGTTTTCTCCAATCCATGGAGCGATTTCCGCAAAAATATCTCGAATTACCTCTCTCATAAGCTGAGTAAATCAGGCAGGTGAGAAAAATCAAGAGATTTTCACATACTTAGACTAGGAAAAACAAGGAAAATCATCACTTCAAGGTGAGAAAAATCAAGAGATTTTTTAGAAACAGGGTACAGAGAAACTAGGGAGAAAAGGTTGAATGACTTGGTTTTGGGTTTGCTTTTACGCAGTCCCTTTAAATATCATTCCAGTTTCATACAGACCTTTCCGAAATGACTTCCTGCTTTCAATTCACCGAATGCCTTTGCATATTCTTCGAAGGGATATACTTTATCTATCACAGGTTTTATTTTATGTGCAGATACTGCTTTGCACATATCTTCGAAAGATGTTCTGCTTCCGACAAGCACCCCTTGAATTCGGATATTTCCCATTAAGACAGGTGTGAGATTTATATTGGCATCGTATCCTGCCAAAACTCCGATGAGACTGATATGTCCGAACAGACGCACTGCAGTCATTGACTCTTCCAGTGTGCCAGGGCCGCCCACTTCAATGATATGATCAGCACCGTTCATTCCGGTGATTTTGCGGACTTCTTTTCCCCAGTTCGGCTTCGTTTTATAATTGATCAGATAATCTGCACCCAGAGATTTTGCTCTCTGCAGTTTTTCGTCGCTCGAAGAGGTGACAATGACTGTGGCCCCAGCCATCTTTGCGAACTGGAGAGCTGCTATGGAAACTCCTCCTGTTCCCTGCACAACGATGATGTCTCCCGGTTTGATTTTTGTCTCTACAAAGAGCGCAGACCAGGCTGTCAGGGCCGCACAGGGCAGGGTGGCGGCTTCCTCATCGGAAAGGTGCTGGGGAGTTCCCACAAGCCCGGATTCGTGGAAAATTCGGTATTCTGTGAAGGTTCCGTCGGAAGGACCGCCTAGGGTGGATTTGCGGAGTGCACGAAAATCAGGAGTTCCTGTGATCCAGCTCTGAGCGAAATTTCCCATCACTCGGCTTCCCAGTTTCCATTCAGTCACGCCTTCTCCCGCTTCAACCACTTCCCCCGCACAGTCGCTTCCCGGCACAAGAGGAAGAGAATACTTCGGGTTGTATTTGCCGATTACAGTCAGGTAGTCCCTGTAATTTAAAGATACAGCTTTGATTTTGACAAGCACCTCGCCTTTTTTAGGCACGGGAATTTCCCGTTCTGCTATTCTGAGGTTTTCCAGTCCGAAAGCGGGTATCTCTAAAGTTTTCATTGTCCTGTCCTGTAAAAGAGTATTAGTGCGATATTGTCAAGTCGGCCAAAACTTAAAAGTCTTTTTTATGGAACTGAGTAAACGCTGAATTTCACCGCGAAGGGCACGACGGATGCAAAGGAATCAGGCGTCTGATAACAGAAGACCTTCTCCTTGCAGACAGCAAGCATTCCCATTTTTCAATCAGTGAGATTAATTATTTGAGAATTATAATACTGCCCAAAATCCAGTACAT
>DAORDI010000283.1:0-7457 GCA_035345895.1 Leptospiraceae bacterium
ATGCCTTTGAGCAGCATAAAACAGGAAGTAAGATTGACGGAAAAAATTTTTTCCCATTCATCCAGACTCACGTCGGTCAGGTCGTGAAAAGGACCGCCGTAACCTGCACAGTGAATGAATACTGAAGGTTCTTTAGGGAGAATATGGTTTTTGAGAAGAACCGGGATTTCTTCCAGGTCTGTCAGATCAAATGGAATAAATTCTTCTTTTTCCAGAATCTTCTTCGGTTCTATTATATCCAGATTGATAATATCAGAAAATACGGAAAATCTTTCTGCTATGGCTTTTCCTATTCCTCCGCTTGCACCTGTAATGAGTGTCTTCATAATGAAATTCTGATCATCTCCATGGAAGTGCTGAATCCTTTCAGATTTGCCGAAAACTGTTCCAGTCTTGCACCTAGAGTTCCAAGGAATTCAATTACTCCGGGGTATTCATAAAGTTTTTTAGTGATTACGATATCACCGCCGAGACACTGTCCTTCTGTTCTTGCTGCAAGGTTCACTGTGGAGCCGAAATAGTCCAGCTTTTCGTTCATCGTCACAGCCAAAGCAGGCCCGAAATGAATTCCTATTTTGAGCTGAATCAGTTCCTCTCCGATTTTCCTGTTCAGATCCCGGATGTCTCTCTGGGTCTGAACAGCGTATTTCAGAGCCTGAAGAGGGCTTACGAACACTCCCATAATTGCATCGCCTATCGTCTTGACTACTGCCCCGTCAAACTTGGATGCATTTAAGGAAAGAATCTCAAAATGATCTCCTACAAGCTTATAGGCAAAATTGTCTCCTCTTTCATTGTAAAACTTTGTGGAGCCTTTCAGATCTGTGAATAAAACAGCAATACTCTGTATTGCAATTTCCTGACCAGGTCTGAGTATCTCGGAAGAAAAAAGATCTCTGAATTCCTGCATTGCGGTCACTTCATAGGCTGTCACGGCATCTGCAAATTCAGTTTTTTCCACTTTTACAGTAATGAATCCGGCTTCATCATGATTTTCGAATACAAGTGTCTTCTTGCCCGGTTTCATCAGAATTCTTCCGTCTGCCGGATATTTGACCTCGCTTGTATCTTCACCCAGCTCCATCACATCTATCAGAAGGACTTCCTTTCTCTGAAGACTGAACACTCGGTAGCTTCCTTTCTGAAAGTCCATCTCTTCCATCCGGATCTCATTCGGAAATACTTTCAGCTGAGTTCTGATATGAGGTGTGGAGCCGGGCCCTCCGAAACAGTGAAGTCCTCCGTATACTTCGCGCAGGATTGGAGTCGGAGTGAAAGTCAGTTCCACTGATTTGTCAAACTCAGGTCCATAGTCGATATTGCAGCTTGGACAGTGCACCTGTTCTGCCAGTTCATTCAGATGATTGGAGCTGGATTTTGCGCCTCTGCAGGAAGGGCAGAGGATGTCCCAGTTCATATTGAAATAACCTGCCTTGGCCGCTCTGAGCAGAAGCTCAAGAGTCTCCTTTTTTTTCTCGCCCATCCTGTCTGCCATGACGTTGGGCTTGATCTTGAGAAGCTCGACGTCAGGACTGTCCAGAATGTACAGTGCAGATTTTCTTTTCAGTTCATCGTTTCCTTTCAGTTTCATGAACCTTCCTGTGACTTCTTCGAGTTTTTTCGGATCGTCAGAAAGCCGGATATAGTCTATAGGAAAAAGAGGGTAGTCGATTTTCTTTTCTGCAAATTTTTCCAGATTTTTCATGGATTCCCTGAATGCGGGAATCATTGAATTTTTTACTTCGATGTAAATTGCGGGACGGAAGATGAATGAGGCAGGAACGATCTTTATCATGAATTTTGCATTAAAACCAGTTTCAGCTTTTTCCGCCTCAATCTTGAATGTCAGCTGCTTCATAGGTCCTCTGATGAAGTCTCTCTGCACAACCAGGTATCTGTTTTCCACCCAGTCGAAAGGATGTTCCAGGTATTCGGATACAAAAATTTTTGCATTGACCACCCTTCCGTAAAGTTTTGAACCTCCCCTTGCATCAGGTTCCTCCGAATATTCCACTTTAGGATACCCCACGGCTCTGTTCATCTTGTCCGTATTGGAAAGATAATTCCAGACAGTTTCCACGGGAATGCTCATCGGAAAGGAAAATTCAAACAGCATCGGCTTAGGGGAGGATTTCATATCAGTTCTTCCTTCGAAAGAGATAATGAGAGACCAGCCACTCTTCTCCTGAATTGTACGACCAGAGCTCGGCACAGGCCATAAAGAAGACTCTCCAGTAAACCCACCATTTCACTGTGTTTTCCTTTCCGTAAGTTTTCTCAAGGATCGGAAGAATTTCTTTTTTGTTTTTGTACATATTTGCGAGCCAGGCTTCGCTTGTCTTTCCGTAATGAGTTCCGTTCACTCTCCAGTGGTTTATGATCTGAAGATCTTTCTGGAAATACAGGAACAGACTGTCTGAGGGCATCATTCCGCCGGTGAAAAAATATTTGGACATCCAGTCTGATTCATCCTTTGCTTCGAATGCATATGCAAATCTGCTGTGAGTGAAAATATGCACGAAAAAAAGTCCATCCTCTTTCATGAATGAAGCAAACCGTTCGAACAGCTTTTCATAATTTTTCATATGCTCCAGCATTTCCACGGACATCAGCCTGTCGAATTTTCTGTCTATGCTGAACTCATTCATATCCTTTGTGATGACTTCCACATTTTTAAACCCACGTTCTCTGCAGACTGAGTCTATGTATTCCTTCTGTGTTCTGGAATTGGAAACAGAGGTGATCCTGCATTCCGGATATTTTTCGGCGATGTACAGGCTGAGAGACCCCCAGCCGCATCCCAGATCGAGGACTGTATGACCGTTTTTCAGTTCTGCTCTTTCGCAGGAAAGCGCAAGCATTCTTTCTTCTGAATCGTCCAGGCTGACGGTTCCTTCCGGCCAAAGTCCGCCGCTGTATTTCATTCTTTTTCCCAGAACATATCTGTAGAAGTCGGTAGGGACTTCATAGTGCTGCTCATTTGCATCCAGTGTATTTACAGCAACCGGGCTTTTCTTCAGTGACTCGATGTAATTCATCAGATGTTTCTGATTTTCTTCCAGACTGCCTCTGTCTTCATCCTGAAGCCTCTGCGCGAGCAGAGTTCTGATTCCCAGCCGGATGATCTGATCCGGAAATATGTTTTTCTCAAGAAGGCTGAATATCATTTGTCGTTCTCCTTCGGCACAAGAACTGCCGGATGTTTCTGAACTGCCCATTTTAAAAAGTTCTCTGGACATCTTTCCACGATGTCCTGTACATGCTCAAATCCCGAAATCCCTCCGTAAAATGGATCGGGCACATCAGGTTCTCCGTTTACGGTCGGATCGAATCTGCGGAATTTCATTATTTTTTCCTTATCTTCTTCCGAGGCTGCTCTAAGCACTGTCCTGTAATTGGAATCATCCATTGCAATTATATAATCAAAAAGCTTAGTATCCTCCGCCTTGAACTGTCTGGCTTTGTGAATGAGACGAATGCCTCTGGACTCTGCAACCTTCCTGGTCATTTCATGAGGCAGTTCGCCGGTATGCCAGTCTCCTGTCCCGGCAGAATCCACCTGGAAACTTCCAAGCAGATTTTTCTCTTCAAGCAGATGCAGAAATGCGCCTTCCGCTGCGGGAGATCTGCAGATATTTCCCAGGCATACAAAAAGAACTGAAATTTTTTTCATAAGTATTTCCTGCTGATGTAGTTGAATATAAAATCAGGCATAGTCTGAAGTGCATAGTATATGATTCCCCAGGGAAATGAGGGGACAGTGGATACTCTGACTTTCTTCTGTATAAGACTGTAAATCAGTTCCGCACATTTTTCGGAAGAAATCAGAAACGGTCTTTCCGGCAGATGACTGTTCATATTTGTATCTATGAATCCGGGAAGAATTGTGCTGATATGGATTCCGTCTTTTTCCGCCTCCAGCCGGACAGCTTCCAGGTATGCAGTGAAGCCTGCCTTTGATGCCGAGTAGGAAGCATTTTTCATAAATCCTCTGGCACCTGCCACTGAGGAGATTCCCACTATCTGTCCTACGTTTTTCTGGGAACGGAACATTTCGAGACCGGCATCCACTGTGGCGATTGCACCGATCAGATTTGTCTCAATGATGTGTTTGTCTTTCTGGAAATTTCCCGTCCCTGCGGGCATGGCACCTGCCACCCCTGCATTTGCAATCAGAATGTCTATCCCGTTCAGGCTGAAACTGAGTTCTTTCAGGATTTTGAAAACATCCCTGTACATGGTAATATCCAGTACTCTGAGTTCTATTCGGACGGAATCTCCTGTCTGAGAAAGAATCTCCTGTTTCAGACTTTTCAGAAGGTCATACCTTCTCGCAAGAAGTCCGAGAGAATATCCGTTTTTGGCGAAGGCAAATGCAAGACTTCGTCCAATGCCCGAACTTGCCCCTGTAATGACTGCTGACTTTGCCATAATTCCATTCTATTTTTTACCGACCGTATGTCAAAGAACTTGCGAATCGGATACTCCGTCAGGAACATTTTTTGAGTTCTACATTTCAGGAAAAAAAACCGATGCATACTATATGAATATCAGCGACCTGTTCAAAGAAGAGTTTGAGGAAGCGGCCGGAAGACAGGTCAGAATTTCTGATTTAAAATTCAGACAGGCCTATGAAGAAAAAAGCATCCGTGTGGAGAGAACCGTAAACAGAATCCGTTTTCTTCTGGGATTTATGTTTCTTGTCACAGGGTTTTCCTCCTATAAAAACAACAGTTCCCCTCCTGTCTATCAGGGTGTGATAGGATGTGCGATTGTCTATCTGATCAGCACATTCTGCTGGGAAATTTATCTCCGAAATGCAGTGTATAAAAAATGGATTAAGTATCTTACAACTGCGACGGATATTCTTGTCATTTTTACTGCAAAGTATTTTATGCATTTTGACTATTTTGCCGGCTGGGGACTTGCCATCAAGGACCCGGCAACCTTTGTATCTTATTTTTTAATGATCAATCTTGCAGGACTCAGACTGGACAGAAGGTTTTCCGTATTTACCGGAGCACTGACTGTTCTCAGTTTTATTGCTCTTCTTCTGATGGGACTTGCGAGCGGGACTGTCTCATTTACATCCGATCCTTCTCTTGCCTATGATCCGAAGTATCTGAGGGCTTCTGTAGAACTTTCCAAGATACTTTTTCTGATTGCGGCATCTGCCATTATAGTGTATCTTTCCGGAGATACAAGACGTTTCCTGAGCCAGCTTTCTGTTTCTGAAACAAGGACTCAGCACAATCTTAAAGTGATGGGGGAGATTCTTCAGCACACAGAGGAGGTTTCTGTCCGTCTGCGTGATCTGATGAAAGGACTGGTCATTCAGGCGGATTCCGTGCAGGCATCAGTGAATGATCAGAAAATCTTTTTTGAAAAGGATCTGGATACTGTGAAGAGCATGATGCAGGAAAGCAGAGAGATCAATCTTGTCATCAATTCACAGCTGGGGATGCTTGAAAAAATATCCTCACGCGTGGACTCTCTTCTTTCCGTTGCAGATCAGGTGAAAAAGGAAAGCACTGAATCTGTCAGCAAGGCGGTTCAGGTCAAGAAGATCATTACGGAAGGACAGGCTTTCCTGGAGAATGCAATGTCTTCCGTTCAGGACATGAAAGCACAGTCTGAAAAGATACTGAATATTTCCAGAACAATCAATGAGATTGCGGAAAGCACAAGTCTCCTTGCACTGAATGCTTCAATTGAAGCAGCAAGAGCAGGAGTGAACGGAAGAGGTTTTGCTGTCGTGGCATCCGAGGTGCAGAAACTGGCAGACAGGAGCATCAATTCTTCCAAGGAAATTCATACAATCATCAATGCGACTGTGAAAAATATTGACAGATCATCTTCCATGATTCTGGAAACATCGAAGCAGCTGGAAGTGATTGCAGAAGCAGTCAAAGAGAATGAAGTGTTTCTCGGCGGACTTTCCGAGAATGCGGTGAAACAGGGCAAGCTCAGTTTTGCAATCAAATCGGATGTGGAGAATATTCGAGAGATCGGTGAAAGTGTTCTCGCACTCACTGTCGGTCAGGATGAAAATCTTTCCGCATTTTCCGAAAGAAACAGAAAGAAGCTGGAGATGACAGCAAAAAGCGAGGAGCTGGTCAACCGCCTCGAAGAGATTACAAAAGAAATGGGGGTCTACTCTTCCAAACTTTATGATCTGGTCAAAGAAAGAGACAGACTGATCAGCGAGGACAAAAGGATGAGCCAAAACTGATATGTGTAAGTATTATTACTCAGAATTGGAAATAGACAGTAAGAGAATTTATAGAAAATAGCTCGAAAAAGCGGGGTCTTAGCAGCTTCAAGCTGGAAGCAATATTGAAGAGAAGGATATAAATAAATATGAAAGAAAAAGAATTCTCGATAAGGGACAGACTGAAAAGTTTTATCTATGCGTTCAACGGAATCAGGCTTCTGATCCGCACTGAGCACAACGCCAGAATTCATCTGACCGCAGCCGGAGTTGCGACTGCACTTGGTTTCTATTTCAGAATTCAGACCTATGAATGGATTGCAGTCATTTTATGCATCGGCTCAGTCATTGCTGCAGAGACATTCAATTCTGCACTGGAGTATCTTGCAGATTTTGTATCTCCTGAATACAGTTCTCAGATAGGGGCAGTGAAGGATCTTTCCGCTGCTGCGGTTCTGTTCACTGCAATTACCGCCGGCTGTGCAGGTGCTGTCATTTTTATTCCTAAAATCCATGCACTTCTTTGAACGTCTGAAACAGGAAGGAAGGCTCAGCTCCACTCTGCTCCTTGCAGTGATGAGTCTGTACTGTCTTTTTTTATCATTATTCCGTATATACTTTACCGGTTCAAAAATGTTCTTTTTTCTGAACTGGAATCTGTTTCTGGCATTTGTCCCCTGGATGTGCAGCAGCGTTCTTGTGTTTTTTCCCAGACTTCAGGAAAAGAAAATCTCCGCAGCTGTCCTTGTGATTGTATGGATTCTTTTCTTTCCGAACGCTCCGTACATTTTCACGGATCTTCTGCATCTTTCCAGAAAGACTGTGATGCCTAAATGGTTCGATCTTATACTGATTCTTTCCTTTGCATGGACAGGCCTTGTTTTCGGATTTATCAGTCTTTTCGATATCGAAAAACTTCTTCTCCGCTTTCTTTCCGAAACGAAAGTGACGCTCCTCTCATCTGTTTTTCTTTTTACTGTAGGATTCGGGATTTATCTCGGAAGATATCTCCGCTGGAACAGCTGGGATGTTCTGCGTGAACCCTATCTTCTTTTTTACGATATCAGCGAAAGAATCACTGATCCTTTTTCTCATCCTGCCACATGGGGAATGACTGTACTGATGGGGATACTTTTGAATATGATGTATATCTCATTTAGGATGATGGTGAAGAGGTGAATGGTGAATGGTGAATGGCGAATGGCGAATGGCGAATGGCGAATGGCGAATGGCGAATGGCGAATGG
>DAORDI010000284.1:0-7445 GCA_035345895.1 Leptospiraceae bacterium
CAGGAAGAACATACTGAAAACTGTATGACTGGAGTTTTTTCATTGAGAGATAAAGTTCTTTTCTGGAATACCAGCATGCATCCCGAAAACCGACCAGATGATTTCGTTTATCCGAATATGCCAAATGATCGCCGCTGAAAAGATATCTGTCCTTATACAGCAGACAGACGCTTCCCCTTGTATGACCCGGCACAGGTATGAATAAAATATCATCGGAGAATTTTGAGTCATCCGATCCCTGAAGTATGATCTCTGCATTCATTCCATTCCTGTCGAGTGAATGAATAATCCGTTCACATTGAAAATGAAGATGAAATTTTTCATGATCTGCCACATCATCCTGATGTGTCAGAAACATATACCTCACTCCTCCCATCTTTTCCAGATTTCTGATCAGTGGTTTTGTAAATCGGGGAGAATCAACAAGGATATTTCCCTCCTCCCGATATATTAGATAAGAAAATGCGCCGTAGGATTTTTCAGAATGAAATCCGCAATAAAATATATTCTCTTCAATCCTTTCCGGAAAACTGTTTCTGACTTCAGAAAGAAAGGAAGGCTTTTCAGTAAAACCGATAGAATGAACTGGGCAGGCGAACAGTGCCCTGAGTGCATCCCTGACCTCCTCTTCCGCTTCAGGCTGTCTGCAGACGGATGAAAACTCCCCCGCCTCTCTGTATATCTCCGGTGCCAGATACTGACAGGCTCCGCAGTCTATACAATTCGAATCCACAAAAAAATTCCCGCTTTTATTCGAACTAAGTCTTTTCGACAATTCAGCCATACTCCCAATCCTGACTGAATGAGGAGTTCCTACAATTCCTTTTTTTGCTTCCGCTTCTGAAGATTCCAAAGGGTATTTTTATGTATAATGATATTCATAGATGATACAATTGGATGTAACTGCTGCACTTATCTGTCAAAACAGGTTTTCAGCAGTGACTTTCAAATTGCATTTTACGAAAAAAATTCTTCTAAAAATGAAAAAACGGCAAAAAAAATAGAGCACTTGAAAAAATAAAAACAGGTCTGTATATGACAGAAATCTGCAAAGAATATAAACAGAAAGAAAACTGTAATGCCAAAACTCCTCTTCCAGAAAGAGGGGTCTCAACCTTACTCATACCGGATAACCTTTTTGATAAATACAGTAAAAAACTGATCAGTCGTAAAGGGAAAAGAGAATACTTTTCTTACTTGTTGAAAAGATACAGGGTCCTTCTCGAATTTTACATTCTAAACCCTGGAGGCTTAAAAACAATATATCAGTCAGAAAATCAGAATCTGAAGAAAATAAATTTTAGG
Source organism: Leptospiraceae bacterium (assembly GCA_035345895.1). Lineage (GTDB taxonomy): Bacteria > Spirochaetota > Leptospiria > Leptospirales > Leptospiraceae > DAORDI01. The sequence goes on from DAORDI010000284.1 coordinate 1,306, forward strand.
CCTTTAAGCGAAGATTGGGCTGAACTAAGTATTTTTGCCTGTTCAACCGGTCGGAGTCGATGCCTAGTTTTTACAATCCTCCTGCTTATGGATTTACAGAATTGGGGTTCACTGCTCAAAAGAATCGGCATCAAATTCAATCATCCATACAATTCTCACAAAAAGTGGGAACTCCAATCATCTTTGGGATTCAGCAGAGAAGAGAGTTTTTTCAGTCGAGGATTTTATCCTAAAAGGATGTAAAAGAGGCTGGCAGGAAAGAGGGAGGATTGAAGAGTTGACAAAGAATGAACATCATCACCCTGATAACATTGAGGTATATTCGGGGGTCACGGGCACTGGGCCTAATGTCCCTGAAATCGAGACTTTCCTTTATCGTAATGGCAGTAGGAGTTTCGCTTCTGATCGTAGTCCTTTCCATTTTTAACGGATTCCAGAAACAGGTCAAAGAATCTCTTTGGAGCGGCGGTCCCCATATTACTATTGAAAACAATTATGCGACTGGGGAAATCAAAAATTATGAAAAAGTAATCTCGATACTTCTGGAAGATCCATTTTTAAAGGAAAAAATCATCTCTATGCAGGGAAATATTTCGAGTCATGGTCTCCTCCAGAACAATAATAATTTTGTTCCCATTATGATTCGGGCCGTTCCTGTCGATTCTGTCCAGGATCTGATTATGAATAAGATTCCAAATTTTCCGAGGCTTGAATACTACAACAGAGACAGCCTGAATGAAATAGGCAAAAAGAATCTGATTGTAATTGGCAAGGAAATGAAAGCACTCTACGGTTTTGATCTGGGAAGAACCGTGAAAGTGGCAGTGCCCAGCGGGAGTTTTAACGTTACAAGAGGCGTTGAACTCAATATTGCGGACTTTGAAGTGGCAGGCCAATTTAAGACGGGCTATTATAATTTCGATTCAAAATTCATTTATCTGTCTCTGCCGGTGGCACAGAATTTCTTCAAGATGAACACCTCGGTAAATCAGATCACAGTGAAAGTCAGATCGCTTGATGATCTTCAGGTATGCAAGCAGAAGATGCTCAAAATTTTGAGAAGCTCTGAATTTGACGTGAAAATGGGATCAAATGCGAATTTCTATACAGTCAGAACTCTGGCAGAAGAACAGCAGAATTTTCTGGCCGCTCTCAGAATGGAAAAAACTATCATTTCCAATATAGTCTTTCTTTTTATAGTTCTGGCTGCACTTGGAATGGTTGCAGCCGTTTATTCTTTGGTCAGATCCAAGAGAAAATCCATCGGAATACTCAAGGCTCTTGGCCTTCCTTCCAGTTCAATTCTGCTGATTTTCACTCTGAATTCCATGATAGTAGGATTTCTGGCGTCTGTGATCGGAGGAATCATAGGAATTTACTATGCAAACAACCTGGAATCTTTCATAAACGGTTTAGGAGAACTCATCAATCTTTTTGGAAAACTGTTCTATGGAGCGGACTGGACGGACATAAAACTGGTTCCAAAGGATATATACTACTTTGACAGGCTGCCTGTAGACATAGACATCTCTTTCATATTTATGGTGACTACAGCATCAACAATTCTCTCAGGGCTTGCGGGATATTTTCCTGCAAGATGGGCAGCAAATCTCGACCCTGTTGAGACAATCCGAAACGACTGACCTCAGACAAGAGGCAGGTACATCTCTGCGACTACACAGGTTTTTCTGTTTCTGGGATCCGTGTAGTCGACAATATCATGAATAAAAAATATACCGTTATGCTTTTTAATTACGTTGTCTACAATAGTCAGTCCTAACCCCAATCCGTATTTCTCAATCTTGATCATATACTCATCATTATTATGAAACCTGATAAACGGCTCTATGACAAGTTTTTCATACTCTTTTGGAATTCCTGTATAGGGATTGTCACTTACGTCATTTTTTACTGAAATCACAAGATATCCCTCTGCAATGAATGCAAAGATATTCACAGTGGAAGAAGGAACTGCATATTTGAATGCATTGACTGTAAGTTCCTCTACTATATTGCTGATCATTTCGTAGGAAACACTTACTTTTTTGGAAGAATTCAGTGAAGGAAAAGTAAGCTGCAGTTTCTTATGAGACTTGTGAGGCATGAGTCTCTTCACCATATCCGGGATTTTTGCAGTCAGTTCAGAACAGGTGAATGTCTGAAATTCAGGCTTCATATCCAGAATCTGGGTGATCTGATAAATTCCTTCGAACTGATGCCAGCACACATCATTGCATTCAATCAGAGTATCCAGAAGCTCGCTGTCCACTGAATAGGTACCGTCATTCTTTTTCACAGCACTGTCTTTCAGCATAAAAATCATAGTCATCATGGAGCCGATGCTTGCACCTTCCATAAAGGAACGTTTCATATCATCGAGTCTTCGCAGAGAGGAGTCCATCTTGTCTTTGTGAGAGAGGCTCTCCTTGTAGTTCATCCATTCTATCTGGGCTTTCAGCTTCTCGCTCGCAAAACTGTTTCTGTCCTTCTCCTCATCCAGATGAGCCTTGTAATCCAGTGCTTTCCGGATGATTTTAGTGATTTGATGCAGATCAAACGGTTTCAGGATATAATCAAAGACACCCAGCTTCATCACTTCAATAATCACTGAAGAATCATTGTTTCCGGTGGGAACAAGTATCAGAGAGGTTTCCTTCTGTTCCTTTATTTTCCGAATCAGTTCTGTACCTTTCATTCCTGGAATATCGAGATCAATAATATAAAGAGAGTATTCTCTTTCATTGAGAGCAGAATCGGCAGATTTGCCATTGGAAAAGATCTCGAATTCCAAATTCATTACACCGAAAATATGAGCATATAAGTCACTCAGATTTGGGTCATCTTCAACAACAAGGATAGGAAGTCTGGGTCTTTTTAAAGTTATCATCTATTTGTCAACCGCACCTTCCGCAGAATGCTATCATACAAACGCATGCAAATCAAGTTTTTTTTTAATTATATATGACTGTTCCGGGGAAAAATCCAATTATTACCTGTTTTAAATCAGTCTGATTTGATTTGGATCAATTCCTAAACTTTTGACAAACCTGAATTTCCACTCTCACCAGTATTCATTGAGGTGCATCTCCTGCTGAAATTTTCGCTTTTCTCCGGAATTACCAGCGGGACTGTTTTTGACAAAAATGTCTGAAAGAGCAGAGTCAATCAGTCCTTCATCATAAAAGTTTACTGCCCTTTGAAAGCTTGAAGACTGCAAATGACACATCGGATCAACTTGCCTAAAGAAGTCTTCATATACTTCCTTGAAAAGCATTTCAGCAAAAATGCACTCTGATACATTTTTCCTTTCTTCCTTTTTTGCAATTTACAGAAAGCCTGAATCCAATTTCAATGGGCATATATTTCAGCCCAGTTTCCAGCTGACGGGAATGAAAATCGTTTCCGTAAATTGTTTCTCTGGGGCGGCATTAAGAGGTTAATATGAGTAAAATCAAGGTTCAGACTCCACTTGTAGAAATGGATGGAGATGAAATGACCAGAATCATCTGGAAAGAAATCAAAGACAGATTCATTTATCCCTATTTGGATATCAATCTGGACTATTACGACCTGTCCGTAACATACCGCGATAAAACAGATGACAAAGTGACTGTGGATTCAGCAAATGCAACGATCAAGTATGGTGTTGCTGTAAAATGTGCTACAATTACTCCCAATGCAGACAGAGTAAAAGAGTATTCCTTGAAAAAAGAATGGCCCTCACCGAATGGAACAATCAGATCTATTCTTGACGGAACAGTATTCAGAAAACCGATCATCATCAACAATATCCCTGCTGCAGTCAAATCCTGGAAAAAACCCATCATCATAGGAAGACATGCTTACGGAGATCTTTACAAGGATGCAGAAATGGAAGTTCCAGGTCCAGGAAAAGTGGAACTGGTATATACACCTGCAGGAGGCGGAGCAGAGCAGAGAATTCTTGTTCATGATTTCAAGTCTTCCGGAGTGACCCTGGCAATGCACAATATTGACAAGTCTATTGAAAGTTTTGCAAAGGCCTGTTTTGCATATGCACTTTCAGAAAAGGTTCCACTCTGGTTTGCTACCAAGGATACTATTTCCAAAAAATACCATGCAAGATTCCGAGCCATCTTTGACAAAGTATCTCTGGAAAACGAAGCAGCATTCAAGGCGGCGGGCATCTGGTACGGATACTATCTTATTGACGATGCCGTTGCACAGATTATGAAAAATGAAGGCGGAATGCTCTGGGCACTGATGAATTATGACGGCGACGTTCAGAGTGATATGGTTGCATCCGGATTCGGTTCACTTGGACTGATGACTTCTGTGCTTGTTTCTCCTGAAGGAAAGTATGAATATGAAGCTGCTCACGGAACAGTGACAAGACATTACAGACAGTATCAGAAGGGAGAAACCACTTCTACAAATTCTGTGGCATCTATATTTGCCTGGACAGGTGCTCTTCATAAAAGAGGGGAACTGGACGGAAACAAGGATCTTCAGAATTTCGCAGAAAGACTGGAGAAAGCTGTCATTGACACGATTGAGTCCGGCGAAATGACTAAAGACTTGATCCCATTGAGTAATGCTCCTGCCAAAAAGCAGCTGGATACATTCCAGTTTATGGAAGCAGTTCAAAAAAGACTGGACAAGTAACAGTAAAAAAACCGCATCTCATTTGAGAGACTGCATTGCAGTCTCTCAAAGAATTTATCTGTTCGAAAATAAAAACCAAAACAGCAAAACAATGGGGCTACTATGAAATTTTTTCATTATTCAATTCTGATATTGGCATATGGATGCGCAACAGCAGGAAATATGCAGTTGGGTGAGATCCCGAAATCCGAGGAAGCATTAAAGTCCTCTCTGGAAAAAATTGGCAGTATCCCTGAGCTGAGTGCAGTCACAAAGGATTTCTGCTCAAATGAAACGTCTCTTTCAGGGATAGGAAATTATATTAAATTCAAGATAGCCGACAAAAGCTGGGAAGAAGTTCAGGGTGAACTGATCAAGACAAATACGCCGGAATCAATTGAAGAAAGCAAAAATCTTCAGAAAGCCAGAGCAGTCATTGCATCCTGTGCAAAAGAACTTTACGGAGCAGTTCCTACCGGATCTGCGAGAAACCTTGCTGAAATTGATACAAAAAATGCGTTGAAGGATATTGATATGAGCGTTCCGCTCGAAAATGTGGAATCCTCCAATATATGGCTGAAAAAAATTGTTCCTGATCCGGACAGAATGATGCTTGTAACACTTTTAGGAGATCCGATTGCAGCCTTGCCCTGTAAGGAACAGAAAGGCAAACATGCTCTAACCTGTGCCCGTGCAAATGCACTGGAAACTGCACATATACTTCTCATTAATGAGATCAGAAACTCCGCTCATAAAGACTCCCTTTCTGCGCCAATGTCAAAGCTTGCCAATTTCTGCCCTTCTGGATTCATCCTTCCACCGGAAAAATCTTTTGTATACAGTTTCTTTGAAGCAGCCGGTCCTGATGAAGAAAAAAAATTCACAGAAGGACTTCCTGCGTCCCCCACCAAGGAATCCAAATACAGAAGCTCAACTAGGTACAGAATTCTGTTTAATTCAGTGAAGAATCCTGCGTACTATATGCAGGCAGGTTCCATCAAAAGATGGGTCATAGACAGAGAAAAAGACTTCTCCGAAAAACTGGCAAAGGACTTTCCTGACTATGTATCCAACAGACCGGTTCAGGAAACAGAAAGAGAGGGAGCACTTTTTGAACAGATGATTCATTCTCTCCGTCATGAAGAAAGTTTTTATTACAGATGGAAATATTTTTTCAGAGCAGTTGATCATGCGGGTCTCGACTCAGAAAAAGATGCTCCTGAAATTTCTGCAATTCACAAGGTGCTGAAGAAAACCAGACCTGCGAAAATAGAGGAAGTGCATTCAGATCTGATGAAGGCTTACAGTGCGGGCGCACTTAAAGATTACAAATCACTCTCTTTCATTGATGATAAATACACTCTTGAATCCTTGAAAACTCTCATCAGCTCGAATGAGACAAGACTGAAAAATTCAGTGAGAGATTTTATCAATTCAAGAAAGACAAAGAAGAGTTCCATCTTCCCCGCCCTCTGCAAGGAGCTTCCTTGAAAGAGAGATTTTTTTATGAAAGATTC
>DAORDI010000285.1:0-7414 GCA_035345895.1 Leptospiraceae bacterium
TTCAATGAAATAAAAAACGGCAGTCTTGAAAAACTGAACCGCAAGTCAAAAATGAAAAACCTCGCACGTGAATATCTGGAAATGTTTCCGGATGATCAGGATGCACTGGAAATTCTGGAAAACTATCCGATCCTTCTGCCCGGAGAAAAATATGCTGATCTGGGCGAAATCAGCTGGCTGAAGGATTCAGCTGAAATCGGAACCGGGTATTCTCTGATTGATTTTTGGGATCTCGAAAACGGAGAATCTCTGAATACTTTTCCGCATATCTCGGCAGTTCATAAAAAATTTAAAAATAAAATTACAGTCATTGGACTTACGAAAAATTCTGCACCGTCTGAAGAAATCAGTGAATTTCTGGAACGTCATACGGATGATATCAGTTACCCAGTCGGTGCAGTCTCTGAAGAAGTCTGCAAGATCTGTCTTCCCGATGAAGACGCATGGCAGGGCTGCACGGCGCTTTTAAATTCGGAAAATGTGCTGCTCTGGTCGGGAAAAGCGGCTCATACTCATTTCATTATATCTCATCTTCTGGAAAAAAACGGAACTGAAAAAGACATATTGGATCACTGCTCCGACAGAGCGATGTTTCTTCAGATGGATGAAGAGTTTTCGGCTGATTATGATCCTGTTTCAGAGCAGAGTTTCGATAAACTTCTGAAGCTTGGAGAAAGAGTCCTGAGCATAAATCCTGCAGATACGGAGATTTTAACCATTCTCTCTATTTATGCAAAAGACCTGGGTTATGAGGCAATGCAGTCAGTATGCGGTTTAGCGGATATATCATATCTGAATAATGAACAGGTGCTTTCTCTCCTCTCTGACCTGCAGATGGGCAGTAAAGACGTGCATCCCTTTGAATTCATACTCCGCAGTCTTGAAAGTGTTCTGAAGACCGATCCGAGTGTAAGCAATATATTGTATTACGGGGATATTCTGAAATCCCTGCATAAGCTGGATATGGCACTGGAATATTATGAAAAGGCACTGGAATGCAATGAGCAGACAGAAGATATTGAAAGGAAAAAAGCAGAGATTCTGAATATGAAAAACGCAGCGGATTTCGCAAAAAAGATTTCTCAGATTCTGCCTTAAAGACAGGCTTGAAACCTTTCTTTACTGACCGGGATTCAGATGCAGGCGGCCGGAAAAGTAAGTAATTTTATTTATTGATTTTTGAAAGCCGTTCGTCCTCTCAGAAATCGCGGCGGTCGTCCAGCCCGGACAGAATCTCCCTCGGCATAAAAGAGTTGACAGAAAATCTGCCTTATGTGCAATGCTTTTTATGAAAAAAGCGTTTAAGACCGGCGACAGGCTGCCTGAACTCAAAGGAGTCAAATGGCTTCTGAAGGCAGATAAAATCGGGGCAGAAAAACTGACAGGAGTGACAATTTTCTCCAGCCGTTCCGAAATCTGCACGAGCATTATCCCTGATATGAACAAGGTTCAGAAAAAATATAAAGACCTTCTTGCGGTGGCTGCAGTCACTGATGAAGATCAGAGCACTGTAGATAAATTTCTTTCAGGCAAAGGCAGTAAAATAGAATACACAGTCGGAATTCTGCCAGCAAAGACTTACAGTTCACTTCATATAGATTCTTACCCGCAAATGTTCCTGATCGACGGTGAAAGAAATATTCTCTGGGAAGGGCATCCAATTCGTGTCGGGAAATTCCTGGACTCATACATACACAATGCCAAGGAAGGATTCAATCCCAAAACGGCAGCTCAGGACAAGAAGAAGATTTACCAGAGCTTCGGAGAAATCGAAGGACGTCTCAGCAGACATCTGACTGAAAAAGCCGAACTCAGATCACGTGCTGCACAGATGCTGCAAATCTTTCCGGATGACGGAGAAATGGACGCGGTAGTGAACTCATGTTCAGTCAGAGTTCCGGGAGAAATTTTTGAAGAACCGAAAGAAGCAGAATGGCTGGGAAAAAAACAGGGTACCTTCGGAAAAATGTATACAGCAGTAAGTGCATTCAGTCTGGGACAGCCCGGATGGATGAACAAAATCCCTTACCTCTCGCGCATCCAGACGAAGCATTCAGGAAAAGTTTCTGTCTTCAGTCTAGTTTATGTTCCGGATAAGGCGGCAGGCAAATCAGAAGGAATAGAAAAAAATTTTCAAGATCTGCCGATCGGAAAAGTCGATCACATTGTATATACAAGGTATATCTCTGAAATATACGACAATCTGGGAGAGACAGTATTCATTCTGGACAAAAACAGAAAAATACTCTGGAAAGGTCATACATTCGATGCAGAGAAGATTCTGGAGAGACTGGTCTCCGGAGAACTGAAAGAACCCGATCTGCTGGCTTATGCAGGGATGTGCGAGGATTTTGAAGCTATTCCGACAGTAAGATCTTACTACAGCATCAAATCCGCAGAATTCAAAAAGATAAAATCGGAAGCACTGAAGATCCTGAAGATAATGCCGGACTCGCACAGTATTCTCACCCATCTGGTCAATCTGTCTCTTCTTGCCGTCAGAAAAAAAGCCTGCACAAAACAGGAAGCAGAAAAAGTATGTGCAGATATAAATATTGAAAATTTCTCTTCAGGCCAGCTCTGCAGACTTCTGGGTTATTTCCACTCCGAATATACAGAACTTTTCCCGCCCAAGGAATTCTCACTGAGACTTTTTTCACAGGCAGTAAAACTGGAACCGAATTCTGCTGATAATCTCAGACAATGCATTGAACTTCTTCCTCTGCTCAAAAATATACCTGAGATCAGGGATGTCATAAACGAGGCAGTGGAACAGTTTTCAAAAGAAAGTTCGGACAGTGCAGAAAAAAGAAAGCTCAAGGATCTTCTGAAGAAAAAGTCCGGGAGTAAGAAATGAACTGTAAAATCTTCAGCTTTTTGCTCACTCAGTCAGTCTAATGAAAAACAGTTTAGAGAGGTTTTTATGAAAAAAAAATGGATGATTTTTACTGCGGCGGCACTGCTTGCTTCGGCAGGCTTAAGTGCGGAAAATATTACCCTGCAGATTAAAAAAGAAGAGCTGCGTGAAGAGAATGGAAAGATTCTTTTTGAACCGGACAGAAGGGTGATGAGAGCAAAGTATGATACTTATGTGTTTGACAAAAAGAACTTTGAATCCGTTGCAGGCAAAAAAGACAAGATGCCCGGATCGTTCAAATTGAACATAGAAAGCAAGCCTGGGACAGTAAAATCAGTGAATCCAAAGGAAGGAGCTGCACCTCAGGGAGGAATTAAAACCAGATATTTTGAAGCAACTGCATTGAAGATCAGTAAATAATCTTACTTACTCACCTTACGCAGGTGGGGCGTTTTTGGCAGAGAGCCTACCGGCGGTTTTAAGGGCTCTGCCCTTAAAAATCCCGTTTTTACTGATCCATTAGATTTTACTAATGCTTTCTGAAAATTACAGGATCTAGATAGCATATCGTATTTGCGTAACGTGAGTTACTTACTGATTTACAGAGCGTTCCCTTTGACAGCTTCAACAGGCTCCGGGAACGCTCCAATTCGTCGGGTCTGTTCAACACGCGCACTTGGACGCTGCTCACCGACCGGCATATCGTCTGTCCTGCTTCCCTATTCTTCGGATACAAACTCGTACATTCTGAAAATAAAAGCTTTGTTCAGTACTACAAGTTCATGAAGTTTTTTGTCTGTATAAAACTTGTACAGCTTTTTCCTGGTATTGGCCATCGCAGAAACAGGGTTCCCGTTTTTCAGAACATCTTCAAAAAACCAGGTCATTGTCTTAGTGGAAGAATCCCCTGCATCATTGCTCGTGATCGGTGAAGTATAGTACTGCGCAGTCTCTTCTTCCTGAAATGCTTCCAGGAAATCAGTATTGACTCCCTGCTGACAGGAATCAAAATATACAAGCTTTGCACTCACATTTTCCATTTCGTCCGATGTAATGGATTCATCATTAATCCCTATCTCACCGCTCAAGTCGTCTTCAAGTTCACCGTGAGCACTGATCAGAATCACATCCTTTTCCAGCTCCTCAAGCATTTTGACCTTGGACTTGGGCATATCATAGTACTCTGCATCATCAAACATATCTGATGCTGTCTTGCAGGCTCTTTCCGGATCCGCAGTTACATCCGAAATGGAAAAAAGTGTCTTAAGTTCAAGCTCAGGTTCTTTTTCAGGCTCGCCCTCGCCCACCATATAACTGACTTCAGAATTGAGCCAGATCGGCTTTCCGTCCGCTTCCAGAAGATCAAATGTGCATTTTGCAAGCTTATAGTCAATGATGAATCTGATTTTATCTGCATCTGAAACTTCATCTTCAATAGGTTCAATGAAAAGTCCGCTCAGGTACTTTACGTCTTTTTTCAGAGAGTCATATTCATCTTTCTTTTTATTTTCAATAATATCATAAATGGAATTGAATCGGGAAAGGATGTCTTTTTTTTTCCCGCTTACAGTAAATTTCTTTTCAAAATCCTCATCCGATTCAGCAGATACATTCAGATCATCACCGTCAGCGGATATTTTAATTTTTAAGAAGCTCATAGACTCCCCTTTTGAAATTGGATTCTGCAATTGTAATTAAGGCGAAAAAGACTGCAAGAATAATTCTTGACGTTCATTTCAAAGAGAAGCAAATGCTTGCATGAAGACATCCTTTCTAAAATTATTCACCCTGCTGAATTTTCTGATATTCTTTTCGGCGATACAGATAAATCAGCTCAATGCTGAAGAAATTACTCTCGAGGAAATTTCAAATGATCTCATCTCGCCTGTAGGAGCAGCCGTGCCTCCCGGAATCCCCGATGAAATGTATATTATTGAACAGACAGGAAATATAAGACTGCTGAAAAACAAGACTCTCCAAAAAGAACCGGTCTTTTCAGTTTCAGGAAAACTCTCCAAGTCCTTTTTTTCCTATTCGGAAAAGGGACTTCTGGGAATTGCATTCCATCCTGAATATGTAAAAAACAGAAAGTTATACCTTTATTACAGCACATCTTCAGAGAAAAAAGGTTCCGAGCATAAATCAAGAATATCCGAGTTCATAATGAAAAATTCCGGTTCTGAGATATTAAATACTGAAAAAATCATTATGGAGATAGAACAGCCTGAATCGAATCATAACGGGGGAAGCATTCTTTTCGGGAAGGATGGGTTTCTTTACATAGGAACAGGCGACGGAGGCGGTGCGGGAGACAGACACGGTAAAACGGGAAACTCTCAGGATCTGTCAAATCTGCTCGGGAAAATTTTAAGAATTGATGTGAACAGCGGAAATCCGTATTCCGTTCCGGAAAGCAATCCAGTCATTCAGGGCAAAAAGTCGGAGATCTATGCTTATGGACTCAGAAATCCCTGGAAGGTCAGTATGGACAGGGTGAGCGGAGAAATATTCATCGGTGACGTCGGTCAGGATAAATATGAAGAAATTGACATCCTTCGGAAAGGAGCAAACTACGGATGGAGAATCAAAGAGGGAAATCACTGCTTCGAAAAAAACTGTTCCGATTCAGGACTCACTCCCCCCATTCATGAATATGGAAGGGAAAAAGGAATCTCAGTCATAGGAGGATATGCATACCGAGCCGATAAAAAATCCAGACAGTACGGATGGTATATTTTTGGAGACTGGATAGGTAAAATATATTCTCTTAGAAAAAATGGGAGTGTCTGGGAAAATGAAACCCTGGAACAGAAAAATCCTCCTGCGGAATTCAAGCATATCAACAGTTTTGCTCAGGATTCATCCGGTGATGTCTATATACTTGGACAGAAGGATGTCGGCGTGGGAAACAAAGGTTATATATATAAAATCAGGTTTGCCGAAAAATGAATCCTGTATGAAATACGGATCATTGTCAAACCTGTTCTGTTCAGAAAACTCATTTGATGCAGGCAAAAAAATCGGACAACAGAGTCAGTAATGAATTAAATCTTGACCTGCAGACTTTCTTAAAAAAATAGAGCTTAGGATACAGCATGATCAGAATCGAATTTGAAAACGACAAGACAGTAGAGACAGAAGCAGGAAAATCGATTCTTCAGATTTCGCTGGAAAATGAAATTCCGCATTTCCATGCCTGCGGAGGTCATGCCAGATGTTCCACATGCAGGATTGCAGTGCTGAAAGGACTCGAAAATCTTCCTGGAAGAAATGAAAAAGAAAAGAAACTCGCAAAGGCAAAAGGTTTCGAGGATGAGATCAGACTTGCCTGCCAGACTGTTCCCAGTTCGGATATAAAAATCAGAAGACTTGTAAATGATACTGAGGATATGCAGTCTGCAGTCGCGGAACACGGAAACACAAGCGGAAGAGAAGCAAAACTTGCTGTGCTTTTTTCAGATATCAGAGGATATACTTCCTTCTCGGAAAAGGCACTTCCTTACGATGCAGTGCACATACTGAACAGATACTTTGCGAGAATGGGAGACTCTGTCAGAGCAAACAGAGGCTTTATAGACAAGTACATCGGCGACGGGATGATGGTGCTGTTCGGTTTGAACGGAGAGACTCCATATATGGCAGCATCAGCTGCAGTCAGAACTGCCGTTTCTATGGTCAACAGCCTGAATGAGCTGAACATATATCTGAAGAAAAACTTTGACACAAAGTTTCAGATTGGAATAGGAATTCATTATGGAAATCTCATTGTAGGAGAGATCGGGCATTCATCCAAAAGACAGTTTACTGCCATCGGGGACTCCGTAAACTTCGCAAGCAGAATCGAGTCATACACAAAACAGGCTGGAGTCCCCATACTCGTTTCTGAATCTGTATATAATATCATGAAGAATGATGTAAAAATATATGGAAGTCATAAAGCTGAACTGAAAGGAAAGGAAGGAACTCATATACTGTACGGAATCAGAGGAATCAGAAAACAGAACAGTTCCAATGTATGTTCCCTTTTTTCAGAATTTATTTACGACAAGATTTCACCTCTCGAGGCTCCGTCTCTTTTTCGAATGGCTTTTCATGATGCTTCTACTTTCAATCCGGAAACGGGAAAGGGAGGATTCAGGGGATACATTTTCGATCTGAAGGCACTGGCTCTTCCTGAACATGAGGCATTCAGAAAAACTGCTGAAAATCTTCTTAAATACAGGAAAGAGTTTGAAGAGGAAAGAAAAATGCGGATCAGTCTCCCGGATCTTCTGTACGGTGCCTGCTCAGCGGCTCTTCAGAAATGTGAAGGGCCTGAGCTTCCTTCCAGATACGGAAGAAAGGAAGCTGATTACTGTGAAGGACTTTCTGTTCCTCCGGACAGTAAAATATCTTATGAAAACTTAGTAGGTCTTTTCAGGGCAATGAATCTGTCTGTTCAGGAAATGACTGCTCTCTCTGGAGCCCACACATTGGGAAAATCAAATGGAAAATCTTTTACGGACAATCCGTTTGTATTCGACACAGACTATTTCAAAAACCTTCTCCTTTCAGAAA
>DAORDI010000286.1:0-7373 GCA_035345895.1 Leptospiraceae bacterium
ATTTCAGGAATACAGCTCAGCAAAAAAAATCAGTGCAGACTCAGAACAGTTCGTAATCTTATGGTTTGCGAGTGATACAAATTATGTGGAAGAGGCAGTGGATGCACTGAACAGGCAGTGTCCTGACGGAAAAGTGGATCAAATCGGAACAACCTTCAAAACCAAGCTGGGTTTTCTTTCCTGGACAAATCAGCTGCATCTGGTCGGCTACTGCCGGAAATGAATTCCATCTCTCTTCTGGGAGCCTCAGGCTCCGTCGGTGATTCTGTAATCAAGGTTCTTCGGAGGTTTCCGAATCATTTCCGTCTTCATTCCTTTCAGGTGCATAAGAATCTGGACAAGGCAAAGTCGATCATCAACGAGTTTCATCCGGAAACAGCTGTCATTTCTGCAGAGGATGCAGACAGGTCTGTGCTCGGAAATAAATATGCAGATACTAAGATTCTTTATGGAAATGAGTTTTCTTCTGAGATTGTTTCCGAAAAAGCAGTGGACACTGTGGTGACTGCCGTAGTGGGTGCAGTGGGTGTGATGCCTACAATTGCGGCCATCAAGGCAGGAAAGAAACTCGCAATCGCAAACAAAGAAACATTGGTCACATTCGGTCCTTACATTAAAAAACTTCTCCGGGAAAATCCGATTCAGATCATTCCAGTGGACTCGGAGCACAATGCGCTTTTTCAGCTTCTCGAACACAAGTCGAAATCGGATATCCGTGCACTGACCCTCACTGCTTCGGGAGGTTCGTTCAGAGACTGGCCTGCGGAAAGACTGGAAACTGTCACAGTGGAGGAAGCACTGAACCATCCTACCTGGAAGATGGGTCCGAAGATCACTGTGGATTCTGCAGGTCTTGTGAACAAGTCTCTGGAGGTCATTGAAGCACATTATCTTTTTGACATACCGTACGACAGGATCGAAATTGTGATTCATCCGGAAAGCATCGTTCACGGAATCATCGAACTGAATGACGGTTCCACACAGATGCTTTCCTCTCATCCGGATATGGTCTTTCCGGCGGCTCATGCAATGTTTTATCCGGCCCCTGTCCCATCCCTTCTCATCGAAAGAAAGCCGCACAGTTTCCGGAATCTTCAGTTCAGGGATGTGGATCATCAGAAGTATCCAGCCGTGAAACTGGCCTATGCAGCCGGAAGAATCGGCGGAACGGCTCCAGCAGTATTCAATGCTGCAAATGAGGCCGCTGTGGAGCTTTTCCTTTCCAAAAAGGCAGGATTCAGGGAAATTACAAGACTCATCGAATATGCGCTCGAAAAAATCCCGGTCTCTTATCCGGACGGTCTGCAGGGATATCTGGAAGCAGATTCACTTGCCAGAAAACTGGTCATGGAAAAAAAAGGTGTTAGGTCAGCTTAATTTTCAAAATAGGCAGTTACTCGGTAAATAGGGCAGGCTGAACAGCTTCACAAAACGGACTGCGGGTAAATTATGTTATTAGTCATCATCTGCGTTGTACTGATGCTCGGCATCTGCATCTTTATTCATGAACTCGGCCATCTTCTCTGCGGAATGCTTGTCGGAGTGGAAGCCAGAATTTTTTCCATCGGATATGGAAAAGGTGTCTGGAAAAAAAGGATCGGAAGAACTGTCTATCAGATCACTGCAATTCCTATCGGCGGATATGTGATGTTCCGCGGTGATCAGTATTCCAGAAAACTCCATAAAAAACCCGGCGAACTTTTGAGCACACCTCCATTGAAGAGAATGATTCCCGTGCTCGGAGGCCCATTTTTCAACCTGGTCCTGGGACTGCTGATATTCATTGTGCTGGGTTTCCTGGGGGATGTGCCTCCGAACAACAGGGTTTACATTGATCCTGCATATGCGCCGGATTCGCCGGCATATATCGCAGGAATCAGAAGCGGTGACAAGATTCTTTCCATCAACGGGATCAAGACCGATACTTTTGAGGATATTTTCGCCACAGTGGGACTCAGCAAGGGCGAAGAAATGACACTGGAAGTGCAGACCGGCGAGAATAAAAAATCAGTCAAATTTCTTCCTGAAATCACTGAGGACGGGATTGCCTACATCGGTGTATCTCCTTATGGAAAAAGAAGGATCACTGTCAATTTTACCTACTCCGAGCAGTTCAAGCATTTTCTGAAAACGACATTTGCGGGAAAGGAAACAGAGGATGCTCCTAAAAGCAGGATGGGGACATTTCAGGCAAGAGCAATTGCCTATCTGAATGACGGAGACGAGATTCTGGATGTGGAAGGGAAAGAAGTTTCCACAGTGGGAGAACTTCAGGCGCTTCTCGGAAAATACCAGGGAAAGACGGTTTCCATCCGAGTTCTGAGAAAGAACTATCCTCTCCTGACTCCTTACTCCAAAAGAGAAGAAACAGTGAAAATTCCAGTGCTCGGAGCTGATATTCTGGAGCTCAAAAATATCACAGATGTAAAAACTCCTGAGCTGAATGTAAAAAAATATACCATCCAGAGTTATGATCCTAAGATCGACCAGAAACTTCAGAATCTGAAAATCAACGGAACTGTATATAAAAAGTTTGATGATCTGAAAAATTATCTTCTGGAGGAAAGGGGAGACGAGGAAGAGACAGCCTTTGTTCCTCTGGACACAGTGGAGGTCGGAGGCAGAGAATACAAATCTTCTTTCCGTCTGAAGCCGATCGGGCTTCTGGGATTCCGTCCCGGGGTCAGACTGGACTTTGAAGAGCCTGAGAATCCTATCGGAGCACTTGATGCAGTAAAGCTGTCCTTCTATAAAATATATCAGAATGTATCCTATTCTCTTCAGGGCATCAAGATGATGGTGACAGGAATGATCTCCGTCAAGAAGAATATGTCCGGTCCAATCGGAATTGCCCATGTGGCGGGGCTGAGCCTTGAGCAGGGATTTATGGCATTCATGGATTTTTTTGCGAGAATTTCCATTGCACTGATGATTATGAATCTTCTTCCCATTCCCGTAGCAGACGGAGGACATATTGTCCTGTATCTGTATGAGGCCGTCACAGGAAAGCCTCTTCCCCCGAAGGCGATAGAAACAATTTTCAAGCTGGGTTTCATCTTCCTTCTGGGTCTTGGACTATTTGTCACATTTTATGATTTTATGCGGTTTGTCGAATAATGAAAGCTTCAGATTATATTTTACCTACAACAAAAGAGAATCCAAGTGATGCCGTTGTTGCATCTCATATACTTATGGTTAGAGCCGGTCTCATCCGTAAAAGCACATCAGGTCTGTATCATTATCTGCCGATGGGCTTCCGTATACTGAAAAAAATAGAAAATATTGTCCGTGAGGAAATGGACGGTTCCGGCGCGCTGGAATTTGTTCTTCCGATTCTCACTCCTGCAGAGCTCTGGGAAAAAAGCGGAAGATGGGAAAGAATGGGAAAGGAAATGTTCCGTCTTCAGGACAGGCATAATGTAAATTACAGTCTCGGTCCTACTCATGAAGAGTCTTTTTCGGATCTGATGAAACCTATTCTGAAATCCTACAAGGATCTTCCTAAGAATGTATACCAGATTCATACAAAGTTCAGAGATGAGGTGAGACCCAGATTCGGCGTCATCCGTTCGAGAGAATTCA
This sequence comes from Leptospiraceae bacterium, assembly GCA_035345895.1. Taxonomy (GTDB): domain Bacteria; phylum Spirochaetota; class Leptospiria; order Leptospirales; family Leptospiraceae; genus DAORDI01. The sequence continues at coordinate 3,583 of DAORDI010000286.1, forward strand.
TCATGAAGGATGCGTATTCCTTCCATCTGGATCAGGCATCATTAGATTCTACTTATGAAGTAATGAGAAAAACATACAGGATGATTTTCCAGAGATGCGGTCTGAAGACTGTGCCTGTTCAGGCAGATTCAGGAAGCATGGGGGGATCGGGCTCGGAAGAGTTTATGGTGATTTCTCCTATCGGTGAAGAAACCCTTTCCATCTGCGGGGCCTGCGGTTATGCCGGCAATGTGGAAAAGACTCCGGTTGTTCTGGAAAAGAAGGCTGGATCCGATGCAAAACTCGAAAAGGTTTCCACACCGGATAAAAAGGGAATTGAAGAAGTGGCGCAGTTTATGTCCGTTCATCCTTCGGAAACCGTGAAAGCTGTATATCTGAAAGCGGATAATGATAAAAATGTCATCGTATTCATCAGAGGTGACAGGGAGCTGAATGAGGTCAAACTGAACAATCTTCTGGGCACACTGGAACTGAGACCGCTTGGAGATGCAGAATGCAAGTCTCTCGGGCTTGTCGCCGGTTATGTCGGTCCCGGGTTCAGTTCTCCTGAAAAAATAAAGTTCTTCTTTGATTCCACTCTTCAGCCCGATGTGCCGTACGTCACAGGCGCAAATGAGGAAGGGTTTCATTTCAAGGGATATATCCTGAACAGGGATTACGGAAAAGAGATAAAATTTCATGATCTTGCCAAATCAGAAACAGGGGATCCGTGTCCTTCCTGCGGAAAACCCATCGTTCAGGAAAAAGGCATCGAAGTAGGACATATCTTCAAGCTGGGCGAGAAATACACTAAGGCTTTTGATATTAAAGTTTCTGATAAAAATGGAAAGATGTCTCTTGTCACAATGGGATGTTACGGAATCGGCGTGAACAGAACAATGGCGACAGTGATTGAACAGTCGAACGATGAGAAGGGAATCATCTGGCCGATATCCATTGCTCCTTTTGAAGTTTCCTATGTGAGCATCACCAAGGGAGACGAACAGAACAAAAAGGCGGAAGAGATATACAATGTAATGAAAAAAAACAAAGTGGAAGTCTTCTGGGATGACAGGGATCTGGGACCGGGATTCAAATTCAAGGATTCTGAGATTGTGGGTTTTCCTGTCCGAATCACAGCCGGAAAAAACTTTTTCGAAAAAAATGAACTCTCCATCCTGAACAGGAAGACCGGAGAGGAAAAGACCTTTGTGTATTCAGAACAGTCTCTTCTGAAAGAAATTTCTGAACTGAGAGAAAAACTCTACAGGGAACTGGGGGTCTGAAAAAATACTTCTTTTCGGCATTCAGAGTATTCAGATGTCGCCGACCCAAGGCGATGTCTGCGAATGCCGGAAACCTTCTCCCTTCCGGGAGTTTCTGAACTCTTTTTGCCGCAGTACAGGCATTTTCCGCAGCCGATCTGATTCTCAGAATCAGGAACTCTTATTCTGTTTAAAAAAAAATTTCTCATAGATTCATTTTTGCTTTCTGAAAAAAAGAACGTATGAACTGTTATTATATTTATGAAGAGATTATTTTATTGCAAAGGCTTTCTGTTTTTATTCCTTCTGAATTGTCTGCAGGCTGATAAGTCTGCCTTTGATTTCTCGACACCGGCCGGTGGAATTTTCTTTATATCCGGAATTTTATCCTCTGTAAATTCTTCCGGTTCAGGAAGTTCAGTAAGTTCTCCTACAATAACTTACAGTTCAGGGACCTCTTACAATTTTTTTGCCGGAAGTGCAATTTCTCCAATCAGTCCGACATTGACAGGTACAGTCATCGGCTGCTCTGTCAGCCCCTCGCTTCCGGCTGGATTAAGTATTTCTTCCGGCTGTGTAATCAGCGGAACGGCATCTTCCTGGAGTGCAAGTACAATTTATACAATTACAGCGACAGCCTCAGGCGGAACTGCTTCAGTCAGTATAACTTTACGTGTGCAGAGTTCTACTGCAGTCAGGGTGTACGGACAGCTGGGAAGTTTTACTTCCAGTACTGCAAATAACGGAGGAAGTCCTTCTGCAAACAATCTGACAAATGCATTTGGATATACAGCTGCAGACTCAGGCGGGAATTTATACGTTGCTGATTATCAGAACAACAGAGTGCTGTATTATCCTTCAGGCAGTACAACTGCGACAAGGGTGTACGGTCAGGCAGGAAGTTTTACGAGCAGTGCTTCGGGCACATCTGCGACTGCTTTATTTTATCCGAGCGGGATTGCTGTTGATTCGGCCGGGAACCTGTATGCAGCCGAAGCATCCAATCACCGAGTGCTGTATTTCCCATCTGGAAGCACGACTGCGACAAGAGTGTATGGACAGAATGGCAGTTACACCTGTACTGCAGGGGCTCAGAATAATAACGGTTCCTGCGTCAGCGGTACACCCTCGGCAAATAATTTGAACAATCCTTACGGAATAGCCTTGGACTCTGCAGATAATCTTTATGTAGCTGATTCAGGGAATCATAGAGTACTGTATTATCCTTCAGGCAGCACGACTGCGACAAGAGTCTACGGTCAGCTGGGAAGCTTCACTTCAAATACGGCGAATAACGGCGGTTCCCCGTCAGCAAATAATTTAACCAACCCGTCTGGAGCTGCAGTTGATTCAAGCGGGAATTTGTATATCACTGACCGAGGCAACAGCAGAGTACTGTATTATCCTTCAGGCAGCACAACTGCGACAAGAGTCTACGGCCAGCTGGGAAGCTTCACTTCAAATACAGTCAATAACGGGGGAGCTTCAGCAAATACTCTGAATAATCCTCTGGGAATAACTCTCGATAAGACTGGAAATTTATATGTTGCGGACTATTACAATAATAGAGTTCTTTATTATATACCGGGAAGCACAACTGCATCCAGAGTCTATGGCCAGTTTGGAAGTTTTACCAGCACTGTAGGCGGGAATGACGGAAATGGAAGCACATTGGCTCCTTCTGCGAGCAATCTGTACTATCCTACATCAGTCAGTATTGATCCGAGCGGAAACTTGTACATTGCAGAACAGGTGGACAACAGAGTGCTCCTCTTCTACTGAAAGATTCGCTGCACTGTTTCTCCAGTGTCCAGGATTTAGCCCGTCCCATATAAAATCTGAAAGGAATACAATGGCCGAATACAAAGCCAAATCTCATCAAAAAAATTCCATATTCCGGATGAAATTTATGTATCACAGCCGCTACAAAAGACCAAAGACTGATACTTGAAAATATTCAGAATGCGATGATTCTGTTAAATGATATGAATGCGACTTTGTCAAGTTGCATTATGCAGAACAATTACTTTTCCCTCCCTTAAATCTAATGGCTTCAGTCAATAAATTGTATTCTCAAATCTTTTTCCACGTCTCGACTTGTTGTGAGTTTACCGAACCATCCCTATCCCGCTTCGCAGGAAGCAGAGCTGATGCGAAATGAAAACAGATAAGCGAATAAACCGCGAAGAACAGAAAAAGGGAATAGGGAATAGTATGACCCGTCCCTTCGTGAACTTCTTGATGAAGACTTTTAATTGTACTGGTCTGCCTAAAGAAATGCACTCTTCCTCCGAAAACAGTCTTAACTGCGAATTGTAGTAACTCCTGCGAACGGCTCATCTGTGTGATGCACACTTCGCTCGAAAACAGCCTTAACTGCGAATTGTAGGAACTCCTGCGAACGGCACACCTGAGTGATACGCGCTTCACACAAAAACAGGCTCAACTGTGAATTGTAGGAACTCCTACAGCCTGACGGGAAAGTCCTTGTCGTGTATAGTGGACAGGTAACAATGGACTGTCAGCAGGACAAGAGATGAGCAGAGA